>NZ_CP012700.1:2880727-3193586 GCF_001307295.1 Sphingopyxis macrogoltabida | reverse complement strand
GCAGGCTTTCAGATTCTCCCACACTTGCCATAGTCGCGCGATGGAAGTGGGCGGACTGAGGGTGGCATCGATCGTCAAGCGGATCGAGGGCCCTGCCAGCTGGACGATCGAGCGCGACGTTCATGCGCTGATCCTGCACGAGGCGGGAAGCTATCACTGGCTGGAAACCTGGCTCGACGGCCGCCGCACGTCGCTCGGCGATCCATTGCCGGGCGAGATATGGCTAGCGCCCGCCGGGCAGAGCTATCGCGCGACGGCGCAGGGCGGCGGTGTGCGTTATATCGAGGTCGAAATTCCGTCCGAACGATTGGCCGTTCCACCGACCGCGCGGGCGCTCGCCGGCTATCACGATCCCGCGATGGCTGCGCTCGTTCGCGCACTGACGGCGGGCGACGCCGAAGCTGCCGATGCGCTGGTCGCGATGCTTGCCGAAACCTTGGGCGGCATGACGTCACCCGCCCAACCGCGCGCCATCGCACGGCGGATCGATGATCTGCTGGCGTTCATTCAGACGCGACTCGAAGCGCCGCTGACGTCGCGCGAGATGGCGGCGCGTGCGGGCATGTCGGTGAACAGCCTGATCGTCCATTTTACGCGTGCGACAGGGCGCACGCCGGCGCAATATGTGCTGCACCAGCGGCTCCGTCGCGCATGCTGGTTCCTGATGCACCGGCCGCTGACGGTCGCCGAAATTGCTTTCGCTACCGGCTTCTCCAGTCATGCGCATCTGTGCGCGGCGTTTCGTCGCAAGCTCGGCATGTCGCCGGGACAATGGCGTCGCAGCTCCGCTTCGGCTATCATGACCGAGGGGGAGGCCTGACCAATGTCACACACGGCTGTCATGCTGCTCGCGGGGCTTGTCCTGCTGATCGTCTTGCGCCTCGCCGTCCGCGACGCACGGTGTGCGACCCGTCTGTTCCTTTCGTTATGGCTGATCGTGTCGATCGGCAACCTGCTCGTCGGCGTGCTCTACGCGGGCTATGGCTGGGCCGAGGAAGCGGTGATCGGCTTGCTCGTCTTCGGCGTTCCGGCAGCGATCGCGTTTGTGGCGGCGCGTCTCGGCGCTAATCGGCGCTAATCGGCCGGATTGAGCAGGCAGCCGTTCGCATCGGCAAAACGCGCGCTGCGCGAAGCGAGCAGCGGTACGCTGCCGGTGATCGTCTTCGTCGCCGTGTCTTCGGCCAGCGAGACCATCTCCATCCCCGGTTCGAAATCGCTCTGGCAGCTTTCGAGGCTGCGGCCCTGGACATAGCGGCATGAGCAACCGACTCGCGCAGCATAGGCGGAGCCGAGTTCGGCCTGCGCCTTGAACGAAGGGAACTTCCAGATCGCGAAGACCGTCATCAGCGCGAGCAGGATCAGCACCCACGGCAGGCATCCGCCCCAGCGGCTCTGCCGCGGCCTGCCGCGCAGCTTCTTCGGCACCTCGGGCGGCGGGGCCGAAGGTGTCGGTGCGGGCGGTAATGGGTCGGGCGTTGCCGTGCCCGGTGGGTTGGTGTTAGTCACCGCAGCCATGATCACGAAAAAAGCCATGCTGGCAAGTGCCGCGCTCGTGATGCTGGGGGGCTGGTCGCTGACGCACGCGGCGGGGCAGGGCGCCATTGCTCCCGCATCGCCCGCGCCGAAACTCGGCGCGTCGCTCGACGATGTCGCGCCGGTCGAAGCCTCGCAGGCGCTTCCCGTCCTCGATCCCGCGATCAAGGCCCGGGCCGATGCGCTGTTCGTCGATGCGGACGATGTGGGGGAAACCCGCGCGCTGTACGTGCTCCGCGACGGCGAACCGGTCTACGAACGCTATGGTGCGGGTTTTGGACCGGACAGCAAGCTGATCAGCTGGTCGATGGCAAAGAGCATTACCGCCGTGCTCACCGGTTTCCTCGTCTCCGACGGCCAGTTGTCGCTCGACGGCCCCGCCCCGGTCGCGGCGTGGCAGCGCAGCGGCGATCCGCGCGGTGCGATCACGCTCAAGCATCTTCTCCACATGTCGTCGGGGCTCGAGCATATCGAAAATGGCGATCCGGTCTGGGATGGCGACACCGTCACGATGCTGTTCGGCGGCGGTGCAGGGGACATGGCCGCTTTTGCCGAGGCCAAGCCTGCGGCGGCGCAGCCGGGCGAGGTTTTCAACTATAGCTCGGCGACCAGCGTCATCCTCGCCGACATATTGGCCGACACGCTGACCCCTTCGCAAAATCCTGCGGCCCGGCGCGATGCGGTGCGCGAGTTTATTCAGGGGCGGCTTGCCGAACCGCTCGGCATGACCAGCCTGACCCCCGAATTCGACGCGAAGGGCACCATGATCGGCGGGTCGATCATGCACGCGACGGCGCGCGACTATGCCAGGTTCGGCGAGTTTTTGCGCAATCACGGCGTCGTGAACGGCCAGCGGCTGCTACCCGAAACCTGGATGAATTTCATGCTGTCGCCGTCGGCGAACGACGCGGGCTATGGCGGGCATATCTGGCTCAACCGCCGCCGCCCAGCCGGCGCCGACGTGGCACTGTGGCCCGATCGCGGTCCGAACGACCTGTTCGCCTGCATCGGGCATCAGGGCCAGTATATCATCGTTTCGCCGTCGCAGCGGGTGACGATCGTGCGGCTCGGCATCACAAGCGACGAACAGTTTCCTGCGCTGCGGCGGCATCTGGCGGATTTGACGGCCGCGCTCTGATTCGATCGTCGCCCCGACGGCGGATCAGCGGGCGGGTTTCCGCTGCATCGCGCGAGCGCGGGAGACAGAGCGAAACAACGGGACGGTCAGGGTCGTCGATATCAGCGCCAGCGTTACCAGCACCGCAAAGACAGTCGGCGTGATCAGTCCCGCCTGCACGAGGATCGTTGCGGCGACGATTTCCATCAGCCCCTTGCACTGAAGCAACAGGCCCAGCCGGGTACGCTCGGTCATCTGCATGTCCGCCACCGGCGGCGCGATATGCACCGCCGCCACCTTGGACAGGCCCGCGAGCAAGAGCAGGGCGAGCGCCACGCCGAGTGCTTCCGCAGTCACGACTGCGCCGTCGATGCTCAATCCGCGATGCGCGAAAAACAGCGGCGACAGGCCGAACAGCGCCAGCTTGCCGAGCGCTTCCGGGTGCAAATGTTCCGCGAGCTGCCGCGGCGCCAGCATGCCGGCGAAATAGGCGCCGAGCAATTCGTGCAGGCCGAGCATGCTCGTCGCCCAGGTACCCGCCGCAAGATAGGCGATGCCGAGCGCGCCGCTGATCAGGATATGGTCGGGCAGCCGGTCGACAAACCGCCTGCGAACCGCGATCATCGCCGCGAAGACGGCGATCGCCCCGGCTTGCGGCAGGCCGCCGGCAAACAGAGAATCGGTTTCGCCCTTGTGCAGGAAGAGCAATGCAGCGAGTCCGATCCACAGGATCGCGTCGTCGAGCGCCGCAATGCGGAGCGACAAATTGCCGAGCGGGCGGTCTTCCATCGGCAATTCGCGGACGATTCCGACGAGCACCGGCAACGCGCTGACCGCAAGGCACAGCCCGATCGCGCTCGCCGACAGCAGGCTTGAAACCCCCGCCGGCTGGGCGAGCACCATGTTCATCGCGCCCGACAGGATGACGACGAAACCGACCGCGAACGGCAAAGCAACGCCGACCAGCGCGGTGGTCGCCACCCGGCTACCGGACCTTGGCCCGGAATTTGCGGTGATCCGCGTTTCGAGTCCTGCGATGAACGCGAGTATCAGCACCCCAACCCATCCGATCGTTTCGCCCCATTTCGATGGCCCGAGAACCGACTTGTCGAAGCCGAAACGATCCGCCGCGATCGCCACCGCAAGTCCGGTCAGGATCGGCAGCACCGCCATGGGGACAGCGCCGCGGACGAGGCGCCAGCAGATAACGGGCACGAACAGGAAGCAGGCCAGATCGATCAGAAACCCCATGGGCAAAGGCTAACCCCTGCCGGGCACCCGGACAAGCATTATTGTGAACGTTCTCTTTTTGGCGGGCCGCACGGCAACGGTGGCTTACAGGAGAAAGTCGCCAACCAGAGTTGTGACGCAATTCCCCGTCAACTCGACCTGCTCGCCATCCATCCGGCAGCCGACATGCCCGCCGCGAGCGCTCGCCTGATAGGCTGCGAAGCTGTCGCGGCGCAGCCGCGTCGACCAATAGGGGGTCAACACGCTGTGTGCCGACCCGGTGACCGGGTCCTCGTCGATTCCCGCGCCCGGCGCAAAGGCCCGGCTGACCACGACGGCGCCCGACGCGTCGCCCGTGCCCGGCGCCGTCGCGATATAGAGGATGTCGCCGCCCGCCTTCAGCGCGCGGAGGTCGGGTTCGAGCGCGCGGACGCTGGCGGCATTGGGATAGACGATCAGTGCGTAACCGCCGTCGTGCCATAGCGTCTCAAGGACGTCGCCGCCCATTGCCCGCACGATGTCGGGCATCGCCTTCGGCGCCGGCGGATAGGCGGGCAGGGCCATTTTATAGCCTTCGTCTTCGCCGTTGCGCGCGACGCGCAGCAAGCCGGCCTTGCGCGTGCGAAATACCATCTCGTTCCGCCAAGGCGCGGCCGACAGCAGCACATGCCCGCTCGCGAGCGTTGCATGACCGCACAGCGCGACCTCCACGCCCGGCGTAAACCAGCGCAGTTCATAATCGGCGTCCCCGCTTTCGTCGGGAATCAGGAAGGCGGTCTCGGCGAGATTATTCTCGGCGGCGATCGCCTGCAGCACGGCGTCGTCCAGCCATTCGTCGAGCGGCATCACCGCGGCGGGATTGCCGGCGAAGGGGCGGTCGGCGAAGGCGTCGACCCGGGTGATGGGCAGGGGCCGTGATGCGCTCATGGGTATAGCATTCCTTTCGTCCAGCCCGTGCCCTCGCGCACGAACAGCGTGCGTTCGTGCAGACGGTGCGCGCGGTCCTGCCAAAATTCGATGCGTTCCGGCGTGACGCGCCAGCCCGACCAGCGCGGCGGGCGCGGGACGTCCTGTCCCGCGAAGCGCGCTTCCATGTCCGCAAAGCGAGCCTCGAATGTCTCGCGGTTGTCGAGCGGGCGCGACTGGTCGCTCGCCCAGGCGCCAAGCTGCGAATCGCGGCCGCGCGTCGCGAAATAGGCGTCGGCGGTGGCATCGTCGACCGGCCCGACCGGCCCCTCTATGCGGATCTGGCGACGCAGCGACTTCCAGTGAAAGAGCAGCGCGACATGCGGGTTCGCCGCAAGCTCGCCGCCCTTGCGGCTGTCGAGATTGGTGTAGAAGACGAACCCGTCGGGGCCATGACCTTTCAGCAGCACCATGCGCAGCGACGGGCGTCCGTCGGCGGTCGTCGTCGCGAGCGCCATCGCGTTTGCGTCGTTGGGCTCGCTCGCGCGGGCTTCGGCGTACCAGTTGTCGAACAGGGCGAAAGGATCGGTCGTCATGCGGGCGCTTCTATCGTGCCCCTTGATCTAGTGAAAGCGCGATCATCGGCGGGAACTTGACCCTCTGCTGCGATGTTCCCACATGGCGCGCGCAATCGGGCCTTCCCGGCCAAACACTTATCGGGCTACAGAAGACATATGGCAGACCCCTATTCCACCCTCGGCGTTGCGAAGAGCGCCAGCGAAGCGGAGATCAAATCCGCCTATCGCAAGCTCGCCAAGGAATTGCACCCCGACAAGAACAAGGACAATCCCAAGGCGTCGGAAAAGTTTTCGGACGTCACCCGGGCCTACGACCTGCTTTCCGACAAGACCAAACGCGCGCAGTTCGATCGCGGCGAAATCGATGCCGATGGCAATCCGGCGATGCCGTTCGGCTATGGCGGAGGCGGCGGTTTCCGCGGCGATCCGCGCGGCCAGCAGGGTGGTTTCGGCGGATTCGGCAATGACGGCGCCGACTTCGGCGACATCTTCGAGGGCTTGTTCGGTGGTCGCGGCGGTGGCGGCGGCGGCGGCCCGTTCGGCGGTTTCGGCGGTCGCGGCGCGGCGCCGCCGAAGGGCGCCAATGTCGCCTATCGCCTGTCGGTATCCTTCATCGATGCCGCGACGCAGGCGCCGCAGCGGATCACGCTCGCCGACGGCGGTACGATCGACCTCAAATTGCCCGCCGGCGTCGAAACCGGCACGCAGATGCGCCTCGCCGGCAAGGGGCAGCCGGGCCCCGGCGGCAACGGCGACGGCATCGTCACGATCACCGTCAAGGATCATCCCTTCTTCGTGCGCGAGGGCGCCAATATCCGTCTCGACCTGCCAGTGACATTGGGCGAGGCGGTCAATGGTGCGAAGGTCAAGGTGCCGACGGTCGACGGCCCGGTGATGCTGTCGATTCCCGCGGGATCGACTTCGGGCAAGGTGATGCGCCTCAAGGGCAAGGGTTTCAGCCAGAAGAGCGGCGGACGCGGCGATCAACTCGTGCGGTTGATGGTCGACCTGCCCGCCGACGACGCCGCGTTGGTCAAGCTGGTCAGCGAATGGACCGACCCCCGACCGGTGCGCGCGGAACTCGGTGTGTGATGCGTGGCTGAGCCGGCGGAAAAGAAGATCGTCGCCGCGCTCGAGCGCGAGATTGCCGAGGAAGTCGGCAAGGAATTTCTCGCCGAAGGCCATTCGCCGCATTCGCCCGAAGCCCGCGCCGAACGCGCCAAACGGGTCAAATTGCGGGCGCGCGCCGAGGGGCTGATCCATCGTGGCCGCGAAACGCTCGGGCCCGGGACCCGCATCTTCCGGGTCGCGCGCCGCGTCGTCGTCGGAACCTACACCGACGGCTTTATTCATGCGGGAAATCTCGCTTATTTGGCGCTGATCGCGCTCTTCCCCTTCTTCATCCTGCTCGCCGCGGCGCTCAGCATTTTCGGTGGCAGCAGCGGCGGCGAGGCGGCGATCGAGGCGGTGTTCTCGACGATGCCGCCCAGCGTCGCTAAGGCGCTGTCGGGTCCGATCCGCGAGGTTATGACCGCGCGCACCGGCATTTTCCTTTGGCTTGGCGCGCTCGTCGCATTGTGGACGGTGGGCAGCCTGATCGAGACGGTGCGTGATATCCTCCGCCGCGCCTATGGCACGCACTTCAGCAAGGGTTTCTTCCATTACCGGCTGCTCTCGATCGGCATCATAACCGGCGCAGTCGTACTGATGCTGCTTTCTTTCAGCATGCAGGTGCTGATCGTCGGCGTCGAACAGTTCGTGACGCGCGTTCTTCCCGAACGCTTCCAGTCGGTCGGGATCGTCCTCATTTCGCGCGGCGTGTCGGGTTTCGGCCTGTTTCTCGCCATCTACATGCTGTTCTACAGCCTCACCCCGTCCAAATACCGTCGCCTGAAGAATTGCCCGAAATGGCCCGGGGCGCTGTTTACGACGCTCTGGTGGATCGCCGTGACGCTGGCGCTGCCGCCGCTGCTCGCCAGCCTGCTCAGCTATGACGCAACCTACGGCAGCCTTGCGGGGGTGATGATCGCGCTGTTCTTTTTCTACCTCGTCGGATTGGGTATGGTGATGGGCGCCGAACTCAACGCCGCTTTGGTAGAGGTTGAGGATTTGGGACACGACGCTATTGGGCGCGTCGACGACATCATTATTGAAGCCAAAAAGGCCGGAGAAGAAGAATGACGGGTCTGATGAAGGGCAAGCGCGGGCTGATAATGGGCCTCGCGAACGACAAATCGCTTGCCTGGGGCATTGCCAAGGCGTTGCACGGCGCGGGCGCCGAGCTCGCGATCAGCTATCAGGGCGAAGTGATGGAAAAGCGGGTGAAGCCGCTCGCCGACCAGCTCGGCTGCGATTTCCTGATAGATTGCGACGTTGCCGACATGGACAATCTCGACGCGGCCTTCGCCACGCTGGCCGCGCGCTGGCCGACGATCGACTTCGTCGTCCACGCGATCGGCTATACGAACAAGGAGGCGCTGCGCGGCCATTATGCCGACGTCACGCTCGAAGACTTTCTGATGACGATGAACATCAGCGTCTACAGCTTCACCGCGGTGGCAAAACGCGCGGCGGCGATGATAACGCCGCTCGATCCCGAAACCGGCGAAGGCGGCGGCTCGCTGCTGACCCTCAGCTATTATGGCGCCGAAAAGGTGATCCCGCATTACAACGTCATGGGCGTCGCCAAATCGGCGCTCGAAACCAGCGTCAAATATCTCGCCAACGACTATGGCCCGCAGGGCGTGCGCGTGAACGCGATCTCGGCCGGTCCGATCAAGACGCTGGCGGCATCGGGGATCGGAGATTTCCGCCTGATCCTGAAGTGGAACGAGCATAATGCGCCGCTGCGCCGCAACGTCACGATCGACGACGTGGGAGGCTCGGCGCTCTATCTGCTCAGCGACCTTTCGGCGGGCGTCACCGGCGAGACGCATCATGTCGATGCGGGTTACCACACCGTCGGCATGAAGCAGGAAGACGCGCCGGACATCGCGCTTGCCTGACGGCCTCGTCATCCGACCCGCACGTGCGGAGGATGCCGAGGCGATCGATGTGGTGATCCGGGCGGCCTTCGCGGAGACCGAATTCGGTCATCAGGGGGAGGCGGACCTCGTGCGGATGGTGGGCGAAGACGGCGATACGCTCGTTTCGCTGGTCGCCGAAAGCGGCGGCGCGATTATCGGGCATGTGTTGTTCAGCCGCATGGATGTCGATGCCGACGGTGCCGCCCTGTCCGCGGCGGGGCTCGCGCCGGTCTCGGTTGCGCCGGCTTTCCAGCGGCAGGGCATCGGCGATGCGCTGATCCGCGCCGGGCTGGAGGTGCTCCGCGCGCAAGGCGTGACGATCAGCTTCGTTCTCGGTCACGAAGCCTATTATCCGCGCTTCGGCTATTCGACGGACCTCGCCGCGCGCTTCGCTTCGCCTTTCGCGGGGCCGCATTTCATGGCGATGATGCTGGACTCGGACGCGGCTTGGCCGCTAGGCGGACGCGCGGACTATGCGCCCGCATTTGGCCGGATGGGGTAAGGCGATGAGTTTCAACAGCTTCGGACGCGTTCTTCGCTTCACGACTTGGGGGGAAAGCCACGGCCCCGCGCTCGGCGCCGTTGTCGATGGCTGTCCGCCGCGCCTGTCGCTGTCCGAAGCCGACATCCAGCCTTTTCTCGACAAGCGCCGTCCCGGCCAGTCGCGCCACACGACGCAGCGACAGGAACCCGATCAGGTGCGCATCCTGTCGGGGGTGTTCGAGGGCAAGACGACGGGCACGCCGATCAGCCTGATGATCGAGAATGTCGACCAGCGGTCGAAGGATTATGGCGAGATCGCGCAGGCCTATCGCCCCGGCCACGCCGACTACGCCTATGACGCCAAATACGGTATCCGCGACTATCGCGGCGGCGGCCGGTCGAGCGCGCGCGAAACCGCGGCGCGCGTTGCCGCAGGCGGCGTCGCGCGGCTGGTGATCCCCGAGGTCCAGATCCACGCGTGGGTCGCCGAAATCGGCGGCGACGCAATCGACCCCACGAACTTCGACCTCGAAGAGATTGACCGCAATCCCTTTTTCTGCCCCGACCCCGCTGCGGCGCAGCGCTGGGAAGGGCTGATGGATGCCGCGCGCAAGTCGGGCAGTTCGCTGGGCGCGGTGATCGAATGCGCGGCGAGCGGCGTCCCCGCCGGGTGGGGCGCGCCTATCTATGCCAAGCTCGACAGCGACCTTGCCGCCGCGATGATAGGAATCAATGCCGTCAAAGGCGTCGAGATCGGCGCGGGTTTCACGGCCGCCCGGCTGCGCGGCGAGGAAAATGCCGACCCGATGCGCCCCGCGACCGACGGCAGCAACCGTCCCGATTTCCTGTCGAACAATGCCGGCGGCATTGCGGGCGGCATCTCGACCGGCCAGCCCGTCGTCGTCCGCGTCGCGTTCAAGCCGACGAGTTCGATCCTGACCCCCGTGCCGACGATCAACAAGGCGGGCGAGGCGACCGACATCGTCACCAAGGGACGTCACGATCCATGCGTCGGCATCCGCGGCGCGCCGGTCGTCGAAGCCATGATGGCGCTGGTCCTCGCCGATCACAAATTGCTGCACCGGGCGCAGAACGGCTGACATGATCGAGGCGATCCGGACGTTTGTCGAGACCAATCAGGCCGTCCTGTCGCTGATCATTCTTGCGGGCATGTTCGTCGGCTTTCTGCTCGAGCGGCTGCCGGCGACGGTGATCGCGATCCTCGGTGCCTGCACCTATCTCGCGCTCGGCATCCTTGATGCCGATGCCATGTATTCGGTCTTCTCCAATTCGGCGCCGATCGTTATCGGCGCGATGTTCGTGCTGTCGGGAGCGCTGATCCGCACCGGGGTGATCCAGCGCGTCGCCGACGCGATCATGGCGCGCGCCGAAAAACACCCGCGCTTGGCCATCATCGAGGTGCTCGTCGGTGCGCTCATCGCCTCGGCGTTCCTCAACAACACCCCGGTCGTCGTTGTGTTGGTCCCGATCATGATGAAGCTCGCAGAAGTGACCGGAGTCAGCGCGAAAAAGTTGCTGATGCCGCTGTCGATCGCCGCGGTGCTCGGCGGCACGCTGACCTTGATCGGTACGTCGACCAATCTTGTCGTCGACGGGATCGTCCGCGATGCCGGGATGGAGCGTTTCGGGATTTTTGAGATTACGCCCATCGGCCTCGTCACCGCCGCATCGGGGATGATCGGCCTCGCGCTGATGTGGTGGTTGCTCCCGTCCGACAAGCCCGTGAAAGGGCCGGCCGGATCTAGCGAGGCGCATCAATATCTGACCGAACTGGTGCTGGGTGAAGACGATGATCTGGTGGGGATGACGGTCGATGCATTTCGTGAACTACCGCGGTCGGGCCGCATTGTCGGCGTCCGGCGTGGCTCGACCGCCGTGCACGGCGCCGAACTCGAGCATTGGAGGCTTGCCGCAGGTGATCGCCTGATTCTCCGCGTCGATGGCGCGACCCTGATGACCTGGCGCGAGCAACGACGCTTCGACCTCGGCATCGGGAGCGGCGAACCCGGCGAGGGCGATATGGTCGTCGAAACGATGGTTGCGTCGAACCATCCCTCGATCGGACAGCGGCTGATCGACATCCCATTCCTGCAGAAAATCCGTGCGCGAATCATCGGGCTCGACCGGCCGGCACATGAACCTGGCCCCGACTTGGCCAGTGTGCGTATCCGCCCTGCCGACCGGCTGCTTGTTGCAGGAGGACCGAGCGAGGTCGAGGCATTGCGCGACAACCCGAACCTGATCGGTGCTGATCTTGCCAAAGTCCGGGCCTTTCGCCGTAGCAAGGCGTGGATCGCGATCCTGTGCATGATTTCGGTGGTGGCGTTGGCCGCGCTCGACATACTGCCGATTGGCGTGGCGGCGATCATCGCGATCGGCGTGATCCTTGTGACCCGCTGCATCGACAGCGATGAAGCATGGGGCACGATCGATGGCGACGTGCTGATTCTGATCTTCGCGATGCTCGCGGTGGGGCTGGCGCTCGAAAACAGTGGCGCGGTCGCGATGATGGTGGGCTGGGTCGAACCGATGCTGGCGGGGCAGCCGGGCTGGGTTCTGGTCTTCGGCATCTATTTCTTTGCGCTGATCCTCTCCGAATTGCTCAGCAACAATGCCGTTGCGGCGCTGATGACTCCCGTAACACTGGCGATCGCGGCCGAACTCGGCGTCGATCCGCGCCCGCTCGTCATAGCGCTCATGATCGGCGCGTCGGCCTGTTTCGCGACCCCCATCGGCTATCAGACCAACACCATCGTCTATGCGGCCGGCGACTATCGCTTCGTCGATTTCGTCAAGATCGGGGTGCCGCTCAACATCATCACCGGCGTTTCGACCTGCCTCGCGATCAGCTTCTTCCTGATGTGACGCCTCGCCGCCGGTACGCTGCATTGCCCCGCGGCCATCGCCCTGTTACCCCCACCGCATAGATCCGGCCAGGCCGGAACAGGGAGCATTTTTCATGGCAAAACGCCTGACCTTATTCATCCTCGTCGGCATGGTGCTCGGCATTATCGCCGGCGCGATCGGGCATGCCCAGATCGGCGCCGACAAGGAAGCGGCGACGCAGATCGCCGGCTATTTCAAGATATTGCCCGACGTGTTTCTCCATCTGATCAAGATGATCATTGCGCCGCTGGTGCTGGCGACGATTGTCGCCGGCATCGCGAACATGGGCGATAGCGCGGCGCTCGGCCGCATCGGGCTCAAGTCGCTGCTCTGGTTCATCGGCGCCAGCTTCATGTCGATCACCCTCGGGCTGCTGCTCGTCAATCTGCTCCAGCCCGGCGTCGGGCTCGACCTGACGCCGACCGCGGAGATCGGCGAGGTGAAGACGTCGGCGCTCAACCTGCGCGATTTCATCCTCCACATCTTTCCCGAATCGATCTTCGGGGCGATGGCTTCGAACAATATCCTGCAGATCCTCGTCTTTTCGATCTTTGCCGGGGTGGGCCTGTCGGCGCTCGGGGATCGCGGCGCGCCGCTGCTCCGGGGTGTCGACGTGCTCGCCGAACTGATGCTGCAGGTCACCAACTATGTGATGCTGTTCGCGCCCTTCGCGGTGTTCGGCGCGCTTGCCGGCGTGATCACCGTCAACGGGCTCGGCATCCTGCTCGACTTCCTGCGGCTCATCCTCGAATTCTACCTCGGCCTGACCTTGCTCTGGATGATCCTGTTCGGGGTCGGAGCGCTTTTCCTTGGCAGGCGCATTCTGACGCTGGCGCGCTATATCGTCGAACCGCTGTTGCTCGCCTTCTCGACCGCGTCGTCGGAAGCGGCTCTGCCCAAGCTGTTCGAGCAGCTCGACCGTTTCGGCATTCCGCGCCGCGTTTCGGGTTTCGTGCTGCCGCTCGGCTACAGCTTCAACCTCGACGGCTCGATGATGTATATGAGCTTTGCGACGCTGTTCATCGCGCAGGCCTATGGCATCGACCTGTCGATCGGCACGCAGATCCTGATCCTGCTGACGCTCATGATCACGTCAAAGGGGATTGCGGGTGTCCCGCGCGCCAGCCTTGTCGTCATCACCGCGACGCTGACCCAGTTCGGCCTGCCGGTCGAAGGCGTCGCGCTGATCCTCGGCATCGACCAGTTCCTCGACATGGGCCGCTCGGCGACCAATGTCGTCGGCAATGCCGTGGCAACGTCGGTCATCGCCAAGTGGGAAGGGATGCTCGAAGTCCCGGAGCCGGCCGACAAGGAATATCCGCACGCGCCAGCCCACACGTCGCATCACGGCGCGCGCGGGCTGACGCTTCAGGAGGATATGGTGAGCGACAGCAGCAAGCCTCCGGCCGGCTGACTGTCGCTGACCCTAGCTGCCGTTATTGCGGACGGGTGCGGTTGACCCGGTCGCCCGGGCCGCGCGCGGGCGGGTCGGCGCGCGGTTGCGGCGCGGGGCGTGCGGCCGGGGCCGGACGCTGCGCCGGTGCGGGTCTTGCCTGCGCGGGCGGACGCGGTGCCGTCGCCGCACCGCCGGGCTGGCCGCCCGGACGTCCCGGCCGGACGCCATCGCCATTGCCGCGGCCCGGCCACGACGGGCGCACGCCATCGGGTCGGCCGGGCCTGCCCGGACGCCCGGGAGTCGCATCGACCGAACCCGGCGGACGAGGCCTCACGCCGTCGGGACGTCCCGGCCGTACCGGATTGGTCGTCGTCGGCGGACCGCCGGGGTTGCCCGCGCCAGGACGGCCGGGCCGCGTGCCGTGATGGCCATCGTTGTCGCGATCGCCCGGCGTCCAGCCGCCGGGGCGTCCCGGCCGGCCCGGACGGCCATCGCCATGGCCGGGGCGGCCCGGTCCATTCCAGTGGCCGTTGCCGGGACGGCCGCCATGATGGCGCCACCAGGCGCGGCGGCCGCCCCAATAGTTGAGGTACTGGCCGCGCAGCGGATAACGGTGGCGGTAGCTATCGTACATCCACGTGCCGTATCCGGGATAATAATAATCGTCGTACCAGCCGCCGCCGAAGCCGATGTTGACGAAGCCGCTGCCATAGTCCGAGCTGTCGTAGCAGTCGTAGCCATAGCCGTCGTCATAGGCATAGGGGTCGTAGTCGTAATAGCTGTCCGCACAGAGGTTTCCGGCGGAAGCATAGCTCGTCCCGACGTCGCCATAATAGCAGCCGCCAAGCGTGGTGGTCGCGAGCGCGCCGAGCACGATGGAGAGGGGACGCCTCAGGCTCTTGATCATCATCTTGTCCTTCAAGGGCCCAACGAACGGGCCCGCGATATTGGACACCCGATTGCACGAGTCGAGTTGAATTTGCGGTGAATGGAGTCGTATCGCCGATCAAGCGTTACTTGCATAGATGTAAGTAGTCCGATAGGCTCGCCCGGATAGACGGATACGAGGATATGACGCGATGAACGCTCCGGCGAAGATCAACTGGCCCGAGGCGCGTTTCGGCCCCGAAACGCAGCACTGGCTGCCGCGCAATCCCGATGCCGCGCTCGATCATATCCCGGGCGAGGACGGGATGCCGGTCATCGGCAACACGCTCGACCAGCTTCGCGACTATCCTGCTTTCACCCGCCGCATGGTCGCCACCTATGGCCGGGTCTATCGCAACAACAGCTTCGGCGGGCGCAGCGTTGCGCTGCACGGCCCCGAGGCGAACGAACTCGTCATGTTCGACCGCGACAAGATTTTCTCGTCCGAACAGGGATGGGGGCCGGTGCTCAACCTGCTTTTCCCGCGCGGACTGATGCTGATGGATTTCGAAAAGCACCGCGCCGACCGCAAGCTGCTGTCGGTCGCCTTCAAGCCCGAACCGATGCGCCATTATGCCGACTCGCTGAACGAAGGCATCGCCCGGCGAGTCGCGAGCTGGAGCGGCAAGAGCTTCAAATTCTATCCGGCAATCAAGGAGTTGACGCTCGACCTCGCCGCGACCAGCTTCCTCGGCATCCCCTGGGGCCCTGAGGCGGACAAGGTCAACAAGGCGTTCGTCGACATGGTGCAGGCATCGATCGGCATCGTCCGCGTGCCCTTGCCCTTCACCGCCATGGGACGCGGCGCAAAGGGGCGGGCCTATCTCGTCGATTATTTCGGCCGCATGGTGCCCGAACGGCGCGAAGGCAGCGGCGAGGACATGTTCAGCCAGATATGCCGCACGAAGGACGACAATGGCGACTATATGAGCGTCGAGGCGATCGTCGATCATATGAACTTCCTGATGATGGCGGCGCACGACACGATCACCAGCTCGGTCACCTCGCTCGTCTACATGCTCGGCAAACATCCCGAATGGCAGGACCGGCTCCGCGAGGAGATGCTCGCGGTGGCGCCGGCGGGCGAGGGCGTCGGACACAACAGCCTCGGCGAGCTCGAAATGACCGAATGGGCGTTCAAGGAAGCGCTGCGGCTCGTGCCCCCGGTGCCCAGCTTCCCGCGTCGCGCGCTCAAGGATTTCGAATATGGCGGCTATCGCATCCCCGCCGGAACCTCGGTCGGGGTCAGCCCGGCTTTCACCCATATGATGGAAGAGCATTGGCCCGAGCCCGAAAAGTTCGATCCGATGCGCTTTTCGCCCGAGGTCGCGCGCGAGCGGCATAAATATGCGTGGGTGCCGTTCGGCGGCGGCGCGCATATGTGCCTCGGGCTGCACTTTGCCTATATGCAGGCGAAAATCTTCTTCCACCATGTCGTCACGACGCATCGCATCGTGCTTCCGGACGGTTATGCCCCCGAATGGCAGGTGCTGCCGATCCCGCGGCCCAAAGATGGTCTGACGGTCACCTTCACACCGCTCTGAGCTTGCCCGGCCGGTCTTCAGGCGCCATCTGAGGCGCGTGACGAGTCTCCGCCCCTATCTCATCTGGTTCGCCGTCGCGGTGCTGCTGGCGCTCGGGGCGATCCGCGCGATGCAGTGGGTGCGCGACCATCCCGAACATGTTCCGACCGCGCGTTTCGAGCTGTCGCATCCGCAGGGCTGGGCGACGCACGCCAAGCTTGTCGGCCTGACGGGCGACGACAGTGCCTGCTTTGCCGCTTTCGACCGCGCGAAGGCCGGGTACCTGCGGCGTCCGGAGGTCGGTGGCGGCGTGTGCCGGGCGAGCCAGCGGATGATCCTGACCGGAAACCGCTTTGCGCCGACGATGCGCCCGGCGGGCGCCGCGCCCGGCTGCGCCGTGACCGCCGCGATGATCCTGTGGGACCGCGACGTCGTTCAGCCGCTGGCGCGGAAATATTTCGGGCAAAAGGTCGCCGAGCTCGAAAATCTCGGCAGCTACAATTGCCGGAAGATCGCCGGGCGGCAGGCGCAGAGCGAGCATTCGACCGCTAATGCGATCGATATTTCGGCCTTCATCCTCGCCGACGGCACGCGCATTTCGCTGATCAACGATTGGGACGAAGGCGACAAGCGCGGCGAGTTCCTGCACGCGGTGCGCGACGGATCGTGCGGCCTGTTCAGCACCGTCCTGTCGCCCGACCATAATGCCGCACACGCCAATCACTTCCACTTCGACATGGCAAAGCGGACGGCAGGCTGGACGATCTGCCGCTAGGGCCGCTTCAAACGGTAAAGCTCTCGCCGCAGCCGCACGCACCCTTGGCGTTCGGATTCTCGAACACGAAACCGGCGGCGAAATCGTCCTCGACCCAGTCCATCGTGCTACCGATGAGGTAGAGCACCGACGCGCCGTCGATGTAAAATACCCCGCCGGGGGTTTCGATCTTCTCGTCGAACTTCTGTTCCTCGGTGACATAGTCGACCGAATAGGCGAGCCCCGAACAGCCGCGGCGCGGCGTCGACAGGCGGACGCCGATCGCGCCTTCGGGCGCCGACGCCATCAGCTTGGCGATGCGTTCTTCGGCGTTCGCGGTCAGCGTGACCGCTGCCGGGCGGGCGCGGGTTTTTACGTCGGTCATCACAGCATCCCCAGTTCGAGGCGCGCTTCGTCGCTCATATTCTCGGGGCTCCACGGCGGATCCCAGACGAGATTGACCTCGGCATCGCCGACACCGGGCACCGCACCGACACGCAGTTCGACTTCGGCGGGCATCGATTCCGCGACGGGGCAATGCGGCGTGGTCAGTGTCATGGTGACCATGACATGGCCTTCATCGATCTCGACATTATAGATGAGGCCGAGGTCATAAATGTTCACCGGGATTTCCGGGTCGTAAATATCCTTCAGCGCATTGACCACGGCCTCATACAGGTCACCGCCGACCGCGCCGGGCGCAACCTCTGCGGGTTTCGCCGCGAGAAAGCCTTCCAGATAGTCGCGCTTGCGTTCCAGCTTTTCGGGCGCCGTCTCGACGTCCTCGACGCGCGCCTTGGGCGGCGCTTCGACGCTCGCGACTTCTTCTACCTTGATCATGCGATCCTCGCTCATCCGAAAATCCTCTCGACGCGGGCGAGGCCGTCGATCAGCGCCGCCACATCGTCGTCATTGTTGTACACACCGAAGCTCGCGCGCGCGGTCGCGGGTACCCCCAGATGCTCCATCAGCGGCTGCGCGCAATGGTGCCCGGCGCGGATCGCGACCCCGCTTTCGTCCAAGATAGTGCCGATGTCGTGCGGATGAACCCCCGCCATCGAAAAGCTGACGATTCCGGCACTGTCTTCAGGGCCATAGAGCGTGATGCTGTTCTTGCGGGCAAGGGCTTCGCGTAACCTGTTGACCAGAGCGACCTCGTGCGCGTGGATCGTGTCGATACCGATCGCTTCGACATAATCGACCGCCGCCGCCAGCCCGATCGCTTCGATAATCGCGGGCGTACCGGCCTCGAAACGCGTCGGGGCGGGGGCGTAGGTTGTCTTGGCGAAGGTCACGCGGTCGATCATCGACCCGCCGCCCTGCCAGGGCGGGAGCATTTCGAGCTTGTCGCTCCACAGCACGCCGATGCCGGTCGGGCCGTAGAGCTTGTGGCCCGAGAAGGCGTAATAGTCGCAGCCCAATGCCGCGACGTCGACGGACAGGCGCGGCACGGCCTGGCAGCCGTCGATCAGCAGCTCGGCGCCGACGCGGTGCGCCAGCTCGGCGGCGCGCGCGACGTCGAGCGGGCTGCCGAGCACGTTCGAGACGTGGGCGAAAGCGACCATCGTGTGTTCGGGGGTCAGCAGCTTTTCGGCGGCGGCCAAGTCGATGCAGCCGTCGGCGGTCAGCGGGCAGACGTCGACCTGCCAGCCTGCAAGCTGCCACGGCACGATGTTGCTGTGATGTTCGAGCATCGACAGCAGCACGCGGCCTTTGCGCGGGTGCGAATAAGCGACAAGGTTGATCGCCTCGGTCGCGCCGCGCACGAAGGCGATCTGCTCTTCCTTCGCGCCGATGAAGCCCGCGATCCGCCGCCGCGCCGCCTCATAGGCGAGCGTCATGTCGGCCGAGCGCGCATAGACGCCGCGGTGGACGGTCGCATAGTCGCGGCCCATCGCGTTCACCGTTGCGTCGATCACCGCCTGCGGCTTCTGCGCCGTCGCGGCGGTGTCGAGATAGTGCCAGCCTGGCGTGAGGCCGGGGAAGTCCTCTCTCAAGCCCCTCCCCTTCAGGGGAGGGGTTGGGGTGGGGTGTTGCGAGGTGGCGTAAGGCCGCAAGACCCCACCCCCGTCCCCTCCCCTGAAGGGGAGGGGTGATGAAGTATTGATACTCACACCAGTTCTCCCAACTTCGCGAGTGCGAGCGCCTGCAAATGCTCCTCATCCTCGGCGCCGTCGAAGACGCCCGCGACGAAGGCTTGCAGCAATATCTTCTTCGCCTCGGCCGGCGGCAGGCCGCGCGACTGGAGATAATAGAGGCTCATCGCGTCGAGTTCGCCGATCGCGCAGCCGTGCGCGCATTTGACGTCGTCGGCGAAGATTTCGAGCTCGGGCTTGGCGTTGGCGGTCGCGCTGCGACCCAGCAGCATTGCCTTCACATCCTGCTCGCTGTCGGTCTGCTGCGCATCGCGTGCGACCGCGACCTTGCCGAGATAGGTGCCGGTGGCGGTGCCGCCGAGCACCGAGCGTATCATCTGCCGCGACGTCGCGCCGGGTTCGGCGTGGGTCACGGTGGTGACGATCTCGAGATTCTGCTCGCCGCCGCCGATCTGCGCCGCGCCGAGGGTGAAGTCGGCGCCTTCGTGGAGCGTCACCGCGAGTTCGATGCGGCCATAGGCACCGCCGATGTTGAGGATGTGCAGCGACGCGGTCGCGCCCTTACCAAGGGTGAGCGCGATCTGGCGAATGTCGCCTTCGTCCTGAACGATCGCACGCGCGAAACTGCCGCCGGCGGGCACCATGATGTTCTCCGGCGCGGGCAGCGGCCATGCCGCGGCCACCGCGTCGATGTCGCTATAGCGCCACGCTTCGTCACGCCGGGTGGGGAGAGCGATCATGACCCCTCTCCCCTTGGGGGAGAGGGTTGCGCAGACTTGCGAGCTTGCTCGCTAGTCGAAGCTGGGTGAGGGGTATGCGATCGCCATGCGATCGCGCGAGCCAAAGGCTCGCCCACCCTCATCCAACTGCGCCTAGACGCCTTCGGCGCCAAGGCTGCGTATCCTTCTCCCCTCAAGGGAGAAGGGATCAAGGCGTGCCCGCTCATCACGCCGCGATCTCCGCATAGCCTTCGCGTTCGAGTTCGAGCGCCAGCTCGGGGCCGCCCGATTTGACGATGCGGCCGGCGGCGAGGACGTGGACGAAATCGGGCTGCACATAGTCGAGCAGGCGCTGGTAATGGGTGATCAGCAGTACCGCCTTGTCGGGGCGGCGCATGATCGCGTTGATCCCGTCGCCGACGACGCGCAACGCGTCGATGTCGAGGCCGCTATCGGTCTCGTCGAGGATCGCGAGCTTGGGATCGAGGATGCCCATCTGGACCATCTCGTTGCGCTTCTTCTCGCCGCCCGAAAAGCCGACGTTCACCGGGCGTTTGAGCATGTCCATGTCGAGCTTGAGCAGCCCCGCCTTCTCGCGCGCGAGCTTCAGGAAGTCGCCGCCCGACAGCGGCTCTTCGCCGCGCGCCTTGCGCTGGGCGTTGAGGCTCTCGCGCAGGAACTGGACGTTCGACACGCCGGGGATTTCGACCGGATATTGGAAGCCGAGGAACAGGCCCGCCGCGGCGCGCTCGTGCGGGTCCATGTCGAGCAGGTCCGCCCCGTCGAAGGTCGCCGAACCGTCGGTGACCTCATAGCCGGGGCGCCCGCCGAGGACGTAGGAGAGCGTCGACTTGCCCGCGCCATTGGGGCCCATGATCGCATGGATTTCGCCCGCATTGATGGCGAGCGACAGGCCCTTCAGGATCGGCTTGTCGGCGACAGTGGCGTGGAGGCTAGTGATGTTGAGCAACGACTTTAGTCCTTTTTGCCAAAAAACGCGGAGAAGAATCCACGCGACTTTTCCGGCTGTACGATTGCAGAGATGGATTCAGGCGGTCTCGGTTCTTCGCGCTCAAACGCCGGCGCGTCAGACGCTTCTGCCAAAAGTTGATCGGCGAAACCTAGGCTTCCATGTGTCTCGAATTGGTTTTCGAAGCCGTAGCCTCCAAAAGATTTTATCATCGCGGCGGCAAGGTAAAGGCCCGCCCGAATCTGGTCGGCGTCAGCCCGGAAAGTAAGGGTCAAAAATCGATCGCCATTTACAATAGAAAAGTTTGGCGCAGCGCATTCAGCAATGTAGCCGAACAGGGATTCTGAATCGTCAGCATCTTGAGCTTCTTCGGTATCGGCTTCCAGAATAACTTTGCGGCCCTCAAATATGACTGGCAGGCCGTCGCGAAAATTCTCAACGGCAAATGGCGTAGATGGTGCATCAACTAGCCTCAGCGGATAGCCCAATTTTCCCAACGCCGTTTGAACCGCTTCACCTGTCGGCCAGCTATTTCGTTGAACCGCAATGAAATAGTCGAAGCTCACCCCACGCTCCCCTCAAGGCTGATCCCCAGAAGCTTCTGCGCCTCGACCGCAAATTCCATCGGCAGTTGCTGCAGCACTTCCTTGGCGAAGCCGTTGACGATCAGCGCCACCGCTTCTTCCTGTCCCAGCCCGCGCTGCATCGCGTAAAAGAGCTGGTCGTCGCTGATCTTGCTCGTCGTCGCTTCATGCTCGACGGTCGCGGTCGGGTTGCGGACCTCGATGTAGGGCACGGTGTGGGCACCGCACTGGTCCCCGAGAAGCAGGCTGTCGCACTGGGTGAAGTTGCGCACGCCCTCGGCATTCGGCGCGACGCGGACGATGCCGCGATAGGTGTTGTTCGACTTGCCCGCGCTGATCCCCTTCGAAACGATGGTCGAGCGCGTGCGCTTGCCATTGTGGATCATCTTGGTGCCGGTGTCGGCCTGCTGGAAATTGTTCGTCACCGCGACCGAATAAAATTCGCCGACGCTGTCGTCGCCGTTGAGCACGCAGCTCGGATATTTCCACGTGATCGCCGAGCCGGTTTCGACCTGCGTCCACGACACTTTGCTGCGCTTGCCCTGGCAGAGCGCGCGCTTGGTCACGAAATTATAGATGCCGCCGAGGCCCTCGGCATTGCCGGGGTACCAGTTCTGGACGGTCGAATATTTGATCTCGGCATCGTCCAATGCGACCAGTTCGACCACCGCGGCGTGGAGCTGGTTCTCGTCGCGCATCGGCGCGGTGCAGCCTTCGAGGTAGGAGACGTACGCGCCCTTGTCGGCGACGATCAAAGTCCGCTCGAACTGCCCCGTATTCTCGGCATTGATGCGGAAATAGGTGCTGAGCTCCATCGGGCAGCGCACGCCCTCGGGCACGTAAACAAACGTCCCGTCGGAGAAGACCGCGCAATTGAGCGTCGCGAAATAATTGTCGTGCATCGGCACGACCTTGCCGAGCCACTTCTTCACCAGCTCGGGATATTCGCGGATCGCTTCGGAGATCGACAGGAAGATCACGCCCGCGCGCTTCAGTTCCTCGCGGAAGGTCGTCGCGACGCTGACGCTGTCGAACACCGCGTCGACCGCGACCTTGCGCGCGCCCTCGACGCCCGCGAGCACCTTCTGCTCCTCGATCGGGATGCCGAGCTTTTTATAGACCTCGAGGATTTCGGGGTCGACCTCGTCGAGCGACGACAGCTTAGGCTTCGCCTTCGGCGCCGCATAATAATAGGCGTCCTGATAGTCGATCGGCGGGACGTTGAGCTTCGCCCAGTCGGGCGTCTCCATCGTCTGCCAGTGGCGGAACGCCTTCAGCCGCCAGTCGAGCATCCATTCCGGCTCGTTCTTCTTCGCCGAAATAAAGCGGACCGTATCCTCGGTCAGCCCCTTGGGCGCAAAGTCGGTCTCGATGGCCGAGGACCAGCCATGCTCATAATCGGCGACTTTGGCGGCGGCGTCGTGCGCGGCCTGATCCTTGAGGGGGGTATCGGTGCTGTCGGTCATAGAAGAATTCCGTTCGCCTCGAGCGAAGTCGAGAGGCCCGTCGTGGGTGCGCTGCCGAGGAGTGTCTCGACTTCGCTCGACACGAACGGGTTTGATTTGCGGGGTGTTACGCTCAGGCTTGCGAGGCTGATCTGCGCCAGTGCGCCGCGGACGGCGCCGTTCACGACGCCCCAGTGCGGCTGCACCTTGCAACTGCCCTCGAGCGAGCAGTCGTGCCGCCCTTCGGACACGCAGGACGTGAGCGCGATCGGTCCCTCGACCGCTTCGATGATATCGGCGACGCTGATCGCCGCCGCGGGCCGCGCGAGGCGCACCCCGCCGCCGCTGCCGCGCGAGGCCACGAGCAGCCCGGCGCGGGCCAGCCCGCTCACCAGCTTCTGCGCCGTGGGTCCGGGAATCCCCGTCTGCTCGGCGAGCATGCCGGCGTGAATCGGCACCGACCCGCACTGGCGGGCGGCGGCGCTCATCAGCACCACGGCATAATCGGCAAGGTTCGACAGGCGCATTTTTGCGAACGATTCTTAACTGGAGTAAATTACTCCACTTATATAGGCCAGCCTTTTGTGCGGCGCAACCAAGGGGCGCTATATGCCGCCCAAGAAAAAAGGCACCCACCCGGCCGGGAGCCGAATGAGTGCCAAGATGAAGGTCTCGTCCTCGCGAGGAGGATGAGCTCTTCTGGGTCGCAAGGCTGAATTATGCCCGCGGGCCGATTCGCGATTGTACGAAAACGCCAAAACGACGGCGGGCGCGATTTTCGTGGTTAACGGCGCGGTGCGGGGTGCGGCGTCAGGTTTCGGAGACCAGCGGGCTGACCTTGCCGGCCAGTTCCTTGCGGCCGCGCGTCGTCGCTTCGGTATAGCGCGAGGGCTTGCCGAGCTGGCCCGGGGTGGCGCCGGCAAAGCGCTTGATCTCGCGGATCAGGTGCGACTGGTCGTAAAAGGCGTCGCCGAGCGCCGCGGCGTCGAGCCCTTCGCCGCGCGCCAGCGCCGACGCCGCGCGGACGGCGCGATATTTGCGCGCCAGCATGCGCGGCGACAGGCCGTAATAATGTTTGGTCATCCGCTCGACCGAGCGGATCGACATGCCGGTCGCATCGACCAGCTCGGGCACCTGCGGCGACGCGCTCTCGGTCAGCCAGCGGTCGACGGTGCGGATGAACCACATCGGCGCGGGCTCGTTGCGTTTCAGGATTTCGCGGACGAAATTATTGCCGATCACCAGTTGCTCGGCAGTGTCGGCGGCATTTTCGAGTGCGGCGGCGACCTCGCCGATCCAGTCGCCGAACAGGTCGGCGGCGTCAATCGCGCGGTCGGTCAGCTTTTCGGCGTCGTCGCCCATCAGCGCGGCCCAGCCGGCGGGGAGCATGCCGAAGCCGAACATGCGCGTCGGGCAATTGCTGATCGCGCGCACCCGGCCGCTCGTCGGGCCGACGATATTGGCATTGCAGACCTGCGCCCGGTGGCCGTCGGCGAAGACATATTCGCCGTCGGCGGCGGTCACGAACCGGAATTGCGGGCGGTCGGCGCGCTCATATTCGTCGAAGCGCGGCATGTTGACGCGCGCGGCGTAAAAGCTCGACACCATATCCGCCAGATCGGGATCGGGCGGGAAATAATGCAGTTCGAACGGCGCTTCGCCGTCCACGCCGCCTGGCGAGGAAATATCATCCGACATGACGAGACCGACCCCATCGGCGACTTTTTGCCGCCTGTTTATGCCGGATATAATTTTCCTTTCGCTGCGGCGCGTCAAGCCGCAATTTATTTAAAGTCGGCTAGCCCTTCTGCGTCGCAATCCATGCGTCGACGCGGCGCTCCAATATGTCGAGCGGCACCGGGCCCGATTCGAGCACGACGTCGTGAAAGGCGCGGATGTCGAAGCGGCCGCCGAGCGCCGCCTGCGCACGGCCGCGGAGTTCCATGATCTTGAGCTTGCCGATCAGATAGGCGGTCGCCTGTCCCGGATAGACGATATAGCGTTCGATCGCCTTTTCGATGTCGCCTTGCGGGTTCGGCGTATTGTCCTTGAGATACTGGATCGCCTGCTCGCGGCTCCAGCGCTTGTCGTGGATGCCGGTGTCGACGACGAGCCGGCACGCGCGCCACAGCTCCATCCCCAGCCGGCCGAAATCGCTGTAGGGATCGGTATAGAAGCCCATGTCCTTGGCAAGCTCTTCCGAATAGAGGCCCCAGCCCTCGGTATAGGCGGTGAAGCCGCCGAAGCGGCGGAAGGGCGGCAGGCCGGTGAGTTCGGTCTGCACCGCGCGCTGGAGGTGATGGCCGGGCACCCCCTCATGATAGGCGAGCGCCTCGAGCTCGGTCTTCGACATGTCGCGCAGGTCATAGAGATTCACATAATAGGTGCCCGGGCGCGACCCGTCGGGCGAGGGCGACTGGTAGAAAGCCTTGCCGGCCGATTTTTCGCGGAACGCCTCGACCGCCTTCACCTGCAACGGCGCCTTGGGCAGCATGTTGAAGAAGGCCGGCAGCCGCGCCTCCATCGCCTTCACCTTCGCATCGACCTCGGCCAGATAGGCTTCGCGGGTGGTGTAATAATATTGCGGGCTGTCGCGCAGATGTGCGAAAAATTGTGGCAAGCTGCCCTTGAAGCCCACTTGCGCCATGATTTTCTTCATTTCGCCGTGGATGCGCGCGACTTCGGACAGGCCGAGGTCGTGGATTTGCGCGGCGGTCATGTCGGTCGTCGTGTAGTTCGCCAGCAGCGCGGCATAATAGGCGCCGCCGTCCGGCATCCGCCATACGCCGTCCTCGGTCGGCGCGCTTGCCTGCTGGCGCTGCATTTCGGCGCGCAGCCGTTCATAGGCGGGGCCAGCGCTTTCGCGCCACGCCGCCCCGGCTGCGGCGACGAGGCGTGTCTTTTCCGCCGCGGCAATGTCCAGCTTGCCGACCTTGGCGGCGAGGTCCTCGACCACCGCATTGTCGGGTTTGAGCAGATTGCCGATGTCCGAAATCACATAGGCGTAGACCCATTTGGGTGGCTGCAGACCCTTGGCGGCGCGCTCCGCAGACTGCGCGGTCAGCGAATCGAGCACCGGGCCGAGGCCGCGGATCCGTTCGACATAGGCCTCGGCCTCGGCGACGTTCGACACGCGGTGGATGTTGATCAGAAAGGCGGGCAGGCGGCTCTGCGCGCCGTTCATCTGGTCGAAGAGATAGCCATGGTCGCGAAAGGCGAACAGGCGGTCGGCACGTTCGGCCTGCGCATTGAACAGTTCGAACGACAGCGCGTCGTCGGCCGAGAGCCGGGCCGGGTCGAAACTGCCGCGCATCGCCTCCGCCGTTGCCTGCTGCAGCTTGTGCGTCGCGACCTCGCTTTCGTCGCTCGGGTCGTCCCATTTGCCATAGTCGGCGTCGCGGATGCCGCGATAGGCCTTGCTCTGGGGCGACAGCGACAGCTGCGCCGCGTCATATTTGTCAAAGAATCCGGCAAGCCCCGCGCCGGCGGGTGGACCCGCGGGAACGGGCGCGGTGGGCGTGGCTGCGACCGGATCGGCGGTGACCGATGCGCACCCCGCGAGCGCGAGGACGAGCAAGCCGCTGGACAGCCTGGCGGCAAGGCGAAGGTGCGACACCATTTTTCTCCCCGGTTTCCGGTACTTCATTCTGACCCGCCGAAGGGCTTGCCATAGCGACCGACCGGGCGCAATGGCGGGCCATGTCGCTCTTCGCTTCCGCCGCCGATACCGCCTATGCGCTCGTCCGTCCGCTGGTGCACGCCACCGATGGCGAGGCGGCGCATAATCTGACCCTGAACGCGCTCCAGCCGCTGCCGCGTGCGCGCCATGCGCTGACCAGTGCGGCGCTGGCGACCGAGCTCGCCGGTTTGCACTTCCCGAACCCGGTCGGTCTTGCGCCGGGGTTCGACAAGGATGCGCGCGTTGCGCACGCGATGCCGCATTTCGGTTTCGGCTTCGTCGAGGTCGGCACGCTGACCCCGCTGCCGCAGGAGGGCAACCCGCGCCCGCGCCTGTTCCGCCTCGTCGAGGACGGCGCGGTGATCAACCGCATGGGCTTCAACAATGGCGGTCAGGAAAAGGCGGCCGAACGGATCGCCTGCCTGCGCCGGTTCGGGTTGCCGGTGCCGCTCGGCATCAACATTGGCGCCAACAAGGACAGCGTGGACCGCATCGCCGACTATGCGAAGGGCACGGCGGCGATGGCGCCGCTGGCCGACTATCTGACGGTCAATATCAGCTCGCCGAACACGCCGGGCCTCCGCGCCTTGCAGGATCGCGGCGCGCTCGAGGCTTTGCTCGACGGCGTCGCCGCGGCGCAGCCGGCGGATGGCGCGAAGCCCGTGTTTCTCAAGGTCGCGCCCGATCTTGAACCCGCCGACATCGACGACATCGTCGCCGTCGCCTTCGACAAGGGGCTGGCCGCGGTGATCGTGTCGAACACGACGATCGAGCGGCCGGCGCTCGCCTCGCGCCATGCGGGCGAGGCGGGCGGGCTGTCGGGGGCGCCGCTGGCAGGCCTTGCGCTCCAGCGGGTCCGCGATTTCCGGAGCGCCAGCGGCGGCAAGTTGCCGCTCGTCGCGGCGGGCGGCATTGCTTCGGCCGAACAGGCGTGGGAACGGATTCGTGCGGGGGCCAGCCTGATCCAGATCTATTCGGCGATGGTCTATGAAGGACCGGGGCTCGCGGGGCGCATCGCGCGCGGGCTCGAAACGCTGGCGGCGCGCGATGGCTTTACGCGGGTCGCCGATGCGGTGGGGGTAGGAGAATAGATCCTCCCTGTCGCGTAGCGATGGGGAGGGGGACCGCCCGATGGGTGGTGGAGGGGCTCCGACGTTGCGCCATTGCCCCTCCGTCAGCGCTTTGCGCTGCCACCTCCCCATGGCTTAGCCACAGGGAGGATCGGTTGGGGTTGCGCTGTCTGCACCCCCGCGCCAATGTCGCGCGCATGATCAAACGACTCCTTGCCGTCATCAGCCTTTTTATCGTTTCGCTTCCCTCGCTCGCCGCGGCGCAGGGCGTTACCTCGTCCGCCGATCCGCGCGCGACCGAGGCCGGACGGGCGATCCTGCAGCAGGGCGGCACGGCGGCCGATGCGGCGGTCGCGATGGTCGCGGTGCTGACGCTCGTCGAACCGCAGTCGAGCGGCATCGGCGGCGGCGGCTTCCTCGTCTATCACGATGCCAAATCGGACGGCATCGCCACGATCGACGGACGCGAGACTGCGCCGGCGTCGGCGAAGCCGGGACGTTTTCTCGGCCCCGACGGCAAGCCGCGCGGTTACGCAGACGTTATCCCCGGCGGCCTTTCGGTCGGGGTTCCCGGCAATATCCGCCTGATGGAAATGGCGCATAAAAAATGGGGCAAGCTCGAATGGAAGGCGCTGTTCCAGCCCGCGATCAAGCTGGCCGAGGACGGCTATGAAGTTACCCCGGCGCTCTACAACTGGCTCGACCGCTATCAGGCGCTGTGGAAGAATTTTCCTGCCGCGCGCGCGATCTATTATGTCGATGGCAAGCCGGTGCCGGTCGGGACGCGGCTGAAGAACCCGGCCTATGCGGCGCTGCTGCGCGATATCGCGGCGCGCGGTCCCGATGCCTTCTACACCGGCGCCAACGCGCGCGCGATCAGCGATACGGTCGCGAAATCGGTGCGCAATCCGGCGGTGCTGACTGCGCACGATCTCGCCGCCTATCGGGCGAAGGAGCGTCCCGCCGTCTGCACCACCTATCGCGTCTACAAGGTCTGCGGCATGGGCCCGCCGTCTTCGGGCGCGACGACCGTCTTCGGCATCCTCGGCATGATCGAGGGCTGGGACATGAAGGCGATGGGCAAGGACAATCCGATGAGCTGGCACCTCATCGCCGAAGCGATGCAGCTCGCCTATGCCGACCGCGCCAAATATCTCGGAGACGGCGATTTCGTCGACGTCCCGGTCAAGGGACTGCTCGACAAGGCCTATCTCACCGAGCGCCGCCAGCTCATCTCGCCCTATGGCGCGGCCGGCCATTATGAGGCGGGGACGCCGCCGGGCGCGCCGCCACGCACGCCGTCGGGTCCGGTCGCCGAGAACGGCACGACGCATTTCGTCGCGGTCGACCGCGCGGGCAATGTCGCATCGATGACCTCGACCGTCGAAAGCATCTTTGGCAGCCATCTCAATGTGAACGGCTATTTCCTCAACAACGAGCTGACCGACTTCGATCACAGCCCGGTGCAGGACGGCGCCCCGGCCGCCAACCGCGTCGAGGCGGGCAAACGTCCGCTGTCGTCGATGTCGCCGACGATCGTCTATGGCCCCGACGGCAAGGTGATCCTTGCGGTTGGCTCGGCGGGCGGCAAGCGGATCATCATGCATGTCACCAAGACGCTGATCGGCGTTCTCGACTGGGGGCTTTCGGCCGAGGAAGCGATCGCACTGCCGAACCTGTTCTTCGGTGAAAAGGGCGTGCTGATCGAGGACGATGCGGCAGGGCAGGCGATCGCGGCGAAGATGCAGCCCTTCGGCTACAGCTTCACCCCGACCGACCTTGGATCGAAGCTAAATGCCGCCCAGCGCGTTGGGGAAGTGTGGCACGGCGCCGCCGACCCGCGCGGTCCCGGCACCTCGTCGGTCGATGGCGCGCCGCCGCAGGGATGACATCCTTACCTGTCGTCATCCCGGCGAAGGCCGGGATCTCACCATCGCGTTACTTCCCCAGGGCGAGATCCCGGCCTTCGCCGGGATGACGAACTGGGCTTCAATCGCCGCACGATTGACCCTAAGATCGAGAAAAATAAAACGAACTGCCGTGGGAGAATATCGGGCATGAAGCTGGAAAACCCCCATCTCGACCATTTTCCGAGTCTGGTCGCGATGTTCTTCGACCGCGCCGAAAAGGGCGGCGACGATCCGTTCCTGTGGCACAAGGCCGATCGCGCCTGGCAGCCGCTGAGCTGGCGGCAGGTCGCATGCCAAGTGGCGGCGCTCGCGCATAATCTGCGCGAACTCGGCCTCAAGGAAGGCGACCGGGTGGTGCTGGTGAGCGAGAATCGGCCCGAATGGTGCGTCGCCGACCTTGGCATCATGGCCGCAGGCTGCATCACCGTTCCGACCTATACGACCAACACCGAACGCGACCATCAGCATATCCTCGACAACAGCGGCGCTAAGGCGGTGATCGTGTCGACCGCGAAGCTGGCGCGCGTGTTGATGCCCGCGGTGATGCGGTCCGAAGCGCATATCGTGATCAGCATGGAAAGCCTGCGCGTCGGCCAGCAGGGCGAGGTTTCGGTCCACGACTGGGCGCCGCTGGTCGAGGGCGGCGAGACTTATGTCGAGGAGACCAAGGCGCGCGGGCTCGGCGTCAAGCGCGAGGATATAGCGTGTATCATCTATACCAGCGGCACCGGCGGTGCGCCGCGCGGGGTGATGCAGCATCATGGCGCGATCCTGCACAATGCCGCGGGTGCGGCGGAGGTGCTCGTCAATGATTTCGGGATCGGCGACGAGGAGGTCTTCCTGTCCTTCCTGCCGCTCAGCCACGCCTACGAACATTCGGGCGGCCAATTTCTGCCGATCATGGTCGGGGCGCAAATCTATTATAGCGAGGGGCTCGAAAAGCTCGTCTCGAACATCGAGGAAACGCGCCCGACGATCATGGTCGTGGTGCCGCGGCTGTTCGAGGTGATCCGCGCGCGGATGATCAAGGCGGTCGAAAAACAGGGCAAGCTGGCGAACTGGATGCTGAACCAGGCGCTGCGCGTCGGCGAGAAAGATTATGAGCGGCGCATGGGCCTGCTCGACCGGCCGGTCGACCTGCTGCTCGACCGGCTGTTCCGGCCCAAGATCGGCAAGCGCTTCGGCGGCCGGATGAAGGCGCTGGTGTCGGGCGGTGCGCCGCTCAACCCCGAAATCGGGGTCTTCTTCCACTCGATCGGGCTGACCTTGCTGCAAGGCTATGGGCAGACCGAGGCGGGGCCGGTGATCAGCTGCAACCGCCCGAGCGCGGGGATCAAGATGGACACCGTCGGCCCGCCGCTAATGAACACCGAGGTAAAGATCGCCGACGACGGCGAGATCCTCGTCCGCGGCGAACTCGTCATGAAGGGCTATTGGCGCAATCCGGCGGAGACCGAGCGCGTGCTCGTCCCAGATCCGGCGGAGCTGGACAAAGGCGCCTGGCTGCACACCGGCGATATCGGCCATATCGACGACAAGGGCCGCATCGTCATCACCGACCGCAAGAAGGACCTGATCGTCAACGACAAGGGCGACAATGTCTCGCCGCAGCGGGTCGAGGGCATGCTGACGCTCCAGCCCGAAATCCTGCAGGCGATGGTCTATGGCGACAAGCGCCCGCACCTTGTCGGCATTCTCGTTCCCGATCCCGAATGGGCGGCCGAATGGGCCGAGGCCGAGGGGCTGCCCAAGGATCTGAAGCTGCTCCGCGAGCATGAGAAGTTCCGCGCCGTGATCCGCGCCGCGGTCGACCGCGTCAACGGCCAGCTCTCGGTGATCGAGAAAGTGCGCAAGTTCGACTTTGCCGACGAGGCCTTCACGATCGAGAATGAGCAGATGACGCCGTCGATGAAGATCCGGCGCCATGTGCTGAAGCAGGTCTACGAAGACAAGATCGCGGCCTTGTACAAGGCATAGCCCTTATCCGTTCGTGTCGAGCGAAGTCGAGACACCCATCGGTCTTGCGCCTAGCCCGAAGGGCATCTCGACTTCGCTCGATGCGAGCGGGATATGGTACGCAATCTTCAAATAGCAGGCGGGGGTGCGACCCGAAGAGCTCGGCGCAAACCGGGCCCCGCCTGCGACCGAACCGTCGGTTCAGCCTTCGTCCCCCGCCGGTTTGCGATAGGGGACAAATTCTCCAAGCACGCAGGTCGGACCGCGAATGCCGCTCGATCGGTCGACCAGGTGAAAGAAATCGCCGCTGCAGGTCGATGATCCGAACTGGCGAATGACCATGATATCGCTGTCGCGCGCGAGCCCGGGGCAACTGCCCTTCAGGTCGTTGCGATAGACGAGGTTGCCGTTCGCCCGGTACAACAGGATATTGTCGGACACCCGGATCGTGTCGGTGGTGCGAAAGCTCGGCAGGCATTTTTCGGGTTTGCCCGGAACCTTGCCGGCAAGCTGCTTGTCCAGCGTTTCGGCCTGTTTCGGCGTCAGCGCCGCGGCACCGGGCTCGGCGCCGCCCGCAGGCGCGCAGCCCGCGATCAGCGGTGCGGCCAATATCGCCAGTGCGATGCCGTGAACCGGATTGAGCTTCGCCATCATGTTGCTCCTGCCTTCGCTATGACGCCCCGAAAGTGAACGCTCCCTGAAGCTCCGCGCGCCGTCCTAGGCGGCGTCCTTCAACGCCCGGATGCGGCCGAGTTCCTGCGCGCTGGCGGCACGGAGGAACGGATTGGTCGCGCGTTCCTCGCCGATGCTCGTCGGCACCGTCGCCTCGCCGGCACCGCGCGCCGCCTCGACCGCCGCGAGCCGCGCCGCGAGTTCCGCATTGTCGGGCTCGACGGTGACCGCGAAGCGCGCGTTCGACAGCGTATATTCGTGCGCGCAATAGACGCGCGTCGCGTCGTCGAGCGCGCCGAGCCGCTGCATATTGCCGAACATCTGCTTGGCCGTCCCCTCGAAGAGCCGGCCACAACCCATGGCGAACATCGTGTCGCCGACGAAGATCGCGCGATCGTCCGCGAAATGATAGGCGATGTGCCCCGCCGTATGCGCGGGGACGTCCCATACCTCGGCGCTGTGGTTGCCGAGCCGGACCGTGTCGCCGCCCTTCACCTGCACGTCGAGCGTCGGGATGCGTTCATATTCGGCGGCCGGGCCGGTGATCGTGCAACCGGTGGCTTCCTTGATCGCGGCATTGCCGCCGGTGTGATCGGGATGCCAGTGGGTGTTCCAGATGTCGGTGATCGTCCAGCCGCGCTCGGCCGCCGCAGCCAGCACCGGATCGGCGACCGCGGGGTCGACGACCATCGTCGCGCCGCTGCCGGGCTCGTGGACCAGCCAGACATAATTGTCGCTGAGGACCAGAATGCGGACGATGTCGAGTGCAGTCATGATCGTCTCCTTTCGCTTACGGCCTCGTTCGCTTCCAAGACGGAGCAGAAGGCCGTCAGCCTTGATAGGTGCAGGTTGCCGCCTCAGGTGGCGATGGCGTCATATCCCGCGGCATTGAATTCGATCAGGCAAAATCCGTGCCCGAACGGATCGGCGAACGTCGCCTGCCGGCCATAGGGCAGGTCGATCGTCTCGCCTTCCTGCGTCGCGCCGGCGTCAAGCGCCCGGGCGATGGCGCTATCGAGGTTATCGACCGTGAAATCTAGATGCACGGGCGACCAGTGCCGGTGATAACGCCGGAAATCGCCGCCGGCGGGGCCGATTGCGGTCCCGGCGGGCTTGGCGATCAGATAGATTGGCGCGTCGCACCCGGTCAGTTCGACGATATCGCTGCCGAGGCGGCGGCCGACCGTCAGGCCGAGTGCGGCGGTATAAAATCGCTCGCCGGCGATCACGTCGGGCACGTCGATGTTGATCAACAGGCCCGGCATGGCGGCTTACCAGCTCCCCGTGTTGGGCATCGATGCCCAGGGCTCCTGCGGCGGCAGATGGCCATCCTGCAGCAGTTCGACCGAAATGCCGTCGGGCGAGCGGACAAACGCCATATGCCCGTCGCGCGGCGGGCGGTTGATCGTCACGCCGGCGTCCATCAGCCGCTGGCAGGTGTCGTAGATATTGTCGACGCGATAGGCGAGATGCCCGAAATTGCGCCCGCCCGTATATTCCTCGGCCGCGCTGCCGTCGGCGGGCGGCCAGTTATAGGTCAACTCGACCTCGGCAACGCCCGCCTGACCCGGCGGCGCGAGGAAGATCAGCGTGAAGCGGCCCTGTTCGCTGTCGAAACGGCGCACTTCCTCTAGCCCGACGAGGTTGAAGAAGGCGATGGTGGCATCGGGATCCGACACGCGGATCATCGTATGGAGATATTTCGTCATGCGCCTAACTTAGGCGCGAAGGCTGCGTCCTTCAAACGCTTCGAACAAGTTTACGAATGCATCGGGCACGGGCGCGGTCGCGCCGCGCGCCTCCTCGACATGGACGCTGACCTCGAGCCCCGACGCACGCAGGTCGTCGCGGCCCGCACCGTGCAGTTCGAAGAGAAAGGTCATCGAGCTGCGGCCGACGCGCGAGCAGCGGACGCAAATGTCGATCTCCTCGTCGAGCAGGATCGGCGCCTTGTAATCGACCTCGGCGCGCGCAACGTGGAATTCGGGGCTTTCGAGCGCGCTCCAGCGCTCGTAGACGCCGGCCGCGCGCCAATATTCGGTGATCCCGATATCGAAATATTCGAGGTAACGGCTGTTGAACACGACCGCCTGCGCGTCGATCTCGGCATAGCGGACGCGCTTGGTGACGCTGAATTTAAAGTCGCTGCGGGCCATCGTAATCCTCTAGTTGGTCGCGAGCCGCGCGACGGTGTCTAATTTGTCGCGATACGCGCGAAGGTGCCTAATTTGTCGCGATACGCGCGACGGTGTCGATCAGCAGCGCGATATCGGTATCGCGCGATAGCCGGTGGTCGCCGCCCTTGACGAGCGTCACCTGCACATCCTCGCTGGCGAGCGCGGCGGACAGCCGGACACTGATATCCGGCGGAACGTCGCCGTCCTCCTCGCCGTGAAGCAGGCGCACGGGGCAGGCGAGGGGAATGTCGCCGTCGAGGAGGTGGTTCGCCTCGCCCGACTGCCAGAAGGCACGCGTCGTCACATAGGGCTGGTCGCTGTACGGCGTCTCCTCGCGCAGTTCGCCCTCGGCAAGAATGATCGCTTTCTCTTCGGGGGTGAAGCCCCAATCGGTGAAATCGGGCGCTGCGGCGATGCCGACCAGTCCCGCGACCCGCGCCGGCCCGTCGCGCTGCACCAGCGCGAGCGCGGTGAGCAGCATCAGCCACCCGCCCATCGACGATCCGACGAGGACCACCGCTCCCTCGGCCTTCGCGTCGATCAGGTCGAGTACATCGCCGCGCCAGTCGAGCAGTGTCTGTTCGCCGAACAGCCCGTCCGACAGCCCGCAGCCGGCGTAATCGAGAAGCAGGCAGGCCTGCCCTTCGGCCGCTGCCCAATCGAACAGCGCGGTCGCCTTGCCTCCCGCCATGTCGGACATATAGCCGGGCAGGAACACGATCGTCGGACCGGTACCCGCCACAAAGCGATAGGCGAGCCGCGGCCGCGCCGCGCGGTCGAGATAATCGGGGGCGTCGGACACGCGGTCAGATGACCCAATCGACCGTGTTCATCTGCATCGCGGCCTGCCCCTTGGCGGCGCGCTGTTCGACCATGATCTTGTTGAGACGGCGGATCGTGTCGCTGCCGGTGGTGATGCACCAGCCGGGAACCACGGCGTGGACCAGCGCGCAGGCGCCGCCCCAGATCATTGTCAGGCCAAAGCGCGATGCGACGCCGAAATGTTCGGCATAGCTTTCATCGACGGCCTTGGGGTGATCGACGAACAGGCGCTTGAACATGAAGGGCTCCCTTTCGGCGTCCGGACGACCGGCGGCGTTTTACGACGCCGCCTGCGCGAAGCGGCCATGGCGGCGATACTGGACCAACCAGCCCTCGGTCACATCGGCGAGCGCGGTCGGGGTGACGCCAAGCTGCGCCAGGCCGCTCGCACCCGCTGCGACGATATTGTCGGTCTGGAGCATCAGCCACTGATCCTTGGTGATCGGCGCGCCGGGCGCCCAGCCCAGCCCGCTGGCAAGCGCCGATGCAACCGCGTCGGGGATGTCGACGAACAGCGGCTTGCGTCCCGTCGCGTCGGCGACCCGCCGTTGCAATGCGGCCATCGTAAGCACCTCGGGCCCGCCGAGTTCGAAGGTCTTGCCCGCCGCGCCCGGGGCGAGCGCCGCGACGACGGCATCGGCGGCGTCGCCGACATAGACCGGCTGGAATTTCGCCTTCGGCGCGATCACCGGAATGACCGGCGACAGGCGCATCATCATCGCGAACCGGTTGATGAAGTGGTCTTCGCGGCCGAAGAGAATGGACGGGCGCAGGATGGCCGCTTGGGGAAAGGCGGCGCGGACTGCGGCCTCGCCGTCGCCCTTGCTGCGGCCATAGGCGGAGGCGCTACCGCTGTCGGCGCCGATCGCCGAGATATGGACCAGCGTCGGAACCCCGGCCGCCTTCGCCGCCGTCGCAACATGGCCGGCGCCATCCGCCTGCACCGCCGCCATATCGTCGAAGCTGCCGGCGAGGTTGATCACCGCATCGCTTCCGGCAACGGCGCGCGCGACGCTGGCGGCATCGCGGACGTCGGCGGCAACGAACTGCGTCTGGCCGAGACCGCCGAGCGGCTTCAGGAAGACCGCCTTGCGCGGTTCGCGTTCGGCGATGCGCACGCGCGCGCCGCGCGACAGCAGGCGTTGCACGACATAGCGGCCGAGGAAGCCGCCGCCGCCCAGCACCGTGATCAATTGCCCGTCGAGCTTTTGCATCATGTCCGCCTGTATCCGATTCTGTGGTGGCGCACGGGGGCGCCCGATGGCTCCCCATGCCGCGAAGCGTCTGCCGGGGCAAGGGGCGAGGCGGCCGATGGCAACGCGAAACCGCGCCCTTGCGATAAAATATGCGGCTCCGGCCGCAGCGCGGTTGACAAGCCGACCGCCCCCCCGCTAAGCGCCCGCTCCTACCCCGTGCCCAGATGGCGGAATTGGTAGACGCACCAGCTTCAGGTGCTGGCGATCGCAAGGTCGTGGAGGTTCGAGTCCTCTTCTGGGCACCATCTGTTCTCCTCGGAATGTCCGAGGACGTCCAGTAAGCGGCTGGTTTCTCACCGCTTTTTCGATGAGACTCGCTGAGTGGAATCCAGGCTGATCCAGCCGGAACCATCAGCGTACCATCAGCTTTGATGGTGTTTTTGATGGTTTCGGTCAGCCTATCGAAGGTGAAACCATCATGTCGCTTACCCACATCCAGATTTCGAACGCTAAGCCCAAGGAAAAAGCCTATAAAATGGCTGACGCCGACGCCCTGTACCTCGTGGTCAGGCCGAGCGGCGCAAAAGTCTGGCGAATGAACTATCGCTATCTCGAACGGCAAAAGACGCTGTATTTCGGGTCGTGGCCCGATGTCGGCATCGCGTCCGCTCGGGAACTTCGCGACGAGGCGCGCAAGAAGCTTGTCGCCGGGCTTGATCCCGCAGCGGAGAAGAAGGTCGCGCGGATCACCCAGAAGATCGCGCAGGACAATACGTTCAAGGCGATCGCCGAGGAATGGCTGGTGAAAATCGAACGAGAAGAGCGCGCGCCAGTCACGCTTCGGAAGGTGCGATGGCTCCTCGACATCGCCGAACCGATGATCGGCAGTCGCCCGATATCGAAACTCACCGCGCAGGAAATCCTGGCCGTTCTCCGTAAAGTCGAGGCGAACGGCCGATATGAAAGCGCGCGGCGCATGCGGAGCGTGATTAGCCGAGTGTTCCGCTACGCCATTGCGACCGCAAGGGCCGACCGCGATCTGGCGGCCGATCTCCGTGGTGCGCTGATCACTCCGAAGGTGAAGCACCACGCCGCCATCACGGCCCCGAAGGAAGTCGGCGCGCTGCTCCGCGCGATCGATGGCTACGCTGGTCACGAGCTCACCGCGGTCGCGCTTCGATTGACGCCGCATCTTTTCGTCAGACCGGGCGAACTGCGCCAGGCAGAATGGGCGGAGATTGATTCCCATGATGCCGTCTGGTCGATCCCGGCAGAGAAGATGAAAATGCGCCGCTCGCTTTGCGTCCCCCTGTCACGGCAAGTTCTTGCGATGCTCGAAGAGCTCCACGCCCTTACCGGCCATGGGAGATACCTCTTTCCGTCCTTTCGGACGCCCCGCCGTTGCATGTCGGAGAATACTGTCAGCGCCGCGCTTCGGCGGCTGGGCTACAGCCGTGAGGAGATGACGGCTCATGGATTCCGCGCGACGGCCGCCACTCTCCTCAATCAGATGGGAATGTGGCACCCGGATGCGATCGAAAGGCAACTGGCACATCTCGATGCCAATGCGACGCGCCGGGTCTACACCCGCGGCGAATATTGGGACGAACGTGTTCGCATGATGCAGCATTGGTCCGATTATCTCGACGAGCTGCGCGATGGGGCGCAAATTCTGCGCCCCGCCTTCGGCAAGAGTGCGACCTCGACCGCCTAGCGGCCGATCAGGGCCTTGAGGCTCGTATAGAGGACCAGCGTGGACCGGCCGACTTTGACGACCTCAAGGTCGCCGGACACGATCAACTCGTAGATTCTTGACCGACTGAGCCCTGTCAGTTCGACTGCGGTCGGAATCCGCACGGTCAATGGCTCCATGAAGACGATTTCGGACCGTGACAAATCGAGATCCTGCATTTTCCTTGTCCTCGGGATGGATCAATGTCGCGAGCGCGGTTCCAACGCAGCATTCGCCATCGCAAGCGTGCCGGTTGCTACGCCACCTCACAATAATCAGGGCAGGATCGTGCCGTTGAGCGGTGTCGCCGCGCCGCGTGACTTCGTCACCAGGTGGCCGCGAAAAGCACGGCAGGAGAGAGGGGGAGCTTGAGCGAAGTCTGATCTGATTGCGAGAATTCCAATGTCTGTTGCCCTTTCGACTCTCCATGATTCCGAATTGGAGGCTGCCGGGGCCGCACTGGTCAGGGGCCTTGGCGGTTTCTGGCAGGGGTCGACTGGAATGTGTCGCTGCCCAGCCCACGATGACCGAACGCCGAGCCTATCGGTTCGCGTTGGCGACACCCGACTCTTGTTCAAATGCTTTGCCGGCTGCGACACGCGCGACGTGCTGCGCGCCATTCGGCGGCTCGATCCGAATGCCTTGGGCGCAAAGGGCAATGGAATCGCCAAGCAGTTCAAGCTCGACCGATGGCTGCAAAAGCGCGCCTTCGATCTTTGGAGGGTCGGACGGCCGATAAATTGGACTATCGCCGAGACCTACCTACGCAATCGGTCGATTCACATCGCGCTCGACTCTTTGCGCTTCTGCGACCGAACTCCGCTCGGCAAGGGCAAGGCGGCACGGTTTCGCCCGGCGATGCTCGCCGCCGTTACCGACGATTCCGGTCTGCTCGCCGTCCAGAGGACCTTTCTCGATGCCCGCGGGCGGCGTGCACGCGACCTTCGCCATCCTCGACGCCTGCTAGGCAACCCCTGCGCCGGTGCTGTTCGGCTCGCTTCCGCCACCGAGACGCTTGGGATTGCCGAAGGTGTCGAGACAGCGGTTTCGGCGATGATTCTGCTCGGCATCCCGGTCTGGGCGACGCTCGGCAATGAACGCCTCCCCCATGTTGCCATCCCGAAATCCGTGAACCGCCTCATCCTGCTCCCCGACAATGACAATGCGGGACGCTTGGCCGTGCCGCTTGCAACCGAGGCCTATACGGCACCCGGGCGGCAGATCGGCACGATCTGGCCGTGGCACGGGCGGAACGACTGGAACGATGTCCTACGGGAAGGAGGGAAGGGGGTGGGGGACTGGCGGCGCCGAGTGGCCTGATGGTCGGGCCTCCGCCGCCAGGAGACGGACTATGACATATCCGATCGTATACGCGCTTGCGCGTAACTGCGTCGCTTCCCCGCTGAATGTCCGAACGGAAAGCGACTCCGACGCCGACGCCGAACTGGAAGCGATGATCGGCCAAGCCGGCTTCGTGCTCCAGAACCTGATTGGCACCGCAATAAAACGCAAGAAGGACAGCTACAGCATTTTCGGCGGCGGCCGGCGTCTCGCGCGGGTTCATGCCCTGATCGAAAAGGGCCAGCTTCCCGAAGACTTCTGCGTGCCGGTTATGGTGATGCCGGACGCGAAAAACGCCATCGAGCTCAGCCTCGCTGAAAACCAGAAGCTGCCGATGACCGCCGCCGATGAATGCACGGCCTTCAAGAATATGATCGAGAAGGAAGGCAAAACCCCCGCGCAGGTTGCCGCGCGGTTCGGCAAGACCGAGCGTTTCGTGCTCGGGCGCGTTCGTCTCGCCGATCTTCACGAGACGATCTTCGAGGCGCTCCGCAAGGGCGACATCACGCTCGAGGTCGCCAAGGCCTATGGCAGCACGTCCGACACCGTTCGTCAGGCCCGTGTGTTCGAGCAGTATCAGGACAGCTATTACGGGGACGACGTCTACACCATCCGGCGCGAGCTCGCCTCCGGCAGCTATCGCGGCGGTGACCCCAAGGCGCTGCTTGTCGGCCGCGAAGCTTATCTCGAAGCGGGCGGACGGATCGACTCCGACCTCTTCTCCGACAGCGCGTCCGAAAACTGGATCGACGGTGACATACTCGACCGGCTGACGGATGAAAAACTCGCGGTCGAAGCCGAGGCTATCCGCGAACGTGAGGGTTTTGGCGAAATCCGTGCGCTGCCGACGACGCGCGTCTCCTACATCGAGCTTGACGGTCTGAGCCCGGTTCGCGGAGAGATTCCGCCACCCACGGCAGAGGATGAAGCGCGCTGCGCCGAGATCGAGGCCGAAATGACCATCATCGGCGAAGCCGCGAACGAAAGCGACGACGGCATCACCGATGATGACGAACAGCGTTATCGCGATCTGGAATCCGAACTCCGTGAAATCCAGAATCGTCCGCCGGTGTTGTCCGATGACCAGAAGGCCTCGGCGCTCGCCTTCGTCGTCCTCGGTGAGGATGGCCAGCCCCGGGTTCATCATCAGGTCTACCGAACCCCCGAAGCGATGAGCGAAACCGATGACTCGGACGATGACCGCGACGATGCGGCTCCTGGCGGAGCATCAGGCAAACCCGCGATCAGCCAGCGGCTTGCTGACGAACTCGCAACGATGAAGGCGGAACTGCTCCGCGTCCATGTCGCCAGCGACCCGCGGTTCGCGCTCGATCTCGGGACGTTCGTGATGGTCGATGCCGCGCAGCGGCGTTACGGGGCGAGCGATCTCGCGAGCGAACTGAGGGCCGATGCGGCGCCGTCGCGCGTCATCGGGTTCGAGAGCGGCACGACGGCGGCCGAGGAATGGGCTAAGCTCGAAGCCGGACTCGATCGGAGCTGGATCGACCCCGATGCCGGTGTCACTGGCCGCTACGATGCCTTCTGTGCGCTTGGTGAGGAAGCACGCGCGGCATGGCTGGGTTGGGCGATCGCCCGTACGATCCACGCCGTGCCCGCCAAGACGACCGGCAGCGATTTCGTCGACCATCTCGGCTGCAAGCTCGGGATCGATGTCGCCGCCTGGTGGCGACCGACCGCGAAGAATTACTTCAAGCGGCTCACCAAGACGACGATCCTCGACCTGTTCGCGGAAATTGGCGGCAGCGAACTCGGCCAACGCTATGGCGCGTCAAAGAAGGATCTCCTTGCATCCTCGGCCGAACAGCTCTTCGCGGGCAACATCATCGTGGAAGCCGACGTCAAGGAAAAGGCGCTCGCCTGGCTTCCCGACGCGATGCGCTTCGAGCATCCCGTCGCTGCGCTGGCGAACGACGATGCCGACCTGGAGCCTGCTGATGCCGCCGAAATAACGTTCGACGACGAAGCGGTCGGTGATGGCGACGAGGACGAACCGATCGCCGACGCGGCCTGACCCGGCAAAGCCGACCTCGATTGGGGCCGTGACCACGCGTCGCGGCCCCTTTTTCATGCCGCCTTCCACCCTGGAGGAGAGGGGGGAGGGCTGTGTGCGGCGGGGGCAGGTGCCCCGGAGCCCGTTCAGGAGATCTTCCATGACCCTTCCGCTTCTCAATCTCGCCGAGACCCCTGATTCCAGCGCCCGGGAAAAGGCCGAGCGTCTTCACGGCGTAGCGCGGGCTCTGCAATCCCGGCTCGCCGACCCGCATTCGGTCACCCGTTCGCTGCTCAAAGGGCTCATGTCGGAGGCGTTCGGCGGATCCGATGCCGACGGACACTGGTCGATGCGCGACGCCTATGATGCGCTCGAAGCGGCGCAGGCTTCGAACATGTTGTCGCTCGGTGAAGACCAGAACCCGGACTGCCCGCCCGAAGATGCCTTCGCAGCCATTCTTGCATTCGAGAAGGCGCTACCAACGCAGACCTATCGCAGCGAGCATCAAGTCGAGATGCAACAGTTCAGCACGCCAGACGCGCTGGGCTGGCTAGCGACACGTGCAGCGGCGATTACGGCCGACGACCATGTGCTCGAACCGTCGGCGGGCATCGGCATGCTCGCCGCCCGCGCGATCGCCACGGGCGCCTCCGTAACGCTCAACGAACGCGATGCCTGCCGCGCCGCACTGCTCGCTCTCGTGACGAACAGCGACGTCACCACACACGATGCCGAATTCATTCACGACCGGCTGCCGCCGGATGTCCGTCCGACCGTCGTCCTGATCAATCCGCCCTTCAGCCGTAGCGAAGGCCGCGGCGAGGATCGCCATGCCGGCGCTCGCCACCTTCGCTCCGCGCTCCTCCGTCTTGCCGACGGCGGACGCTGCGTTGCGATTATGTCGCCGGGATTCGCGCACGACGGCAGCGGTGCCCGCGGCTATGTCTCGGTCGCCGAGATCGGACGTCCGCGCGTTGAGATCACCATTCTCGGCCGCCCGTACGTCAAGCATGGCACCGGCATCGCCGTTCGGCTGATCGTCTTCGACAAGGGCTGGATCGGCGAGACCGAACGCCACACCGTCGACTCGATCGAGGCGGCGCTGCCCATCGTGCTCGCGCTCCCGCCGCGATTGGGATCGTCCGATGAGCCGCCCCCGGCCACCCCGGCGGTGATCCCGTTCCGTCCGGCGCTCAAATCCGGATCGGCATCGCTCTTTTCCGGGCTCGCGAGCCCCAAGGTCATCGCGCCGTCGCGGATCGCCGCGAAGGACGATCGCGCCGAGCCGCTTGCTTACTCGGTTCGCGACGCGCCGCTTCCGGTCGGCGATCCGGTCGGCATCTACGCTCCCTGGCGGCTTGCGCGCATCGATATACCGGGCGCGACGCCGCATCCGGACAATCTCGTGGAATCGCTTGCCATGGCGTCGGTGCTGCCGCCGATCCCGCGATATCGGCCGCTCTTCCAGAAGCGGGCAAGCAGCGCGCTGTCCGACGCCCAACTCGAAGCGATCATCTATGCTGGCGATGCCTTCTCGCGCGACCTGCCGGGCCGATTCGTGCCCAACGAGGCGGGCGACCAACTCCGCGAGGATGCCGACGGGCACGCCTATCGCATGGGTTTCTTCATCGGCGACGGCACCGGCGTCGGCAAGGGCCGCGAGGGCGCCGCTATCATCCGCGACCAGTGGAACTGCGGCAACCGCCGCGCCGTCTGGATATCGAAGGGCGCGACGCTCCTTGAAGACGCGCGCCGCGACTGGACCGCGCTCGGCGGCCTTCCGATCGACATCCAGCCGCTCGATGCCTTTCCGCTTGGGCAGTCGATCGGCATGGCGAGCGGCATCCTCTTCCTCACCTATGCGACGCTCCGCTCGCAGCGTCACGATCAATGCTCACGTCTCCAGCAGATCCTCCAATGGGCGGAAGGCACTTTCGAGGGCGTGATCCTGTTCGACGAATCCCATTCGATGGGCAATGCGGCGGGCACCAAAGACGAATATCGCCAGGCCAAGGGGTCTGAACAGGGATTGGCCGGAGTGCGCCTGCAGAACGCACTGCCGCGCGCCCGGGTGGTCTATGAATCGGCCACCGGCGCCACCAAGCCCGAGAATCTGAGTTATGCCTCGCGGCTCGGGCTTTGGGGGCCCGACACGGCCTTCGTGAACCGCGACGCTTTTCTCGCTGCGATGACCGACGGCGGTATCGCGGCGATGGAAATCGTCGCCCGCGACCTCAAGTCCATGGGTCTCTACACGGCGCGTGCGCTCAGTTTCGCCGGCGTAGAATATGACCCGCTCGAGCATCGGCTGACGCCCGACCAGATAGAGATCTACGATGCCTATGCCGACGCCTGGGCCGTCTTATGGCGAGCTGCGCATAAGATGGCTTATCGCGAGGAAGCGGTAATGCGGAGGAGCGCGGCGTAACCGGCGAATTCCCATGATAGTGTGCGCAGTTGCTGCGCATTATATTGGTTGCGAACCTCGGCGGTCCCTGGACCAGCTGAGGAGGCAATCATGTTGAAGTTGCATGACGAGTTGATCACCGAACTCTCGAATTCGCTCACCACACAGAATTACAATCCCGTGGTCGTGGCGAACCACCGTCTCTACGCCCGCGCGTTTCTCGATTATCTGGCCGAGTGCGATATACAGGTCGAGACTGTGACGCCGCAGCAGGTCGATCAGTATTTTGGCTATGCGGTTCAGGATTTTGAGATCCAGTACGGTCGGCCTCCCAGTGCGCGTTGGCACATGTTGCCCCGCACCGCGATCGCCAAGCTCCTCCGGCTTGCTCAAGGCAATTGGCCCCCGGACGCAGAAATGATCGGTCCCGATGACGAGCATCGACATGAAATTTGCCGCGAATACGAGGCATGGCTGCGCGAGGAGCGCGGTTTGGCAAGCGCGTCCATTGCGGCGCTGATGTGGGAGGCGCGAAACTTCCTGCGATGGCAGTTCGACCGGGCCGGTGCCGCCAGCCTCGAAACGTTGAGCATCGTGGACATCGATCTCTACATGGACATGCGCGCGCCTGGTTTACGGCGCAAATCATTGGCCGATGTCGCTGAGCGTCTCCGTTCGGTGGTTCGCCATCTGCATCGGACGGGTTGCATCCCGACCGATCTGACGCCACACATCATCGGCCCCATGCTCTATGCCTACGAAGATGTGCCGTCGACGCTGGAAAGGAGCCAAATCGCCGCGGTTCTGGCGACAACGCAGGAGGACAGATCGCCACGCGGACTACGCGATTATGCGATACTTCAGCTGCTTGCCACGTATGGGCTGCGCGAAGGTGAGATATGCCGCCTTCGGCTCGATGACGTGGACTGGCGCGCAGAATCCCTCCGGATCTGCCACACCAAGACCAACGCGTACTCGTACATGCCGCTAATGGTGACTGTTGGTGAAGCGCTGCTGGATTATCTGCGCCTTGGGCGGCCCCAGGTTGAAGTGCGGGAAATCTTCGTCCGATCCTGCGCACCCTATATCGCAATGACGAACCTGTACGGCATGATCCGCGGTCGGTTGGCCGCCGCAGGCGTAGTGCCAGCAGGAAAGCGGGGGCCGCATGTCTTCCGCCACGCACGTGCGGTCGAAATGCTGCGGGCATCGGTCCCGCAAAAGATCATCGGCGACGTGCTCGGGCATCGATCCACCGAATCCACCAATACTTATCTCAAACTGGCAACAGATGATCTCCGAGCCGTGGCACTCGAGGTGCCTGGAATGGAGGTGCTGTCATGAGCGCCTGGCACGATCCCGATCGCACCGTCGTCGACGCCTTCCTGGTAAAATCGCAGTTCCGGCCGGGAAGCGTACCGACATATCGCTGGTTCCTTTGCACCTTCGAAGATGTTGCCCGCCGGCATCCGGCGGTGGACCGGCAGATGCTCGACGCCTGGCTGAAGGAGATGCAAAAACGTTGGCGATTGTCGACGCTGCTCAATCAGGTCTGCATTGTCGACCGCTTCCTCGACCACCTCGTCGAAATCGGGCTGATCGCCGACAACCCTGTTGCTGCACTTCGCCGTCGGTACAACGTCAAGCAAAGCAAGCCGATCTGGCGGGCCTTGGCTTCCCCGAATCCCGACGAATCCTTGGCCGCGTTACGACGGCCTGCGCCCTTCGGCAGCGTGCTGGGTGACTTCATGCAAGACCATGTCATGCTGATGCGCAGCCGGGGATATCAATATGAAGCGCAGGCTCACTGGCTGCTGCGGTTCGATCGGTTCCTTCAGGCCCGTCCCGACCTCGCGGAGCAACCACTTGAGGCAATGATTGCGAGCTGGGCGGCTGCCAAGCCGACCCGCAACCACGCGGCTGAATGCCAGAAGCTGGCGCGCATCCTGACCAAGGCGCGGTTCCGCCTCGATCCGACTATCCCGCCAAAGCGCTTCAATCCCCGGCCAGAGCGGGAAGTAGCGCGGGAGCATCGGCAACCGCATATCTTCAGCCCGGCTGACGTTCGGCGTATGCTCGATACCGCACGGACTTATCCGTCGCCGGACGCTCCGCTGCGGCCGTTGACCCTCTACACCATGATCATGCTGGCCTATTGTGCCGGGCTACGGCGAAGCGAGCTGGCATGGCTCGATCTTGGTGACGTGGACCTGCAATCAAGCACGATCACGATCCGGGAAACGAAGTTCTACAAGACCAGGATCTTGCCTCTATCCGACAGTGTCGCGGTCGAACTGCGCGCGTACATCGATGCGAGGCGGCGCGCTGGCGGCCCACAGAACCCGAAATCAGGGCTGTTCTGGCATGCCCACTTAAATGACCGCTACAGGCCCGAGGCGGTTACGACAATGATTACCAACGTCATGCGCCGTGCTGGGCTCAAGCCCGCTTCGGGCCGGACCGGGCCGCGGGTCCATGACCTTCGTCACTCGATGGTGGTGAACCGCATCCTCCAGTGGTACCGGTCCGGCATTAACCCTCAGGAAAAACTGCACTTCCTCTCGACCTACATGGGGCACCGGGATCTCCACTCCACGCTGGTCTACATCACCGTCACGCAGGATCTGTTGCAGGAAGCCAGTGAACGGTTCCGCGCGCTCGGCGCCCCGTGCCTTGTCACGGAGGCGCGGCCATGAGGAAAGGCAATCCATTGCCCGCGTTGTTGCGGGCGTTCTTCCAGGAGTGGCTGGCCGAGCAGCGCAGCGCGTCAATCCACACGATCCGCTCTTATCGCGACACCTGGCGGCTGCTGCTTCGGTTCGTCGCGGAGCGAAAAGGCTGCGGGGTCGCGCGGCTGACGCTCACCGACGTCTCGGCCGGCGAGGTGCGCGCGTTCCTTCATCATACCGAGCATGGCCGCAAGACCACGATCGGCACGCGGAACTGCCGACTGGCCGCCATCCGCAGCTTCTTCAGCTTCGTGGCGGACAAGAATCCGGAATACATCGCGCAGTGCTCAGAGGTCCTGGCTGTTCCGTTGAAGCGGGAGCCCACCTCCGCGCCGTGCTACCTCGAGCCCGAGGAGGTCGAGGCCATCCTCGCCCAGCCCAACCGATCGACACTCGAAGGGCTGCGCGACCATGTACTGCTCTCGTTCCTCTATAACAGTGGCGCGCGAATCCAAGAGGCGCTTGACCTCTGTCCCGAAGCAATCCGGTTCGATGCACCGAACTTCGTGCGTCTTTACGGCAAGGGGCGCAAGGAACGCATCTGCCCGCTCTGGCCAGAAACCGTGGCATTGCTCAGGAAGCTACTGGAGCGACAGCCGCGTGCGCCCGATGAGCGGATCTTCGTCAATCGATACGGTGAACCGCTAGGGGCGTCAGGGGTGCGGTTCAAGCTCAACGCCTACGTGGAACAAGCCGCGAAATCGACGCTGACCCTCCAGTCAAAACACGTTACGCCTCACAGCTTCCGGCACGCGACCGCCGTCCACCTCGTTGCCGCCGGAGTCGATATCACCGTCATCCGCAGTTGGCTCGGGCACGTCAGTCTCGATACGACCAATCACTATGCTCAGGCCAATCTGGAGACCAAACGAAAGGCGCTGGAACAGGTTGGCGCCCCGGCGGCGAGCAACGTGCCACCTTCGTGGAAGCGAGATGCCAATCTGATGGGATGGCTCGACACCCTATAGAATAATGTGAAGGACGTGGCGAAATGTTCCGCAGCTTTGCAGGACTACGCCGCGTTCCTCCGCATTACCGCTTCCTCGCGATAAGCGATCGTTCACCAGAACCTCGACGAGGTGCTGAAGGCGTCGAACATTGTCGACCGCATGTCGGGCGAGACGATGAATGCCATGGCCAAGGGATCGGCGCTCAGCCGGTTCGAGAGCGCCAAGCAGCGCTTCTTCTCCCAAGTGCTGATCGCGATGAAAATGCCGACCGTCGTTCGTTCGATCGAGGAGGAGCTGGCAGCAGGCCATGTCGCCGTCGTGCAATTGACCAGCACGGCCGAGGCGATCCTCGAGCGCCGCCTTGCGGGCCTTTCGCCGGACGAACGCGCCAACCTCGCGATCGACGTCTCGCCGCTCGATACGCTGATCGATTATCTGAAGACAGCCTTCCCGACGCGTCAGATGCGCGCCTTTCGCTCATCCGACGGAGCATTGCGCTCCGAGCCGATGCACGATGGCGACGGCAATGCTGTCCTCTGCCAGGAAGCGGTCGAGGCGCGCGATAATCTGGTCGAAAGCCTCTGTTCGATGCCGCCGGTCCCGGCCGCGCTCGACTTCCTTATCGCGCATTTCGGAACCGACGCGGTCGCAGAAGTCACTGGCCGCAGCCGTCGCGTTGTCATTGACGGGCAAGGCCGACAGAAGCTCGAGCGCCGCAGCGCCAGTTCCAATATCGCCGAGACCGACGCCTTCATGTCAGGACGCAAGCCGATCCTCGTCTTCTCGGAAGCGGGCGGCACCGGGCGCTCCTATCACGCCGACCTGGATTGTCCGACCGCGAACAAGCGGCGCATCCATTTCCTGCTCGAACCGGGCTGGCGCGCCGACATCGCGATCCAGGGTCTCGGCCGCACGCATCGGACGTACCAGTGGAAGCCGCCGGTGTTCCGGCCGGTCACGACTACCTGCAAGGGCGAACGCCGCTTCATCAGCACCATCGCGCGCCGTCTCGATACCCTCGGCGCGCTCGCGCGCGGCCAGCGTCAGACCGGCGGCCAGAATCTATTCGACCCCGCGGATAATCTCGAAAGCAGCTATGCTCGCGAAGCGCTGACCCAATGGTATCATCTGCTCCATGCCGGCAAGCTCGCGAGCATCGGTCTCGAGAAGTTCCAGATTATCACGGGCCTGAAGCTCGTCGACGAGAATGGAACCCTGCTCGACAAGCTGCCGCCGATCCAGCGCTGGCTGAACCGCATCCTCGCGCTACGCATCGCGACCCAGGATGCCATTTTCGAGGAATATATGGGGCTCATCCAGGCCCGCGTCGACGCCGCTCGCGAGGCCGGCACGCTTGATCTTGGCGTCGAGGCGATCCGCGCCGAGCGTATCGTCGAGCTCTCGCAGCAGGTGCTGAGGGAGGATCCGGTATCCGGCGCCGAGACCCGGCTGCTCCGCCTCGAGCTTCACCTCAAACCGCGCGTCACGGGGTGGGCGCGCCTTGACAAGATCTGGGGCGGTTCCGCGGATGGCCGGTCTCTGCGGAACAGCCGTTCCGGGCGCGTCGCCCTTTGCGTTCCGTCCTGGTCGATCACCGACGACGACGGGAGGCCCGTCAAGATGATGGAGCTTGTCCGCCCGACAGGTTCGAACCGCATCCAGCTTGCCGGGCTCGCGCACACGCACTGGGAGGAGATCGACCGCAAGAGCTTCCAGAGCTTCTGGGAAGCCGAAGTGACCGAGGCGCTCGACAAGGTCGATATCGAGACGATCAGTGTCGCAACGGGTCTCCTGCTCCCCGTCTGGAACAAACTGCCGCAGGACGACGTTCGTGTCTGGCGGATCGACGACGCGGCGGGGACGTCGATCCTCGGCCGCATCGTCATGCCCGGGGCGATCGAGAAGCTGCAATCGGCTTTCGGCCTCACTTCCTCGATCATGCTCACGCCTGGCGAACTGATCGAGGCTGCCCGGCATGGCGACGGCGCCTTGATCCCTGGGCTGCACGGCGCACGTCTCGTGTCGGCGATGGTGAACGACAGCCGCCGGATCGAGATCCGGGACTTCCGGCCTCAGGACCGCGAATGGCTGAAAGCGCGCGGCGCGTTCAGCGAGGTGATTGCATACAAGACCCGGCTCTTCCTCCCGGCGGGAAAGGCCGATGAAATCCTGAGCACCATCATCGCCGAGCCGCCACAGTGAAATCGAACCTCTCATAGGGAGAGGGTCATGTCGCGGGCCTATGGGCAGGTCGACCGGCAGTTCGTCGACGGTTTCGACACCGCGATGCCCGTGCTGGAAGCCGGGCGAGCATGCCGCCCGCGACCTTGCCGACCGATTGCACCATATTCGAGCTTCTCGACGAGGGGGGACTTGCTGAACTTGGCTCGTCAAACGCGGAACCTACGCGCCTCCATGCTCGCCCCGCGAAAGCAATTCTCCGGAGGAGGGAAGGGGGTGGAGCGGGGAGTGGCGGCGGAATTGTCTGCCGACCACCAAGAAGATGGAGGTTCCCATGGCAGACCGGGCATCCGCCATGATCCGGATCGGCGGCACGATTTCTCGCAATCTGATACCCGCGCTTCTCGAAGCTATCGAATGCGATGGCGGGAAAGCCGATTGGGAAGGGAATTCGATCGAGTTTTCCCATATTGCCGACGGGCATATCCTGGAGGTTTGTGCCTATGAACTGATCGGCGGTCAGTTCGAATGTGTCGAAGCCTTCTGCTGCAATCACGGCATCGCCTTCGTTCGGCGCTCGGACGCGTGTTCCGGCGCATTCGGACCCGAGCGCGCGGTTCATACGGGCGATCGGGCGCCCCGACACTACGAGGTAAATGACGCTGACCAGATCGTCCTCAATCAACGAGAGCTGAACGACCTTGGTTCGATCGCTGCGGCGAACGCCTGGTTTCAAGCGGGCGATTTCGCTCTGCCGCCCTTGTCCATCGGAACCCGCGAAAGCCCGTCCTTGTGCCGGGAGAATGGCGATGGCTGAACATTATCTCGAGGCAAGCTTCAGCTTCGCCTGCACAGATGCCGAGCTGGCGCTGCTCAAGGAGATATTCGGGGCGGCCAGCGACATGATGAGCGGTATCGTCGCACCGGCGCCAAGCCCGAAAATCCTCGAACTCTTTCCTCCTGAAGACGAAGATGATCTGTGGAGCGGCCTTGGCACGATATTCTGCGATGCGTATTTTCCCGATTTCGGTGCCCGTTTCGAGGCGGGAACTGCGTCGATCGACGGGGTCGGTCAGATCGCGCATATCTATGGCACGCCAACCTTCCAGCCCGACCCGGTCGCAACGGTCATCCATCGGTGCTGCGCCGAATCCCTTCTTCGCGCCGCTATCGGTTTCGAATGGTCGGAAAGCTGCTCCAAACCTCGCGAGGGCGAGTTTGGCGGCGGCTGGTGCGCCATCTTCGCGGATCGCATCGAGATGCATTCGACAAGCGAGGCCTTGTCGGCGGCGCTCGGGCAGTCCGCGCCGAGCGACCCGCCTCACCTGGAACGTGATGCCTGGACCGAGTATCCAGCCCACCCGCTCGCGGATTGGAAATACCAGATCGCGAACGACGACACACGCCTTGGCTATCGGGACTGGATTGCGGCGCGCGTGCTTGGCGAGCCGCACGATACTGCCGGGGACACCGACGCGACCTCGCCTGTCCCGGAGGCGCCCGGACTCTACCTGCATCTCTATCACGGCCGCAAGGATCCCGACGAAAATCTTGAAGACTGGGGGAGCGAAGGACCGGTGATCGGCCCGCTCGCCTATGTGCACACGACCTATATGTGCGACGTCAAGTTCGCGGCGGCTCCCGATGTCATGGACCGATTCTTCCCGGCGGTCATGGCCGAATGGTGCGCACGCGGATTGTCCAACGTCGCGGGTCCGCTCTGTGATTGGCGCCTGACCATCTTCGACGACTATGTCGAATATGACGGCATCTACTATGGCGACTGGACCGTGTTCGCCGCCACGCCCAGTGAGGTCGATGAGCGGTTCGCCAAGGTGGCGAAGGCGGCGTGATGGCGCACATCGTCAAAGGCTAGGCCCTCTGCCAGAAACCGGGCTGCACAATGTCCCGGCACCGCGATCCCATTCTCGAGGTTGTCTGCCCCAACTGCCACGCCGCGGTAGGTGTCGGCTGCCGCCGGCCGAGTGGGCATAGCGGGCCATTCGTCGAATTTCACACCTCGCGCGACATCCTCGCTGACCGCGAGGGCAAGTATGGACCGTGCCCGCTCGGGCTCTGCGGTCTCGGCTGCGTTTCGCCTCAACTGGGCCTGCCGCTGTTCGATTGAACCGCGGCGCCGCCAATCGGAGAGGTTTCCGCAATGCCCGAAATCATCCCCATCACCGTCTATCAGTTCGACGAACTGGACGAGCGCGCTAAGGACAAGGCGCGCGACTGGTATCGTCAGGGCGCCTTCGACCATGACTGGTACGACTTCGTCTTCAGCGACTTCGAGGCGATCTGCGACATCCTCGGTATCACGCTTCGCACCAACCCGGTTTCCCATGTCGGAGGCACAAAGCGCGAAGAGCCGCAGATATTCTTCACGGGCTTTGCCAGCCAGGGAGACGGCGCCAGCTTTGCCGGCAGCTACGCCTATCGGCCCAGATCATCGAAAGCCATCCGGGTCTACGCGCCGCAGGATGCCAGGCTTCACCAGATCGCCGATGCGCTTCGCTACATCCAGCGCCAGCATTTCTACCGGCTCAGCGCCGATATTCGCCACCGCGGTCGCTATTACCATGAATATTGCATGGACATCGCGGTCGAGCGCGAAGGGATCGCCTTCGGTTCCCCCGCGGAAGAAACCATCATCGAAGCACTGCGCGACCTTGCCCGCTGGCTCTATCGGCGCCTCGAAAGCGAATTCGAGTATCTGACGTCCGAGCAGGCCGTAGATGAGGCGATAACCGCCAACGGATACACCTTCGTGGAGAATGGCAAGCCGTTCGGCTGACCACGTCTTTCCTTGCCTCGCTGATGGGCGTCGATGGCAAGACGGTCACGTTCTGCACCGCCTGAGGGCTGCTCAAGGCGAACCGGCGCGGTACCGACCAAACGAGCGCGCACCACGCCATCTGACTGCCGGTCGGGAGGGAAGGGGGTGGGAACGGGGCGAGCCGGTCAGTGATTTCGGTCCGGCTCGACGTTCCACTCTTGCCGGAGATTTCCCATGACCAATCTTGTCCCCGCTGCCGACCGTCCGGTCGGCGGCGCCTATCGCGTCGATATCTCCCGCGGCCGCAACATCGGCCGCGTTTCGTCCGAATGGTTCTCGCGTCCCGACGACGAGCGCTTCCTCTCGCTGACCGATCTCTATGATGTCGTTCGCGCCCGCGCCGACCGGGCAACCACGCGCGTCGTCGACAGCAAGGCGATCCGTGTCGAGGCGCGGAGCGATAGCCCCGAGCGACTCTCGCTGATGGTCCCCGACGAAGAGCGGCCCGTTGCGCCGACGAACTGGGCATTCGGACAGCTTTGCAGCCTCGTCGGCGCGCCCGCGTCCTATCTTCGCGAGCTTCCGGCTGCGCTTGCCGGCATCAATCTTCAGCACGGCCTCGTCGCGCACCGCGGCGAGCAGGTGAAACTGCTGCAGACCGACGACGGGCGGACCGAACTTCGCGCCGCGACCGGGCCCGAATATGGCCGTATCTGGGATTATGAGCTCGTGGAAGCGGTGATGAAGATCGCCGGCGACGGCATCGGGCAAACGCGGTGGAAGGTCCCCGGCGTGCTCGACTGGTCGAGCATGCACTATAATCCTTATGTCGACGTCACACGCGACACGACGACGCTTTATGCCTCCGACCGCGACGTCTTCATCTTCCTGGTCGATGACACGCACCCGATCGAGGCGGGCAAGCTACCCAATGGCGATCCCGATCTCTATTTCCGCGGCTTCTACTGCTGGAACTCCGAGGTCGGCGCGAAGACGCTCGGCATGGCGACCTTCTATCTGCGCGCCGTGTGCATGAACCGCAACCTCTGGGGCGTCGAGAATTTCGAGGAGGTGAAGATCCGCCACTCGAAATTCGCAGCCAACCGCTTCGCCCATGAAGCAGCGCCCGCGCTCGAGCATTTCGCGGACTCTTCGCCGATGCCATTCCTGAGCGGCATCAAGACCGCGCGCGAGCGCATCGTCGCCCGCAAGGATGAGGACCGCGAGACGTTCCTGCGCAAACGCGGCTTCTCGAAGGCCGAAACCGCAAAGATCGTCGCGACGGTGCTCAATGAAGAGGGCCGCCCGCCTGAGACGATCTATGATTTCGTGCAGGGCATCACGGCCTTTGCGCGCACCAGGACCAACCAGGACAGCCGGCTCGAAGTCGAGGGCAAGGCCCGCAAGCTTCTCGAAACCGCCCACTGACGTCCGAAGCCGCCGGTTCGTTCGATCCGGCGGCTTCCTTCCCATGGAGACCCGCCATGACCGATGCGCGCTACCGCTTGCTCGATACGATGCAGGACCTCATGTCCAACTATCTCCTCGACGAATGCCCCAACGATGTGACGTGGGAAGATTTTGACCCTGACATCGATGGGCTGCGTTCGAGCGTCGCGGACCTCATCGACAGGCATTGCCGAGGCGCGGTCTCAACCGCCGTCGTCGCTACCTACCTTGTCGATGTCGCATTTTTCAGCGGCGACGATTGCTTTGCGAGCGCAGTCTATACGATCGATGCTTCGACACCCGAGGGGGCGGAGCACCACGCGCTGTCGATGTCGCTCGACTGCATTTACAACGACCCGCGCATTCCGGACCTCTCGCGCGCCGCGACCGCGAGGCCGATGGACGATCCCGACGCGCCGATATGATTGTCGATCGGTCCCCACGATGGCGCGAACGGCGCTGTCGCTGGCTACCGAATGCGACGAATATCGGCCCAGGCTCCCTTTCCGTGGACGTCATCGACACGCGCCGACAGGCCTCATCCTTCGTGAAGGTCATCACTTCGCGAGATCAATGCCGGACGCCCGGCATGTCCCTTCTTGCTTTGGGAGCATGACCATTGCCGAAACGGTTCCGACGATGTTGAATCCATTCCAGCGAATTTGCGCCGTCGCATACGGTGAAGGCGACTTTGCCCACATCGAAAGCATCGAGGAGACCCACGATTTGGGCGATCCGCTCTTTGCCTTTCTCATGGCTGAGCTAGCATCGAGCGAGGGCTGTGATTGCCGGAAAGAAGCGCTGCGCCGCCTAGAAATGGCTGCAGCTGATATTCGCTGCGTTATCGACGCGATCGATCAAACGATTGTCATTTGATCGATCCAGCATGCCCAAGCGCCGTAGTTCGCCGAGTGCCGGCGCAGGCTCACATCAGCCGAACAGGATTATATCATGTCTGACATTGGCATCCGCGCCTTGGCGCAACTGCTCGCTCGTGCCCGTGCCGCCATCGAAACGCCGGCCGACCTCGATGACGCTGCCCGCGCCGCGGTGATCGAGGATATCGCTGCGTTCGAGGATTGCCTTGCGCGGGGATTGATTCCGTGGGGCTTCGACATCCACATCGGTTCAATCGATCATAAGCATGGCACCAACCATTATGCCGCGCTGACTCAGAAAGCCTTGATGGCGGAAGTCGCCGAATATTGCCGCGAGTGGTGGTCCGATATCGAAGATGGGCGCGATCCGGCGACGCTCGACGATCAAACGATCGCGGACATCTATTTCGATGATCATCCGAGCGAGAATCTCAAGACTGACCGCGTCCATATCGATCCGCTACTCGCCGACATGCAGACACTGGGCCCCGAAACCGGGCACTATTGCGTCATTGCCACGGCGCATCTGTCGACTGCGACGGCAGCCATGCTTGATGAATGGTGCGCGGCGGCAACCTCCGACCGGCCGATCAATGTTGCGAGTACCATATACGGATGGTTCGTTCCGGCGCGCGAGGTGGATGAGCCGGCGCAGGCCAAGCTACCGGCCGATCTTCTTGCCGCGATGAGATTTGCTCGTGCACATGGCTTCGACCATATCCTGTTCGACTGCGACGCTGGCAGCGTCGAGGCATTGCCGAAGCATGACTGGTGAAGCCGGTCCTTGGTATGTTTGGCGTAATTCCCATTAAGCCTGCGACCGCGCATCGAGCATTTCCAGCCGATCGGCGGCAAGCTCCGCGACATTGGCCTGGATCACATGGCCGCGATTGCGCAGGATTTCGCCGAGATCCCTGACCATCGTGATCAGATCGCCGGTCGCAAGCGGGCCATCGAGCGCGCGCAATAGATGGCGTTCTTCCTCGTCCAGTTCGCGCATCGTCATTCTCCGCGGGACGCAATTTTGGGCAGGCACGTAATCTAGCACATTCGGACGATCGTCGGCTGCGCAAATTCTCCTCTCGGCGATGAATTGCAGCGCCACGACGTGCACTGCACGAACCCGAGCCCGAGGGGCGCCCGCTCGCTTGCCTCCCGCTCGCCATCGATCGACAGATGTGGAACATCGCGGCTGCGGGCACTTGGGGTGCCTTCAATATCCCTGCGAAATGGGAGGAGAGAGGGAAGGACAGGGGCGGGCGCAATAGGCGTCCGGAGAAGGAACCTGTCCCATGTCATACGATATCGCGTTCCGCTTCCAGCAGGCGCTCGATCCTTCGGCACTCTCGACGCTGCCGGCCTGTCTCCACGCGCTGATCGCGGCGATCAAGGATTGCCGAAATGCCGGCAATCCCGACGAAACCGATCCCGCAGTACTGTTGCTCGCGCGGCATCTCGGTGCCGTTGCGGGCGCCACGGGCGGCGGCGACACCGCGCTTCGGCGCGCCTGCTTGGACCGCATCGCCGACATGCGCGGCAAATCCGCACTCGTGGTGCTGGCGCATAGGGGTGTCAGCTACGACGAGCAGGCAAAGAAGCTCTTCCATAGCGACGGCCGAAAGGCCCTGAAGCGGCTTGCCGAGGCCCTTTGCATGGAGGACGGCACCTATGATCTTCGATCGATCAAGGGCGGTATTGCCGTCAGCGGCGAGATCATCCTTCATACCGAGGAAATCTATGTCCAGCTCCGGCTTGGCATCGGATCCGGCCGTGAAGTGATGTTCCGCCGCGTCGCCGGGCGGAAGGATTATTGCGGCGACCGCAACCACTGGGCCGCGGTCGGCGAACTGCTCGAGCCTGACCGCCTCGCCGCGCGCATCCGGCGCGAACTGCACCTCGCCGAACCCGGAACGCCGCCGATGCGGCTGGTCGCTTGAGGAGAACGTCGATGAAAGTCATTGTCTCGCGTTCCCGCATCGCGGGGGCGCTGCCCCATTATGTCTATCGCGCGCTGGTTCCGGCCGAGGGTGTTGCGGTGGAGCGTATCGCGAGCGCCGGCACCGTTCACGCGCCCGGGGTCGCCGGTCGTATTGCTTGCATTCGGATCGCTCCGCTCATTGCGCCCGAGCGCTACCTCGCGATGCGCCCTGTCGAGCGGACGGCGCTTGCCTCGCGCGTCGGGGCAGTCGGACGCCGGATCGAGTGGCTGATCATTCGCACCTTCTTCCGGGAGATGACCGCGGACTCGTTACCGATCGTCTTCCAGCTCGATCCTGATCCGGGCGACGCCTGCGTCTGGGCCGACCTCGACGACCTAACCGGCATCTTTGATGCCGTCGAACCTGGGTTCGCAAGCCTCTCAGCTATCGACCTCGGTCTGCGTCAGCGCGACAGCCTCCGGGCTGCCTGATTGCCGTCATCGACGAGCCGCCCAAGGCGCCTGCCCTGGGCATAGTTACTTCACCCCAGCAGAAAGGGCCTGCGATGACGGTCATCGGACATAATGACATCCGGAAAGTCGAGAACTTCGACAGATATGAGATTCTCGCGCACCCGCTTCCCCATCGTGATAACCGCATTTTCTATCCGGCGGAACCCGATGGTTTTGGCGCCGTCACCTATGCCTCGCACGATGTGATGATTGCGAGGCCGACCGGGATCGGTAGCAAGGGCCGGCTCGCCATACTGATGCACCATGGCGGCGGTCGCCACGCTCTCGAATTCTACGAAAGCACCTTGCCCATCGCCTCGGCGCTGCTCGCGCTTCCGGAACGCGAGCAATATGCGCTCGCCTATACGATCTTCGAGCAAGCGGACGAATGCTCCGCCGGAGCGCGTGCCGCCGAGGCGCAACGATGGGCTGAGGCCTATGCTGAGGGCCGCATCCGGAAACGGCGTCGCGGGCGCGCGCGGCAAATCTATGTCGAAACCGCGGCCGAGAAGGCACTTCGCTCCGCCTGAAGCCTGAGCCGCCCGCACTCAATCGCTCGCGACCGATCGTCATCGGCCGGGAGGAAAGGAGGCGGGGACGTGCGGCGGCAATGAGGCTGCCGCGCAACCGGAGTATTCCCATGACGCTTCCCGCTCAAATCCGCCCTTCCGTCGGCGAGCAGCTTATCACTAAGGTGTCGCGCCTCTTCAACGGGACGATCACCGACGTTCTCAACGAGCTGTTCCAGAATGCCCGCCGTGCCGGTGCGCAGCGAATCGCCGTCGATCTCGGCGAGCATGAAGGCAATCCAGCCCTCTTTATTGCAGACGACGGCACCGGCATCGATGATCCCGCCGCCTTCGTGACGCTGGGCCGCTCTGACTGGAGCGACCAGATCGCACGGCGGGAAGACCCTGCCGGAATGGGTGTGTTCAGCCTCGCCGGCAAGCGCGTTACTGTGCGATCCTTCTCGAGAGCCGCCAATGCCGGATGGACGGTCACGTTTCCCAAGGACGGTTGGCAGGGCGAAAATCCCCTAACGGTCGAAGCCTACGAGGTCCGCAAAGGCACACAGCTCGTCATTGCCATGCCCGCCGAATGGTTGCCCAATCTCCAATCGCGGGTCGAAGCAGCGGCGAAGCATTTCCCGTTGCCCGTCGAATTTCAGGGCGCAGTCTTGCCGCGCGAGGATTTCCTCAAGGGCGCCTGCCGGATCGAAGAGTGGCATGGCTGCCGGATCGGAATCTTCAGCGATTCCTATGACATCGCGAGCGATCCGCGCATCAATTTTCATGGCATCAAGGTTCCCTGCCGCATGCCCGCCATCGGGGAAATCGACGCACGGCGGAAATGGACGGTCCGGATCGACATCGTCGACGCGCCCTCGCTCCAGCTCGTTTTGCCCGCGCGCAAGGAGATGGTCGAGAATGCCGCACTCGCCGATCTGCGGGTTGAAGTGCAGGCGGCCATTTTCCGGACCATCGCGCTCAAAGGCCAACATCGCCTGTCGTTCAAGGACTGGAAGCGCGCTACCGAGCTCGGCGTTGGCCTTCCCGAAGCCAGCCCGTGGCTCTGTGCATGGCGCCCGCGAACCGCGGACGGCAATGCCTACGTCGAGGACGAGCGCGTCGAAGCTGTCCCAATGATCCTGATCCCCAGGCACGAGGCCGATATCGAACAATGCGCGGCGAAGGTGTTGACCGAGGAGAAGCTCGGCTTCCGACCTGTCTTCGCTGAAGACAAATTTGCCGGCTATCGATGGTATGATGTGCTTCCGCGCGTCCCCCGCCTGTCCTTTGCGGTCGAACGGGAGGGCGAACTGTTCCACTATGCCGACGACGACCAGATGCTCGATCATGTTGAATCGGGCTGGGTGACTGCGATCACCCTTAATGTTCCGATAGTTCGCTGCGCCGGGCTCGATGAACCCGCCGCCACGCTTCGCCTTCCCGTCGATATGCTCGTCTGCGCGAACGCGAGCAGCCATATCGGCGAAGCACATGTTTTTGTCCGGGAGGGCGCAATCGTCACGCCGCAGGCGCTCGCGCAGCTGATCGAGGATGCGGTCTTCACTTATGACGAGGATTGCGATAGCGACAGCTGGGGCAGGCAGCATGACGATTTCATCCGCGATGCGCGTAACCTGGCGAACAAGCTCCTCCTCGGAAAGGACGAGGCGCTTCTGGAACAGATCCGATCGGCCTTCCGCGACGATGTCCAATGGCTGATCCCCGAGGGTCGAACACTCACCCTCAAGGCCGATGTCGCCAAGGTTCTAATCGATCTGGCAGTCGCTGATCCTGAAACCGAGCCCACCGCTGCATAGCATTCGGACCATGACAGGCTGGCGACCTTGCGTCCGCTTCTACCCTTACCCCCACAGCCGGAGTGATCCATGACCGCCCTGTCACCCCTTCGGACGCGGCTCGCCTCGTTCGACCACGCCTATGCCGTTGCGATTCAGCTCCGCGGCGCGACCGGTCGTGGTCAATTCATCGTGTGCACCGGCAAGCCGATTCAGCCATTTCGTGTCTCTCCGACATTGCCGCCGCTAGGTGAACATCTGCTGGTCTGGGTAGCCTGAAGCCGACATTCCCTGGGCACACATTTGGTGTAGGTGCCATTTATGTCGGGTCAACGACGTCACAAGAGGCATGTCGGTCCGTCAGATTCCTAAGCCAAGCGTCGAGACGTCGAGCTTCGATGGAATTTGGTCGGGAATGCGCCTTATTCTGTTGAAAAACTATCCACACGGCTTTGGGCGCCTCGACACAAGTAAAAATATTAGCACATTTCTAATTGCTACATAACTTTGGATCGCCAATTGGGTTCTTATTATATGTTTATTACGGAAGAGGCATGGATGAGGTGCGTCGTCCGAGTTTTTCAACAGAATACGCCTAATCGCGGTCATTCGAGAAATCAGCGGGCCTGCCCATAAGCTGTCGTTCGTTTACCCCCGCGAGGATGGCAGCTACGCGCCTGATGCCGGTCGTTTATCCGATTTGGACCATCGCTTTAAAGCTGCCATGACGACCGGCCAGCTAGGTCTGCCGAGTGACAAGTTGAGTTGGTAGCATTGCGGATCGGGGCCTGCTACCGTCCAGCGCTTGCATCAGTTTCTCCACCAGTAACGCGCCTGCGACTCCGGTCTGCTGGGCGATGGTCGTGATCGACGGAGTAAAATGCGCCGCGGGCGGAATGTCGTTGTAGCCGACGAGCGAATAGTCGCGCGGGGTCAAATGCCCCTCTTTGCTGAAAGCGCCGATAACCGCCATCGCTGCGGTATCGGAAAAGGCGAAGACTGCGTCGGGGCGGACGGTACAGGTTTTCAGATAGGCGTTGGCCTGGTCGTGAATCGCGGAAAAAGCCATGGACTCGATCGACAGAACATCGATCTCGACATCCGAATTTTCGCGGGCTGCTTCCTGCAGCCCTTCAAAGCGCAGGCGGATTTCCTCGTGCTGGCGGCTTCCGACGAACAGCCAGCGGCGGCGATCATGCAAAAGGAAGCGTTCACCGGCCAGGCGTCCTCCAAGGCTGTTATCGCTTCCGACCGCGCAGTAGGCGCTCGCTTCATTGACCGCTCCCCAGACCACCATGGGAATATCCTTGCGGGCGACCTTTTGCAGCAGCGCGTCGCGCGCGCCTTGGCCGAGCACGATGAAGCCGTCGGCACCGCGCGACTGGTAAAGATCGACAAAGCCGTCGATCGTGTCCAGCCCCGACGGCGATAGCAGCAGGTCGAGATCGCGGACCGACAGGGCCTCGGAAATCCCGGCGAGCAACTCGAAAATGAAAGGGTCGCCGATCGCGCCTTGCCGATGCGATCCGAAGTCGAGCACGACCGCGATCGCATTGGCGCGTTCGCGCCGCAATTTCTGGGCATGACGGTTGAGCGCATATCCTTGCTCGCGTGCGACCGCCAGCACACGCTCGCGTGTATCCGCGCTGACCAGCGGGCTTCCGCTCAACACCCGTGACACCGTCGGCTTTGAAACTTTTGCAATGCGCGCGACGTCGTCCATCGTCGGCCGGGTTGTGCGCGGCATCGTGGTCGTATCGCTGCTTTTTTGCGCCATTCTGCGTTCATATGGCAGCTGCAGGCCCTGCGCAATCGCCAATAGTCGCCATTATGAAACTTTGTATTGAAATGCATTTCATAAAAACCTATCAAATTGCGCGAACGGGCGATATGGTCCGTCATGGGGAGGATGATCGATGGCAATCTCGCGCAAATTTTTGACGTCGCTTTGCTGGGGCGTGGCACCGTTGGCACTCGCTGCCAATCCGTCGTCGGCCGCAGCGCAGGATGCGCCGCAAGCTGACTCGGCGGGCGGCGGGCTTGAAGAGATCATTGTTACCGCTCGCCGCTTCGAGGAGCGCGCGCAGCAGGTGCCGATCGCGATCACCGCGTTCAGTCAGGACGGCTTGCGCGAGAAGGGGGTCAACACCGGCACCGACCTTCAGAACTATACGCCGTCACTGTCGGTGCTCGGTGATGTCGCTCGCAACCAGGAAACCTATTCGATCCGCGGCATGGGGGGCAATGGGGGACCGGGGACCGGGAGCGGCCCGGGTGTCGTCGGCTATTTCGCCGAAGTGCCGACGAGCGTCAGCGGACCGGGCAGCTTCTACGATCTTGCTTCGCTGCAGGTGCTGAAGGGACCGCAGGGGACGTTGTTCGGCCGCAACACGACGGGCGGCGCGGTGCTGCTCGAACCAGCGCGCCCGAAGATGGGCGTGGTCGAAGGCTATGCTGATTTGACGCTTGGCAATTATAATCGCCGCAGCGGGCAGGGCGCGCTCAACATTCCGCTGGTCGATGACGTGCTGGCGATTCGCGTCGCCGGGCAGTTCGACAAGCGCGATGGCTATGTCCGCGATGCCGTCACGGGTTTCGACTATCTCAACCGCAACAACTACAGCCTGCGCTTCGGGCTGCAGTTCAACCCGACCGACACGATCCGCAGCTATACTGCGGTCAGCTATGTCGATGTGAAGGAGCATGGCGGCGGCAGCATCCTGCTCGCGGTCAATCCGGCACGTCCCTACGCGGCCCTGCTGCAGCCCTACCTGCTGGCGCAGCAGGCGCGAGGTGTGCGCGAGACGGCGCTCAGCGTCCCGACCCGCGAAGTCGCGAAGGCTTTTCTTGCGCTCAACAATACGGAGTTCGATCTTTCGGACACGCTCACACTGAAGAATATCTTCAGCTATGCCCGCACCCGCTCGACGAGCGCGACCGATCGCGATTCGACGCCGTTGCCGATCGCCGATCTGCTCGGCGCCTACCCCGGCAGCTATAACAACAATCTCCGCACGATTACCGAAGAGCTCCAACTGCGTTACGACGATGGCACCTTGCGCATCCAGGCCGGCGGCTTTTTCCTCGACCAGAAGACACCGTCGCCGCTGACCTTCCAGACCGTCAACCCGATGCAGCAACTCGGCCTGCTCGGCGGCGGACCGCTGATCCTGCCGCCCGCGCTGCAGGCCGCGCTCGGCTTGCCGACGCCGCTCGCGCCGGCGCTCAGCCTGCAACCCACCGCGCATGTCGACGGGCGGAGCAAGGCGGTCTATGCGCAGATGCAATATAAGCTGACCCCCGATCTTACCGCCACGGCCGGCTTTCGCTGGACTTGGGATCGTTTCGGCGGCGACATCCAAGCCTATCAGGATCCGCAAAGCTATCAGATATTCAACCAGCTTGCCACGCTCGGGGTGATCACTCCGGCGCAAGCGGCGCAGGTGGTCGGCCTGAATGCCAATCTTTGCGTATACGACGCGTTCAAGGCGGTGGCGGCGGGCGGCTTCCCGACGCTCTATTATCCGAACTGCACAACACCGACGTTCAAGGGCAAGAGCGACGGGCCGACCTGGCAGCTCGGTCTCGACTGGCAGGCAAACCCCGATACATTGCTTTATGCCGTGTCGCGGCGCGGCTACAAGTCGGGTGCCAGCAACCCGATCGTATCGCTGTTCCTCGGCGAGGAGCATCCGCTGTTCGCGGTCCGCCCCGAGCAGGTGACCGATCTCGAACTCGGCGTGAAGAAGGATTGGAACCTCGGCGGCGACGCGCGGGCGCGCACGAACATATCCGCCTTCTATACCTGGTACAACGACATCCAGGTGATCCAGCGCGCATCGATCGCGGGCTCCGACATATTGACCAACGCCAAGAAGGCGCGGGTCATGGGGCTCGAGTTCGAAGGACAGCTCGTGCCGGTGCGCGGTCTGACATTCAGCGCGGTCTATTCCTACAATTCGGCAAAATATCTCGAATATGACTCGATCGCGATCCCGGCGATCCCACAGGCGTTGACCGCGGCGCAGCCGAGCCGCGACCTGTCGGGTACCCCCTTCTCCTTCGTGCCGAAGCACAAGTTCAGTCTCAACGGACGGATCGACCTGCCGTCGGTCGAGGGCGTGGGCGAAATGGCGTTCAACGCCAACTGGACCTACCAGTCGAGCCAGCGGGTGACCCCGGAGGCACAGCCTTTCGACACGATCGCGGGCTATGGCCTCGTCAACCTGCGCTTCGAGTGGAACAACATGTTCGGTGCGCCCATCGACGCCGCGATCTATGGCACCAACATCTTCGACAAGGAATATCGCGTCACCGCGAACCCGGGCTATAATAATTCGGGTTTCATCAACTCGATCTACGGAGAGCCGGCGCAATATGGCGTGCAGCTTCGCTATCGTTTCTGAGCGCACGGCGATGACGCGATCTGCTTTCCCCTTCTTCCTAGCGCTGGCGATCGGCCTTTCGGGGCCGGCGCAGGCTGGGCAGGCAGTCGCCTCCGCCTCTGCGCCGGGCGTCTTCGTTCCCGACGCCGCGCAGGCGGCGCTTGTCGCCAAGGCGCGCCGCGCGGGGGCGACCGACATCACGACGCGTCCGGCTCCGGACGGCGGGATGATTGTGAACGGCAAGCTCGACGGGCGTATCTTCGTGCTCGCCATTCCGGCGAACTGGAACCGCGAGGTCGTGCTGATCGGGCAGGGGTATGCGACACCCGATTCGACCCCGAAGGTGCCCGAAGATCCGACCGCGCCGTCCGAAAGCGGCGGCGTCCTGCGGCATATTTATGGCGAGGGCCTCGCGGTCGGCGTCGCGGCGTTCGACAAATCGGGAATTGCGACCGAAAGCGGCGCCAAGAACGCGATGCGGTTACACGCGCTGACAACGCGGCTCGGTGCGAAGCGGCATTATGCCGTCGGCGGATCGATGGGCGGCAGCATCGTTCTGGCGCTGATAGAGCTCTATCCGAAGGCGTTCGCGGGCGCGGTATCGATGTGCGGCGTGACCGAGGGCTGGCGGCCGCTCGTCCAGCAACTCGCCGACACGCGCGGCGCTTATGATCTTCTGACCGAAGGAACGCCCTATGCGCTTCCCGGTGCGCATGATCTGACGCGTTCGGGATTGCCGACTGAGCCGCCTGCGGGCGACCCGAACTCCGGGGATGCCTTTCGCGCGCAGCAGAAGATGCGCATCCTGATGCCGATCTTCGCGCTGTTCCAGGCGGCCAAGGCGAGGCCTGACGGGCGCGAGGCGCGGATCATTCGGCAGGTCGCGGCAGTGGGCGGCTTCGCGCCCGACCCGGCGGCGATCGGCGCGCCCGTTTATGCGGCGGTTCTCGGTATGGACGATATCGTCGCGACGATGGGCGGTTTGCCGATCGGCAACGGCTCAAAGACCTATGCGCCCCCGGAAATGAGCGCGGAGGAGACAGCCGATTTCAATCGGCGCATGCAGCGTTACAACGCCGCTCCGCACGCCATTGCCTATGCGCGGCAATGGCACGAACCAACCGGAAAATTTCGCGTTCCGCTGGTCACCGTGCACCAGACGATCGACTCGCTGGTACCCTTTTCCCAGTCGGAAGGATTGGGGCGGATCGTCGCTGCGGCAGGTAATGGCGCACGAATAGCGCAATATGCCGTGCCGCCTACGAAGATGCCGCTGCCCGGGGGCTTCGACGGCTATACCCACTGTGGCTTTTCACCCAAGCAGAACGCCGATGCCTTCGATGCGATGCGCGCATGGGTACGCACCGGCCGCCGTCCGGGACCGGAGGCGGTAAAGTGACCGAAGACCGGCTCGCACTCGATCGTCGGCACATGCTTGGCCTGGGCGCTGCTGCTATCGCGACGGTGGCGAGCGGCCGAGTGAGCGCGGCGTCGAAACCCGCGAAGCCATTCCTGTGGGGAGCTGCGACTGCCGGACATCAGGTTGAGGGCAACAATGTCAATGCCGACATCTGGCTGCTCGAACAAGTCGATCCGACGGTGTTTGCCGAACCGTCGGGCGACGCGTGCGACAGCCTGCACCGTTGGCGCGAGGACGTCGCGATCGTGAAGGCGCTGGGGCTCAACGCATATCGCTTCTCCGTCGAATGGTCGCGGATCGAGCCCGCACCGGGACAGTTCAGCCAGGCCTATCTCGATCATTACGCGCGCATCGTCGATCGTTGCCGCGAACAGGGCCTCGCGCCGGTCGTCACCTTCAACCATTTCACCACGCCACGCTGGTTCGCGGCGGCGGGAGGGTGGGAGAATAGCGATGCACCCGATTTGTTCGCTCGCTATTGCGACAAGGTCGCGCGTGCGATGGCGGCGGGGATGAGCCACGCATTGACCTTCAACGAACCCAATCTGGCGCTGGGCGGGCGCTGGTCGGCGAGCCCGCCGCCGCCTGCCTTCATGGATCGCATCGCCGCCTGCGTCGCGGCGGCGGCGAAGGCGAGCGGTTCCGACCGTTTCTCGTTACTCAACACGGGCGATCCGGCGCCGATGATCCCGGGCGTCACTGCCGCGCATGTCAAGGGCCGCGAAGCGATCCGCGCGGCGCGCGGCGACCTTCCGATCGGATTGAGCCTTGCCATTCCCGACAATGTCGCGGTCGTGGAAAACAGTGCGATCGAGCGCAAGCGCGCAGACGTCTACGGTCCCTTCTTCGCGGTGATGGACAAGGATGACTTCGTCGGCGTGCAGACTTATGGCCGTGCCTATGTCGGGGCCGAACGCGACGTCGAAATCCCCGCCGACGTACCGCGCCGGCCGGGCGGCGGCGAATGGTATCCTGCAGCGGTCGGCAATGTCGTGCGCTACGCGCATGAGGCGACCGGCTTGCCGGTAATGGTGACCGAAAACGGCATCGACGCCGCCGACGACGCGGAGCGCGAGCGCTTCATCCCGGAAGCGATCGCCTCGGTCGAGGCGGCGCGCAAGGATGGGGTGCCGGTGCTTGGCTATATTCACTGGTCGCTACTCGACAATTTCGAGTGGTTCTCGGGATACGGCCCGAAATTCGGTCTCGTGGCCGTCGATCGTCAGACCTTCAAACGCACGGTCAAGCCCAGTGCGAAGCGGCTCGGCGCGATCGCGCGCGCTGGCGGAACCGGCGCCCGTTGAGAGCCGCTGCGTCTTTTCTGTGGGGCACCGCGACGGCAGGGCATCAGGTCGAGGGCAGCAATGTCGCCGCTGACATTTGGCTGCTCGAGCAAGTGCGCGAAACCCGCTTCGCCGTGCCGTCGGGGGATGCGTGCGACAGCTTGAACCGCTGGCAGGAGGACATTGCGATCGTGAAGGCGCTGGGGCTCAACGCCTATCGCTTTTCGGTCGAATGGTCGCGGATCGAGCCCGCGCGTGGTCAGTTCAGCCGCGCCTGGCTCGACCATTATGCGCGCGTCGCCGCGGCTTGCTGCGATGCCGGACTTGCCCCCGTCGTGACGCTCAGCCATTTCACGTCGCCGCGCTGGTTCGCGGCGGCGGGGGGCTGGAGCGACGCGGAGGCGCCTTCACGGTTCGCACATTTCGCCGACATGGTCGGGCGCCGGCTCGCGGGACTGGCTCGGCACGTGGTGACGTTCAACGAACCCAATCTGCCGTTGATGGGGCGCTGGGCGCCGACGCCGCTTGCCGATCCGGTGCGCGAAGGACTGGACGCTATGCTCGCGGCGGCGGCGCGCACGACCGGGTCGGAACGGTTCGACGTCTGGGTCTACTCGCGCGGCGACGACGCCGACCTCGAACGGCTGCTTGCCGGACACCGTAACGCCCGCGCGGCATGGAAAGCGAACGATCCCGCCGCGCTTGTCGGATTGAGCCTCGCGCTGCCCGACGCGCAGGGTGACGATAACGCGATTGCTGCCTATCGCCGCCATGCCGAGGACCCTTTCCTCGCTGCGGCGCGCGAGGATGATTTCATCGGCGTCCAGACCTATGGGCGGCTGCGCTTCGGACGCGATGCGGTCCTGTCGCCGCCCGCCGGTGCAGAGCTTACCCAGAGCGGAGACGAATTTTATCCGCAGGCCCTCGGTGCCAGCGTCCGTCATGCGCACGCCCGGACCGGGCGGCCCGTGTTCGTGACCGAAAACGGGATCGCCGCCGCCGATGACGCGCAGCGCTGCCGCTATCTGCCCGCTGCCATCGACGCGCTCGATGCGGCGCGAAAGGAAGGCGTGCCCGTGCTCGGCTATATCCACTGGTCGCTGCTTGACAATTTCGAATGGCGGCGCGGGTACGCCCAGCATTTCGGGCTGGTCGCCGTCGATCGCGGAAATTTTCGCCGCACGCCGAAACCGAGCGCGCGTCTCTATGCCGATCTGGTGAGGGCAAGATCATGATACGACCCTGGCTGACGCTTCTTCTGGGTCTGGCGCTGGCGCCCGCCGCGTCGGCGCAACTCGTCAAGGCGCCGTGGCCATCCTTCCTGTCCGCCGAGGCGCGCGCGGGGCTGGAGGCGAACGACGCACGACCGCCAGAACCCGCGACGATCGAGGGGCGCCGCGCCCGCGCCGATGCGATCCAGCAGGAGATCGGCGCGCCGCGGCTCGCGCGCTACGGCGTGACCATGAAGGACGACGTGATCGCGGGTGTCCCCGTGCGTTTTTTCACGCCGGCGAAGGGCGCTGCCAAGGATCCGGTTCTCCTCAACTTGCACGGCGGCGGATTCCTCGTCGATGCGGGGTCCATCAGCGAGAATGCAGCGGTGGCGGCGCTCACCGGCTATCGCGTGGTCGCGGTGCGCTATCGTCTCGCGCCCGAAAACGGCTTTCCCGCCGGGGTCGAGGATGCGGTCGCCGTTTATCGCGCGTTATTGAAGGAGCATGATCCGAAAGCGATAGGCGTTTACGGCACATCGGCGGGCGCGATCCTGTCGGCCGAACTCGTCGCGCGATTGCGCGCCGACAAGCTGCCGCAGCCCGCCGCGCTCGGCTTTTTCTCGGGCGCTGCCGATCTGTCGGCGGTCGGCGACAGCGCGGGGCTATTCGCCGACGCGTCCGGCGTCGATGCGCTCGCGCGCCTCTATGCAGGAGAGCGGACGACGCATGATCCGCTCGTCTCGCCGCAACGCGGGGACCTCGCCGGCTGGCCGGCGACGCTCTGCCTCGCGAGCACGCGCGATTTCCTCCTCAGCGGCACCGCCGACTTCTGCCGCGCGCTCGACGGGGCGGGCTCGCCCGCGAAGCTCATCGTGTTCGACGGACTACCGCACGCCTTCTGGGCTTATATCGACGCGCCCGAAACCGATGCGGCCTTCGCCGTGATGGCGCGGTTTTTCATCGCAAGTCTGGGAGCGGAAAAATGAGAAAGATACTGATCCTCGCCGCGCTTCTGGCGGCTTCACCCGCTGCGTCGCAGACTTCGGTTCCGGCGTTCAATCTCCCGGCGTCGAACCAGCTCAGCGAGGAGGCGCGGCAGGTCCTCGAACGCATGAAGCAGGCTACGGCGCCCGCCGAGATCGTCGGCGACGTCGCTCGGCAGCGCGCCTTCTATGGTCGCTACAATGATGACAGGCTCGCCGAGATGCGTCGCCATTTCCGTACCCGCGAATGGCGTACGACAATGAACGGCGTCACAGTCGATGTCGTCGAGCCGGCGAGCGGCGTGGCGGGGAGCCAAAAAGGCCGCGTTCTCATCAATGTTCACGGCGGAGCGTTCATGTGGGGATCGGGCAGCGGGGCGCTGGTCGAGGCGATCCCGATCGCCGCGACGATGGGGATCAGGGTGGTGACGGTTGATTATCGTCTGTCGCCCGAACATCGTTACCCCGCCGCTTCCGAAGACGTGACCGCCGTCTACAAGGCGTTGCTGGGGCAATATCCGGCCGCCAACATCGGCATCTACGGCTGTTCGGCGGGCGGGGTCATCACGGCGCAGGCGACGGCGTGGATTCGCCGTGAAAAACTGTCGCGCCCGGGGGCCATAGGCACCTTCTGCGGGACCGGCGCGCCCTATTCGGGCGACAGTCCTTACCTGGCGGGTCCGATCACCGGCGGCGCGGTGCTCGCGGCGCCGGCGCTCCCCGACGTCCTGCCGCTCCCCTATATGCAGGACGCGGCGCCCGGCGATGCCACCGCCTATCCGCTGGTGTCCGACGCGGAGGTGAAGGCGATGCCGCCGACGCTGCTGCTCGCGGGCGGTCGCGATTTCGCCGCGAGCGCGCTGACGCTCGCGCATCGTCGTCTTGCGGCGGCGGGCGTGGAAAGCGAGCTCCATCTGTTCGACGGGCTACCGCACGCCTTCTTCGTCTGGCCGGATATGCCTGAGTCCACCGAGGCCTACGGGCTCATCGCCTCCTTCTTCGATCGGCATCTGGGACGGCGCGCGCGCTGATGCGAACACGCACAATCATAACCCTCGCTCTGACCTATGCGCTGCTCGGCTTGATGATGAACAGCGTCGGCATCGTCATTCTCCAGTCGATCGCCCATTTCGGCGCGACCAAGCTGATGGGGTCGACGCTCGAGGCGTGCAAGGACCTGTCAGTCGTCGCCGCCTCTCTCCTTCTTGTCGCTGCGGTGCCGGCATTCGGTTATCGCTGGTCGCTGGTCGCTGTGCTCGTGCTGATGGCGACCGCCTGCCTGCTGGCGTCGTTCGCGACGAATTTCATTGCGATGCAGGCGCTATTCGTGCTCACTGGCCTGTCGTTCGGAATTACCAAGATTGCAACCTATTCAACCATCGGGCTGATAGCGCGCAATCCCGCCGACCATGCAAGCATCACCGGACTCGTCGAAGGGGTGTTCATGGGTGGCGTCCTCGCTGGCGCGTGGATTTTCGGCTGGTTCATCGACGCGGGCGATTGGCTGCGCGTCTATTGGCTGCTTGCCGCGCTGTGCGTCGTGACGTCGTGCGCCTGGCTCGGCATCCGGCTCGATGAAGCTCCTGTGCCGGTCGCGAAGCGGAGTGCCTCTGTTGCAGCGGGATGGAAAGACATGCTTGCCCTCGCGGTCTTGCCCGCCACCGTCGCCGTGCTCGCTACGCTGTTTCTTTATGTCCTGATCGAACAGGGTGTGGGAACCTGGCTTCCAACCTTCAACCGCGAAATCCTTCATCTGCCCGCGACGACCAGCGTCCAGATGTCGAGCATCTTCGTCGCAGCGCTCGCGCTCGGGCGCTTGCTTTCGGGGCTCGTACTGCGCCGCGTCGCATGGCTGCCGGTGCTTCTCGCCTGCCTCGCCGCGCTCGCGCTGCTGGTCGTCGCTGCGCTGCCATTGGCTGAAGGCGTGCGACCGCGCGCCGATACGGGATGGGCGAATGCACCATTCGCCGCCTATCTTTTCCCGCTGATCGGCCTGTTTCTCGCGCCTATCTATCCGACGGTCTGTTCGGTCGCGCTCAGTGCGCTGCCGCAACACAGGCACGCCGCAATGATCGGGCTGATTGTCATCTTCTCGGCCCTCGGCGGCACGATTGGCTCGTTCGTCGTCGGATTGCTGTTCCAGTCGCTCCCGGGTGCGGCGGCCTTCTATTTTCTGCTGGTACCCATAGCGCTCGTGGCGCTTGCGCTATCGCTTGTGCGTCGCCGGATCGCGGGGGTTACGGCATGATGGTTACAGACACACCCGCCCAATTGTTCGGTCCGCTGTTCGCTGCGGTGCAGGAGACGGGGCTTTTTCCAGATTCCAAGACATTCGCCGATGCGCGTCCGCTGCGCGCGCCCGCGGCGATCCTTGCCGACTGGCAAAGACAGCGACCGGGAACGAGCGAAGGCCTCCGGCACTTCGTGTTCGCCAACTTCGATATTCCGCAAGATTTGCCGACGCCTTCACCCGATGGTCTTGAGCTTGCAGCGCATATCTCGGCGCTTTGGCCGCTCCTGACCCGCGAGTCCGCCAATCCCGCGCCCGGATCTTCGGAACTATGGCTGCCTCACAGCTACGTCGTTCCCGGCGGCCGTTTTCGCGAGCTGTATTACTGGGACAGCTATTTCACGATGCTCGGCTTGGCACGATCGGGCCGTTACGATCTTATCGAGAATATGATCGGCGATTTCGGCAGCCTGCTCGACCGGATCGGCCATATTCCGAACGGTACGCGCAGCTATTACACGACCCGGTCGCACCCGCCCTTTTTTCACCTCATGGCTGCACTATCGCGCGATGATAGCGTCGAAGGCCGCCGTCGTCGATTGGACTGGATGCGCAAGGAACATCGCTTCTGGATGGCGGGCGCCGAGGATCTCGCGCCGGGAGGCGAAGGGCGACGTGTCGTGAGGCTGGACGACGGGGCGCTGCTCAATCGATATTGGGATGACAGCGACAGGCCACGCGACGAAAGCTGGCGCGAGGATGTTGCGCTTGCGGACGAAGCTCCTGCGCGCAATCGGGGTGAGCTTTGGCGCGACATTCGCGCCGCGGCGGAGAGTGGATGGGACTTCAGTTCGCGCTGGTTTGCCGACCCGCGCGCGCTCACGAGCATTCGCACCACCCGGCTAGTTCCAGTCGATCTCAACGCCCTGCTTTTCGGTCTTGAGCAGGCTATTTCGAAAGCCGCATCCGGTCTTGGCGAGAATGACCTGTCGTATGATTTTGCTGCGCGCGCCGAGCGTCGCGGACGGGCGGTCGCGGCGCATTTATGGAATCCACTAGGCGGTCATTATGCGGACTTCGATCTCGACAGCGGCCGCGTGTCGGATCGATTGACCGCTGCCGCCGCCTTTCCGCTCTTTGCCGGTATTGCATCCGCCGCGCAGGGACGCAGCACGGCCGTCGCGCTCGAACGATTGCTCCGCCCGGGCGGATTGATGACGACGTTAAGTGAAAACGGACAGCAATGGGATGCTCCCAATGGCTGGGCCCCGCTGCAATGGATCGCGATTATCGGTCTGCGCCGCTATGACGAAATGACGCTCGCCGACGAGATCGCAGAGCGCTGGCTCGCGATGGTCCGAGCCCATTATGAGGCGAGCGGCCAGCTTCTCGAAAAATATGACGTCGTCGCCTGCGCTGCAGGATCGGGCGGCGAATATGCGACCGAGACGGGTTTTGGATGGACCAACGGCGTGACGATCGAACTGCTTGCAACGCGCCGAGGTGGCGCATCCGATATAGAGGCGATAACGACAGGAGGCGTGAATGGATAGCAAGAGTAGAGGCGGATATTTTGCCCGGCTGATTCCGGTGCTTCTCGTGCTGGCCACTCCGGCCGCGCTATCCGCCGAGGAGCTTCAGCCCGCGGCTCTCACCACCGCGCAATCGGTCCTGGCGGCGGACGCTCGCAAGCTTGGCGCAACGGATATCGCTACCTTTGCTGCACCCGATGGCGGCTTCATCCTTGCGGGCAAGCTGGCGGGCGACCAGTTCTCGGTGGCTATTCCCGCGAAGTGGAATCGCGAGGCGCTTCTCTATGTCCACGGCTATTCCACTCCGGGAACGCCCGTCGCGGTCGCGGTCGACCCGCTCGCCAAGGGAACGGGCGCGAGCGGCGTGCTGCTCGAAGCCTATCGCGACGGATATGCTGCCGGCCACAGCGCCTATGACAAGCCCGGAATGGGGGTTCAGACCGCCACCGAAAACACGCTGCGCCTGCGGGACTTTCTCGCGAAACTCGGCGCGAAACGATTTCTGGTCGCGGGCACGTCGATGGGCGGCAACATCACCCTGTCGCTGATCGAACAATATCCGAAAGCCTTTGCCGGTGCACTGTCGTCCTGCGGGGTCACCGACGGATGGGAAAGCCTGTTCGGCCAGCTCATCGACATGCGCGCCGCCTATAATCTGCTCACCGAAGGCACGCCCTATGCGCTGCCCGGTGAGCAGGACCTGACCCGTTCGGCCTTGCCGATGGACCCGCCTGCGGGTGAGGCGGCAACCAGCGAGGCGTTTCGCTGGGGCCGGATCGGCCAGATCGCGATGCCCGTGCTGGCGCTCGCGCAGGCAGCGCAGGCCAATCCGGCGGGGCGCGAGGCGCGCATCATGAAGCAGGTGGCCTCGATCGGCGGGTTCGAGCCTGAACCGGCGTCGATCGCCTTTCCGCTGGTCACCGCGACGCTCGGCATGGATGACCTCAACCAGACGCTCGGCGGCAATATCTATGGCAATATGGGCAAGGTCTATGCGAGCCCCGAAATGACGCCGGAGGAAGCCTCGGCCTTCAACGCAAAGGTCCAGCGCATTGTCGCGGACCCGCGCGCGGTCGCCAATGCGCGCCACTGGCATCAGGCAACAGGGCGCTTTCGCGTCCCGTTGGTGACGATCCACAATCGCATCGACTCGCTCGTCCCTTATGCACAATCGGAAGCACTGGGCCGTATCGTCAAGGCCGCGGGCAATGAAAAGCGGCTCGTCCAATATACGGTGCCGGGCACGAAGGCGCCGCTGCCGGTCGGCGGAGTCGAAGGCTACACACATTGCGGCTTCAGTCCCGAGCAGTCGGCCGCGGCTTGGGAAGCGCTGCGAGGCTGGGTCGAGACCGGCACGCGTCCTGCCGTAGATGCCGTAAAATAGCTCGGGGGCGTAATATGCAGGGCTGCGTCAGCCGCCGCGATTTCCTGCAGGCGAGCGCGATCGCGGGAGCCATCCTGTCGAGCGCCGGTGCGCGCGCCGCACCGCGCATCGCAGCGGCCGACGTGGACGCGCTGCTGGCCCGCATGACCCTCGACGAAAAGCTTGGCCAGCTCGCTCAGGCGCGCGGCGAGCGGAACGACACGGGCCCCTTCGTGCCAGCTGGAAGCGAAGCCGATGTCCGTGCCGGCCGGGTCGGCTCGTTTCTGAGCGTCTATGGCGCCGAAACGACCCGGCGCCTCCAGCGGATCGCGGTCGAAGAAACCCGTCTCGGCATTCCGCTGCTCTTTGCCGACGATGTGATCCACGGATTCCGCACCATCTTTCCAGTGCCGATCGGCGAAGCGGCGAGCTTCGACCTGGCGGCGGCCGAAGCGGCGGCGCGGATCGCGGCGATCGAGGCGACCGCCAACGGCCTCCACTGGACCTATGCTCCCATGGTCGACATGGCGCGCGATCCGCGATGGGGCCGCGTCGTCGAAGGCGCGGGCGAGGATGTCGAGCTCGCTTGCCGCTTTGCCGAGGCGCGTGTGCGGGGATTCCAGGGACGGAGTCTGTCGGACCCCGATGCGATGCTGGCGACGGCCAAGCATTTCGTCGCATATGGCGATGCCGAAGGCGGGCGCGACTATGATGTCGCCGATGTATCCGACCGAAGGCTCGCCGAATATTATTATCCTCCCTTCCGGGATGCGATCGCGGCCGGCGCCGCGAGTGTCATGGTCGCGTTCAACGAGGTCAACGGCGTACCGATGCACGCCAATCGCGATCTCCTGACGGGCGTACTGCGCGGCGACTGGCATTTCGACGGCCTGATCGTCAGCGATTACACGGGCGTCCGCGAACTCGTGGCGCACGGCGTCGCAGCGAACGACGAGGCGGCCGGAATCCTCGCGCTGGAGGCGGGCATCGATGTCGACATGGTGAGCGGCATCTATGTCAATACGTTGCCGGGCGCGGCGCGGCGCGGGAAGGTCGATGTCGCACGTATCGACGCGGCGGTGCGCCGCATCCTGTCGGCCAAGGCGGTGCTGGGATTGTTCGACGACCCCTATCGCAACTGCAACCCGGCGCGGGCCAAACGCCAGACGCTTCGCCCCGCGCATCGTGCTGCCGCGCGCGATCTGGCGCGCAAGAGCATGGTGCTGTTGCAGAACGAGGGCAATATCCTGCCTCTATCGAAAGCGCTGCGGTCGGTGGCGGTCATCGGACCGCTCGCCGACGATCGTCGCTCGATGCTCGGAAGCTGGGCCCCCACGGGCGTCGCCGGCGATGCGATCACGCCGCTCGAAGGCGTGAAGGCGGCGCTCGGCCCGAGGGTGAAAATCTTCGGCGCTGCGGGCGGCGATGCGGCGCTGGACGCCGCGCGCGGCGCCGACGCCGTCGTCCTGTGCATCGGCGAGCATTGGGACGAGAGCGGCGAAGCGCGCAGCCGGGTCGCGCTCGACCTCGCGCCCGACCAACAGGCGATGGCCGACACGATCCTTGCGCTGGAAAAGCCTGTCGCGGTCGTGATCTTCGCCGGCCGACCGCTCACCATCAACACCCTCGCACACCGCGCACCCGCGATATTATGGGCCTGGTATCCGGGCGTCGAAGCGGGGCACGCGCTCGCCGACATCCTGTTCGGCGACGTCAGTCCCTCGGGTCGTCTACCGATGAGCTTCCCGCGGGCCGTGGGTCAGATCCCCATCCATTATGACCGACGCAGCACGGGGCGACCGGCTAGCGAAAGCGAACGGAACAGCGCCAAATATGTGGATGCGCCGTGGACTCCGCTTTATCCGTTCGGACATGGTCTCGGCTATTCGCCGGTGCGCTATGCGGGGTTGGAGTTGTCGAGCGAGCGGTTGGCTTCGGATGGCGTGCTGCAGGTAGGCTTTTCCGTTCATAATGCGGGCGCGCATGCGGTCGAGGAGGTCGTCCAGCTCTATCTGCGCGACGATGTCGCCAGCACGACGCGACCATTGAAGGCGCTCAAGCGTTTCGCTCGCGTCGCGCTCGCGCCCGGCGAAACAAAGCCGGTCCGTTTCACGCTCGGCGCGCGCGATTTCGCGTTGCTCGACCACGATCTCCGGCCGGTAGTCGAACCGGGAAGTTTCACGCTTTACGTCGGTGGCAGTTCGGCAACCGAACTCGAAGCACATTTTACGATCGAAGGCGAAGGGAATCGGGCAATATGAGGCTATTGTCGAAGCCATTTCCGCCGCGCGCGGGCGGATTTCTTGCGCTGGTTATGATTGTGCTTCTGACCTTTCCGGCCACGCAGCCTCTTCATGCGAAGACACTGTCCACGACGGCCCCCACGCTGGCACCCTTCGAAGCCGCGCCGCTCTCGATCGGCGTTTCCTGGTACCCCGAACAATGGCCGGAAAGCCAATGGGAAGCGGACCTCGCATTGATGCGGCGGGCGGGCGTTTCGGTCGTGCGGCTCGGCGAGTTCGCCTGGGCGCGGCTCGAACCGCGCGATGGCGAATTCGATTTCGGCTGGATCGATCGCGCGGTGGCGCTTGCCGGGCGCCATGGCATTCGCGTCGTGCTCGGCACACCGACCGCCGCGCCGCCGGTCTGGCTGACCGAGGCGCATCCCGACGTGCTTCGGGTCAACGAGGACGGTAGCGTCGAGGGGCACGGCGAACGCCGCCAGTTCTCTTTCGCCAGCGCGACCTATCGCCGTTATACGGTGCGCATAGCGGGAGAGATGGCGCGGCGTTACGGGCGCAACCCTGACGTGGTGGGTTGGCAGATCGACAATGAGATTGGCGTACCTTCGTTCGATCGCGAGGCGAAGGCACGGTGGGCGAGGTGGCTCACTGCGCGCTATGGTACGGTCGAGGAACTCAATCGGCGCTGGACGACCGATTACTGGAGCCAGCGATACCAGCGCTTCGATCAAGTGCCGCTGAAGTCGAAAGGACCGCAGAACCCGGCACTGCTGCTCGACTTCAAACGGTTCGCCAGTTTCCTCTGGGCGGAATATGTCGACGAGCAGGCGGCCGCGATCCGCACCCACGCGGACAGGCGGCAGTTCGTTACCACCAACTCGACCGCATGGAACAATAATTTCGACCAGTATCTTGTTCATCGCGGCCTCGATCTCGCCGCATGGGATGATTATGTTCCGAACGGCCGTCCTGACTGGACCGCGAATGCCCTGCATCATGACGTCGTTCGTGGGTACAGGCAGCGCAATTTCTGGATCATGGAAACCCAGCCCGGCCGCGTTGACTGGGGGGCGCTCAATCGATCGCTCGACCCCGGCCAGACGCGCGAACTGGCGTGGCAGGCGGTCGGCCGTGGCGCCGATGCGATCCTCTACTGGCAGTGGCGCAGCGCATTGAACGGGCAGGAGCAATATCATGGTACGCTTGTCGGTCCCGACGGGCAGCCGATGCCGGTCTTCGATGAAATTGCGCGGACGGCACGCGAAATGGCGGCGATGTCACGGTGGTTGAAAGATACGCAGCCCGAGAAAGCCGAGGTCGCTCTGCTCTACTCGCAGGAAAGCCGTTGGGCGATCGAGGCGGAGCGGCACAGTCGCGACTATGATCCCGTCGCAACGATCACGGACTGGTATCGCCCGTTCGCCGACGATGGCTATCGAGTGGACGTACTTCCGCCCGACGCGGATCTTGCAGGCTATCGCCTGGTCGTGGCGCCGAATCTCAATATCTTGTCGGGCGACACCGCGGAACGGCTGAAGGCTTATGTCGAGCGGGGAGGCCATCTGGTCCTCGGTCCCCGATCGGGAATGAAGGACGGCGACAACGCACTGTGGCCGATGCGCCAGCCCGGACCGCTGGGGACCTCGCTTGGCGGACGTGTCGGTTATTATTATCCGCTGGACGGCCCAGTTGCAATGTCGGCGATATTTGGCGACACCACTGCGCATATATGGGGCGAGGTGCTCGAACCCGTCGCCGACGACACTAAGGTGCTGGGGCGTTTCGGCAGCGATCAGGGTTGGCTTTCGGGGCAGCCCGCCCTCCTGCGACGAAAGGTTGGACGAGGCAGCATCGCCTACCTTGGCGCCATTCTCGATCAGCAGGGGCAGGGCCGCTTTACCCGTTGGATGATCACGGAGGCCGCCGTGCCGCGTCCCTTGATGACGCCGGTCGACGGTGTCGAGTTCATGACGCGCGCGCGCGGTGCCGAACGCTTCATCATCGCCGTCAACCACGGTGAAACGGCAAAGCGAATATCTCTGCCCGCTGGAGCTGGTTGGCTACATTCCGATGATGTGCAGGGTGATATGCTGCGGCCCCATGGTGTCGCACTGGCCCATGTTAAGCATGGCACAAGATAGGTCGTAATGGTGTCGGTGTCACGCTGTGGGGCCCATCCCCTCATTGTATGTCGCCGGCCGCTGCGTTCGCGGTTCAGATGATGGCCTAAGCGGATCTCGGAAAGCGGGCGTCGGACGGATCTGCGGCGACAAGGCGCCTGGAACTTGCTCGTAACAGGCCTTCCGAACGCGGCCCAAAAGCTGCCGGTTGGGATCTTCTCTTACTCTTCCGGTCTCACCCCGACGCGTCCGACGTTTGGCTGCGGCAAAACTGGTAGCCTGGCGCCGGCGCGAATATCGCTGCCATGGCGAAAAGGGATAAGTGTGTGGCCGGGGAGGGCATTCCATTCGTTGCTCAGATGGCGATGAACGAGCGTGCGATCGGGTTCGAACCTTGAATTCCACGGCCGGGGTGACCGGCGTCACCCTTACGAGAAGGAATGTTCGTGACCAAAGCGATATTGATCGAGCGCGAAAATGATAAGCATGTCGCCGCGTTGCGTGAGATCGACGACGGGCTTTTGTCCGTTGGCAACGTCGTCGTCGATGTGGAATATTCGACGATGAACTATAAGGACGGACTGTTGATCACCGGCGAGCGGTCGCTCGTGACCAAATTCCCGATGATCCCCGGCATCGATTTTGCGGGAGTTGTCGCTGATAGCGAGGACCCGCGATGGCAGCAGGGTGACCGGGTTGTCGCCAACGGGTTCGGTCTTGGCGAGCGCCATCTTGGCGGGCTTGCTCAGCGGGTACGGGTGGAAGGCGACTGGCTGGTTCGTCTGCCCGACAATGTTTCGCCGTTCCAAGCCGCCGCCATCGGCACAGCGGGATATACGGCAATGCTTTGCGTGCTCCGCCTGGAAAGGCTGGGGGTTCTTCCCGACGATGGCGATATTCTGGTCACCGGGGCGAGCGGCGGCGTCGGCGGCGTGGCGGTCGCGCTGCTCAGCAAGCTCGGCTATCGGGTCGTCGCCGCAACGGGCCGGATGAGCGAGGCGGATTATCTGAAATCGCTCGGCGCCGCGGAAATCCTCGACCGGGCCGAACTGGCGGCACCCGGCGAACCCATGCAGCGGCAGCGCTGGGCGGGCGCCATCGATACGGCGGGCAGTCATACGCTGGTCAATGTCATCGCAGGCATTCGTTATGGCGGCGTGGTCGCTGCCACGGGGCTTGCGCATGGGATCGACTTTCCCGCGACGATGTTTCCATTCATTCTGCGCGACATCACCTTGTCGGGCGTCGACAGCGTCATGCAGCCGATGGCGGCGCGCGAAGAGGCGTGGGCGCGCCTCGCGACCGATCTCGACGTAGCGAAGCTGGAGGCGATGGTCGAGGAGATCGGGCTGTCCGATGTGATCGAGCGCGCGCCGCGTATCCTGGCCGGGGAAATTCGCGGCCGAACTGTTGTCGACGTCAATCGCGACTGAAGACCGACTGGCTGATGATGATGGTCGACGGCCGGTCCCGCAATGCGGAGCCGGCCGCCGAATCTTATTGGGCCGTCATGCCGCCATCGACGACCATTTCCGAGCCGGTCATGAAAGCGGCGTCGTCCGAAGCGAGAAAGGCAACCGCGGCGGCGACATCGGCATCGCGTCCGAAGCGGCCGAGCGGGTGCAGTCCGCCTACCGCGACGCGGGCGTCGCTCTCGACGACACCGAGCCGATCGGAGAATCCCGCCACCAGTTCGCTGCCCATCACCGTGTCAATGACGCCGGGGTGGACCGAATTGACGCGGATGCCTTGGCTGGCGAGTTCAATGGCGACCCCCTTGGTGAACAGGCGAACGGCGCCCTTGGACGCATTGTAGCAGCTGGTGTTCGGCGAACCGATCAGCCCGGCGACCGAAGACAGGTTTATGATCGAACCACCGGCGGCCCAAAGGCTGGCCCGTTCCGCGAGAAGAGGGGCCGCATAGCGACAGCCGAGGAATACCCCTTCGACATTGACGGTATGGATGCGCCGCCAATCGTCGAGGGTGGTATCCGCGAGCGATTTCATCAGGAAGAGGCCGGCGTTGTTGACCAATATGTCCAGGCCGCCGAAGCGGTCCTGTGCAAGGGACATGGCGCTTGCCCAATCCGCTTCGCTGACCCGCTCGGGCAAGATCATGCGCCGCATCCTGCGCAAGATCGCCGAAAATGATTTCGGATCGCTCGGCGACACCTCGACCCTCGCCGACCCCAGCCTCGTTGACGGACTGATCGAGGGGCGCAAGAACCGGTAAAAATGCCGCAGCCTCCCGCCAGCATTGGACGGGCCCGATTCGGGCCGTCTCCGCAGAAGGGCTGGGCAGGCCCCCTGCGCCGCAGAGTAGCGGTGAAGATCGGGACATGAATGGAACTGCAATGGCGCGCGTGGGAACTTTCACACGCGCAGACAGTCGCAAACTCAAGAAGTCACCGAACCCGTCAGCGGCGCCGGCGATCATTTGCTCCGGTCCAGTGCCCACGTCATCAGCCAGCTCCGCCGGCATGCTCGACTATCCTGTCGATTTGTCCCTTTATTGCGGCTCGTGGATCGGCTTTCTGCTCACCCTTCGCGCTCGCTGCAAACCTCGAACTTCCGGCTCTGATGCATGAGCCATGGCCCTAAATGCGGACGGTCTATGCCGCCAATTCGGGCATCGGGTAGGGCTCGGCAGTTATAGCCGCTATTTCGAGCTTGCTTCCGAAAGTTACCGGTCCGCTATACGGCCAATGACGGACACTATAGGATGGCTGGCCCACTTCGTAGCCGGGCTCACGGTTCGATCGATGAGGGTGCCGTCGATTTCCAAAGGAAAAATGGTGGACGCACTTTTTTTAGGGCTCGAACCTAGGACCCGCTGATTAAGAGTCATTGGTTCTTCTAAAATATTGATCTTGTGTCTTTTTATTCTTTCCGTTTTCGTTGGGGCCTCCCACACGTAAACGGCAAACAGGCCAAAGGTTTTTAGGTCGTCGGCCCCGTTATTTCTCACACGGTCAGGGCCTGAAATGATAGGGATAGATTGTCCGTATGTCGCAGATTTATTGGCCACATATGGCCAAATGCCTGTGCGGTAAATCGTTCTTCAGATGACCTCAGCCAAGAACTTGAGGTGATAGCGAGCATGGCGATGCTCACCCGTTCGGTAAAGCGCTCCGAGCTCGACCAGCTTTGTTAGATCGCGCGTAGCCGTCGCAGGAGCGGCGCCGGTGATCGTTTGATAGTTGCGAGCACTCAATCCACCTGTGAAGCCATCAGGGCCTTCCGCGAATATGCGTAGGATAGCTTTCTCCTGTCGTTCGTTGATTTGCCCTTGGATGCTGTCGAACAGGCGTGTCTTTCCGATCAAAAAGCGAACCTCGAGCAGGGTGCGTTCCTGCGCTTCCAGCACGATCGCTCCGAACCAGTTCAACCAGTCGTCGATCCCGAGATCGCGGCTCCCTCTATGAAGAGCGGCGTAATAGTCTTTGCGATGCCGATGGATGGTTTTGGCCAGAGCGGTCAGTGTGGGCGCGTTCAGGGCTTGCGCGAGAGCCTTTTCCGCGATCGCTCTCCCGATACGTCCATTGCCGTCCTCAAAGGGGTGGATGCTTTCGAACCAGAGATGAGCAATGCCAGCGCGCAAGACGGGGCCGAGCGGCTTCCTCCCGTCCGGTGCGCTATCGTTGAACCAGGCAATGAAGGCTTTCATCTCCCCCGCGACCTCAGATGAGGGCGGTGCTTCGAAGTGGACGCGCGGCGCATGGAGAGGGCCCGAAACGATCTGCATCGCATCCTCATGCGTTCGATAACGCCCGACGTCGACGATATCGCGCCTGCCGTTCATCAGCATTGCGTGCCAGTTGAACAGAAGCTCGTCGTTCAAGGGCATTGCGTAGCGTTGAAACAGGTCCGCCATGAGCTCGGCGGCGCCCGCCTCGGCATTGCCGACGCGCCGTTTTTCAGCAGTCAGGCCCAAGTGGCGGGCGAGGGACGACTGCACGCTTGCGCGATCCAGAATCTCACCCTCGATCGCTGAGCTCTCGATCGTTTCCTGAGAGATGAGGTCCAGCGTTAAACCCTGCCGCGCTTCCTGATCGACGTGATGTAGTGCGCCGATGACAACGCCGGCTCCCTTTAGGAAACTGGCCTCCACATCCTGGAGGAGGGAAGGGGAATAACGGAATGACGGCCAGTCTGCTTGTTGCCAATTCCACTGCATGATCGATACCGAGCCCTTCTATCGATCACGATAGCGGTATTTTATGATCGATAGAAGCACCTTCTATCGATCATCCGCACTCGGCCCATTGAGCTTCCGAAATCATTTTGTTCCTGTAAGGAGCCCAACCCCACGCCGTAACTGATTACAGGATCGCATCCATTTCATGATTCCCAAGAGCCGTCGCAAGCGAATTTCCAAAGCACCAGTGCTCCCGGCCCAACCAAATAAGAAACGCGGTCCCAAGCCGCGCGCTATCGTGGAGTTTCCCGAGCCGAACTCGACCATGTGGGGCGATCGGGACATATTCCACGAGGCGCTGGCGCTGCATATGGAGCGGCACGGCGACACCGCGTGGCATCTGCATAAAGCGATTATTGGACCAAAGGACCGTATCGACCGGAAGACCATCGTGCATTGGGTCGCTGGCACAAAGGTACCGCGATCCGTTACAAGCCTGGAAATTCTGAGCCGCATCGAGACGCGCTATCGCCTTCCGGCCGGTTACTTCGCCGCCAAGCTTCCGCATACCGGGCGAGCGGGGAGCGGGCATACCAAACTCGGCGAGATGAGTGTGGCGGAACGCCGCCGGATGGCCTGGCATCTGCCCAATGATTTTGACAGGCGCCCCCTTCGCGAGCGCCGCGAGATTTTGGACTGGGTACGGAAGGTCATTATTTCCGGCGCCACCGACTATCGTCGCTATCAGGCCATGGCCATGCGGCAACGTTATGCGCTTCGCTTCCCGGATCTGAACAACATTCGGCCGCAGGTCCCGGTTGAGCCTGCCGAAGAGTTCGACCTCGGCGAACTGGATGACATCGAACTCGAACTCGTGTCGACATCGCGCGATGCCCCGCGAGCGTTGGCGGAGGAAGTCGCACATCTCATTCAATTCAAGACGGCGACGCTTACCGAGATCGGTTATCAGCGCAACGGCGTCTGGAATGAGCAGACCGCGCTTCAAAAAGTCGATCATCTTGGACTGCTATTCGGCGCGCTCGCCGCGTCGCCCGACGGGGCAGTCGCTGGTTTGGGCGTGCCACTCGCCAAGCTCAGCGTCGCTCTGCTGGTTTTTCCTGCCGTCTGGGACTGGTACGTAAGATGGCGAGAGCGGCGGCGCGGCTTCTTTACTATCTGGGAAGTCAACATGGTGCAGCTTGGGTTGGCGATGACCCGCGCGGACACCGGCTGGCTCCGGCAGCGACCGGATCTGGCGCATAGGCTGCGCCAGATCCCCGGGTTGGTGTCGGAAGCGGACATCCAAGCTGCGCAATCGGATTGGGACGGGGTTTGCGAGGCCTTCTACTCTCACGGCATGGTCCGAGCGAAAGAGATTCAGCGTGTCGCAAAGGTCCATCGCGATACGTTCGAACCGATTATGGTCGAGCTGGAGGCGGATAGCCCCATCGGCGAGTATCGGCGGATCGCGGAGGAGATTGTACGGTTGATGCCGTCTGCGGGGCGCTATCCTCGTCCGGCAGCCGAAGCCATGCGTTCGTTGCTCTTGATCCGGCTCGGGCTGCATTTGGGCATCCGACAACGAAACATGCGGGAACTGCTCCTTTGTCCGCGTGGCGGGACTCCGAGGTCGGAGCGCCAGCTTGAAGCGCAGAGGTGCGGCGAACTGCGCTGGAGCACCAAGGAGAAGGGGTGGGAGGTGCTCATCCCCGCTGCGGCCTTCAAGAACGCGAATTCCTCTTTCTTCGCGAAGCGGCCGTATCGGCTGCTGCTGCCGGACGTTGGAGATCTCTATCGCTTTATTGATAGATATATCCGGATACATCGCCCGGTTCTGCTCAACGGTGCTCCGGATCCCGGCAACTTCTTTGTGAAGACGGTAAAATCCACCAGCCGAGAAGCCGCATACAGCCAGTCTGCATTCTATGAAGCATGGCGGCTGACCATTCAGCGCTATGGGATTTTCAACCCCTATACCAAGCGTGGAGCGATTGAGGGATTGTTGCCGCATGGGCCTCATAATGTGCGCGATGTTCTTGCCACGCATATCCTCAAAGAAACCGGATCGTACGAGCAGGCGGGCTATGCAATTCAAGATACCGCAGATGTGGTCGCCCAGCATTACGGGCGGTTTCTGCCGGAGAACAAAATTGCGGGTCGCGTCCGTCAAGGTGGTGTAATTTCGGCTGTGGCCGTGGGCCATCGTCAGGCGGCTTTGGCGGTGATGTGTAGGGGCTGATTTTCCTCCTCGATCATGGGTTGGTTGAGTTCGGCCATGCCTTCGATCTGCATGTATCGGTGCTGGAGCTGCCACTCGTCGTTCTGCTCCATCAGCACAGCCCCGACGAGGCGGATGATGCTGTCTTCGTTCGGGAAGATTCCGACGACGTCGGCGCGGCGCTTGACCTCCTTGTTGAGCCGCTCGAGCGGATTGGTTGAGTGTAACTTCGTGCGGTGCTGGGTGGGGAAGCCGGTGTAGGCGAGCACGTCGGTTTCGGCCTCGTCCATGCAGGCGCCGAGCTTGGGCCAACGGGTGCGCAACTGGTCGGCGACCTGTCGCCAGACCTGCGTTGCGCTTTTCTGATCGGGCTGCAGGAAGACCTGGCGGATCGCGGCGGCGACGACAGTGTTCTGGCCCTTGGGCACATAGGACAGGGCATTGCGCATGAAGTGCACCCGGCAGCGCTGCCAGGTGGCGCCCATGACGCGGGTGATCGCGCCCTTGAGGCCCTCGTGAGCATCGGAGATGACCAGCTTCACGCCGGTAAGACCGCGCCGAACAAGGTCCTTCAGGAAGTCGGACCAGAAGACCTCCGCTTCCGAGGGGCCGATATGCAGGCCGACGATCTCGCGCCGGCCCTCGGTGTTGACGGCCATGGCGATTATTGCGGCAACGCTGATGATCCGCCCGCCTTCGCGTACCTTGAGATAGGTGGCATCGAGCCAGAGATACGGCCATTCGCCGGTGAGCGGGCGTTTCAGAAAGGCATGGACGCGCTCGTCAATGTCCTTGCAAAGCTTGGAGACGGTGGACTTGGAGATGCCGGTCATGCCCATGGCCTGGACGAGTTCATCGACCCGCCGGGTGCTGACCCCGCCGATCCACGCTTCCTGGATCACCGCAACCAGCGCTTTCTCGACCATCTTGCGGGGCTCAAGGAAGCCCGGAAAATAGGACCCAGCACGCAGCTTGGGGATTTTCAGGTTCAGCGTGCCTACCCGGGTATCCAGCGAACGGTCGCGATAGCCGTTGCGCCAGGTCGCGCGCTCGCTGCTGCGTTCGTGGCGACCCGCGCCGATCAGGCCATCAACGTCGGCCTCCATGATCAGCTGCAGCACGTTCTCGGCGATGGTGCGCAAAAAATCCGGTTGGCCGCCCTTTGCAGCCAGCTCTTCGATCAGTAATCTGTCCTCGGTCATCGGGAACTCCTCTTCGTCACGGTTGAAGTGTGCAAACTCCACCATAACGATGAACCCGGTGGCCACCAGCGACGCCGCATTCCGGGGTGGGGCATGCCCCACCCCGGAATACACCATCGCCTACACCGGAAATTACACCACGAGCGCGGACGCTAACAAATTGCGCTGGCAGCGAAAGTGATCAACCAAGTCTGGGCTGTGGCTTGAGAACAGCAGGGGAGGCGATGGCGGCGGCGTCCGATTTGCGCCCGAAGTCGGTCGTTCGATCATCGATTTGGATGCGCTTCAAAGCAGTCATTCTGCCGATGCGCGAGCCGGTTTTAGATCATTGCGGTTGCATGAAGAGTCCGCTCGCGATAACTGATTACGAGCGGCAGGGCGTCGCCGCAATTTTCAGGGGGCACCATGAGCGACGGTAGCGGCAAAACCGTGCTTCATTCCCGATTCCGCCCCAATCTACTGCGCTGAACCAAATGATCCCGTTCAAGGATATCATAGCGGAGCACGGGGGGGACCCAGCCTGCTTCCTCAACTTTGATGATGAGGGTGACCAAGTTCACCTCTTGCCTTACGCCACGCTGTCAGCAGCACGATCAACAGGGAAGACCGATCCAATTTCGGCACTGATGGGCGTGTACGAGTGGCAGAGCGGGCCATTGTTTATGCTTGTCGATGGCGACGCGGTGACGGGTGACCCGGAGGGATTGGCGCGTCTCCGGCGCTTGGTCGCCATGCGCGGCGACGCCCCGTACATCGCGGTGCTCCAGATGGGAAGGCTCAGCTTTCACAGCGTCGGCCTGGACAACGAATCCTTCGACGCAACGCGGGCAATTTCCGAAGAGCTGGACGACCTTGGCATGGTCATCCCATTCATCGCTAATACACGGCCGAATGCGTCGTCGCGTCAGGTCTGGATCAGCGACGTAATTTTGAACCTTTTGACGGCAGCGCTTGATGCCCTCGTGGCTCTGAAAATCGACGACGGGGACGCTATTTCGCTAGTGGGGCGAGCGCTATTTACGCGCTTCTTGGCTGATCGCGGGCTGTTGCCCGGCACTGTTAGCCAAGCTTGCGATGGCGGAATCAACCACCTTTTCGACAGCGCTGCAAGCGCGGCAAAGGTGTCGGTCTGGCTTGATGAAACGTTCAACGGGGATTTCCTGCCGCTGTCGGATGCCAGTATCCACTCCATTCCGGAAGCGGCGTTCCAGACCGTTGGAAACATCATGCGGCGGGCCCCGGACGGGCAATTGCCGATCGAATGGGCGGAGGATTGGGCAAGGCTCGACTTTGCACACATCCCCGTGGGGGTTCTGAGTCAAGCTTATGAGCGCTACTTGGGCCGGCACCAGAAGGACAAGCAGCGTAAGGAGGGCAGCTACTATACCCCAAGGCACATCGCCGATCTTATGGTTCATGCGACGTTCGCGACCTTGCGGCGCGAAGGCGTAGCGCACACGGCGAAAATATTGGACCCGGCGGCGGGGGCGGGAGTTTTTTTGATCACCGCGTTTCGGCAAATCGTAAAAGAGCGTTGGCAGCATGATGGCAAACGGCCCGATACGAAGGCTCTCCGCCAGATTCTCTACGATCAAATCCGCGGATTTGATATCAATGACTCCGCGCTGCGCTTCGCGGCACTTGGTCTTTATTTAATTTCGATCGAACTCGATGCTGCACCCAAGCCTGTCGAGAAGCTCAAGTTCAGCCGCGATCTTCGTCAGACCGTCATTTTTGAACTCGGTCAGAGCGACGAGGCAGCAGATGGCAGCCTCGGAAGTTTGGGCGACCAAGTAGGCCCCGAGCACGCTGGCCAATATGATCTGGTGATCGGGAACCCGCCCTGGTCTTCCGCAACAGGTCTCGCCGACTGGCCATCGGTCATCAAGCGAACAGCTCAGATCGCCCGCGAACGATTGAACGACCGGATCGCGGCGCCGCTTCCCAACGAAGCGCTTGATTTGCCATTTGTCTGGCGCGCCATGGAATGGGCGAAACCGGACGGACAGATCGCCTTCGCCTTGCATGGTCGCCTGCTATTCCAACGTGGCGAAGGCATGGACAAGGCGCTTGCGGCGCTCTGCCGGGCTATCGATATTACCGGTGTGGTGAACGGCGCAGAGGTTCGCCAATCGCAGGTTTGGCCCAAAGTGGCTGCGCCATTTTGTTTGTTCTTCGCTCGCAATCGGTGCTCCGCCGCGGGCGCCGCTTTTCGGTACGTCAGCCCCCATCTAGAAGGCCCACTTACTGCCAGCGGAGGGTGGAGGATCGACCCGACCAATACCGAAACCATCGCAATCGACGAGCTAAGACAAAGACCCGAGCTACTGAAAATCCTGTTTCGGGGCACGCGGCTCGACCTCGACATCTTCGAGCGATTGTCCGCGACGCAATTTTCGACATTTGGAGAATATTGGCAGGGTCTGCATGGCGGTACTGTCAACCAACCGAACTGCGCCGGAAAAGGCTTCGGAAATCTCTTTGAAGGTAGCAGGCCCAATCCCCTTGAAGACCATCTGCCCGGCTATTCCGCGGAGAAAATGCTCGACTTGCCTTTACTGGATCACGAGGCGTTTCGCGGCGTGCTCTTGGACACGTCGAGCTTCCGACTGTTTCGTGATCTGGGCATGCCGCGTCTCGATCAGCGGCGCTCGCTGAGCCTTTATACTGGGCCGATGCTGCTAGTGAAAAAATCCCCCGACGCCAGAGACGGGCGGATCAAGACAGCCGTTTCGCTAGAAGACCTGACATTCAACCAAAGCTATTACGGCTACACCGCGCATCGGCAGGAATCGGCCGCCGATCTGGTCAAATATCTTTGCCTGATCATCAGTAGTAAAATCGCGCTCTGGCACGCCTTGATCACAAGCGGGGGCTTCGGTGTTGAACGCGACCCGGTCGAGAAATTTGTTATCCAAGAAGCTCCGTTGCTGCCTTTCGAGACGCTAACGGCAGAGAATCGCGCATGCGCTACCGCGCTTTTTGCTGAGCTCGCAGACGCCGAAACACCCGAGGTTTGGCAGAAAGTCGACGAGTGGGTGGGGTCACTGTTCAATCTCACACCCGATGACATTCAGGTGATCTCCGATACACTCGCCTTTGCGCTCCCCTTCGGCAAAAACCGAATCGCAGCTCGGGCGCCCGTTGGCGCACTTGCTCGAGCAGCTTTCTCCGAGCGGTTGGAAGCTGAGCTAGCTCCTTGGGGTGAGAATTTCGGTCGCCAGTTTACTATCACGGCTGTGGAGGCGCCGCCTTTGTCGCCTTGGCAATTTATCGCGGTTGCAGCCGGCGCAGGGGAGAGAAAGGCGTCGGCCGATCGGCCGCTTATGGAAGCGATGCGGCATATGGCAGACACGATGTCCGCAAGCGAACTCCTGTATTGGGATGAGCAATTGGATTGCCTCTTCGTAGGCCGGCTTAATCAGGCGCGCTATTGGTCGGTTAGCCAAGCGCGTCTCGTTGCGCGGCGCATTATTTGGGATAATGTCGATTTTCTGTCGGGCAGGCGCACTACATAATATGGCGGTCAAGCAGGCGCGCCCCAACCATATAGCGGAGCTAACCAGCGGTGTGCGTTTGCCTCTGGTTCAGATCGACGATCGTCATTTGAAGATCATCCTCGAGACGATCTCGCTGGCATGGCATGAGCTTCTCGCCAATGGAGCTCCGGCTTTGCTTAGCGGAGACGAGGCTGAGGTCAACGCCCTCCTCGAGCCACGACTCAATCATTTCTGCCAAACACAGAAGCTTTGGAAGGATCTGGTCCACTCAGTGCACCGGGGCCGGGAGTCGATGAGCTATAACGGCGCCAAAATCGAAGGGCGACCCGATCTGTCGCTCGTATTCACCGTCGGCAACCGCAATTTCCCATTCTTAGTCGAGTGCAAGATCATCGACCATCCGAACGCAAAGCGTGTTAGCCTATACTGCAAAGAGGGCATCGCGCGCTTTGTTGCCGGGGAATATGCTTGGGCGCACCGATCGGCGATCATGCTAGCCTATGTCCGCGATGGCTCGAGCGTGACGAGTAGGCTCGCACCCCATCTCATCAAATGCGCGCGCGCGCGTTCAGACACAATGCAGACGCTTTCCCACCCCGTAGCAAGGCCCGATCTCCACCCGACTGCCCAGCAGTCGTCGCATCGACGGGATTTCAGATATGTGGGGGATAGTTATAGCTGCGAGCCAGGGCCGATAAGTCTGTTTCATCTCTGGCTATAGACGATCGGCGTTTGCTCGCCGCGCCAATGGGCGCCAAGCGCAAACTCCGAACATCAATTCAATCGACGCCCGCTAGAACTCAGCGATCAGCAGTCGGGTGTGGGCGGTTTGTTCGTAACCTTCGCGGTCTTTAAGCATCGTTCAAGACGTTGTAGCCGGGCCTCTAGCTCCTTGCGCTGAGCAACGTCTGTGTTCACAGCGGTCCATGCATTGTTGAGGACGGTCAAGCTTGCGTAGAGACCGCCAAACACGGTCAGCGCAATGCTTATGAAGCCCGTAATTCCGAGCGTATTCACCCATCTGGTGTTTCTCTTTAATTGTTTGTTAGTTTTGGAAATAAATCCAGAAATCGAGCTCATGATAGGATTGCCCGAGTTGGCTTTTTGTAGGTAGGCCTCCGCCTCGATCCATCTTTTGTTCTTCGGAAAGACTTTGAAGTTCGGGAGCTCTTTGCGATAGCCCTCGCGATCCGATGACTGGCCAAACGAGGTTTTGGTGAATTCAATCCAGACGATTTTCTCGCCCTGTTTGATGGTAAGCGGCTGACTCGTCAGATTGTGCAGGGGGATAAGCAGGCGTCCCCGAAAACCCGGGTCGACGATCGGGCCTGTGCCGAGCAGGAGACCGCGATGAACCAGCTTGATATGAAGGTTAAAGCGCATCGCGATATATTGCGGTAGGCGAAACTCCACGTCGGTCTCGACAAACGTGATCGAGTTCGCCTCGAGAACGATTCCGCTCTCGCCGACATTTGCCACCGGTAAGACCTTCTTCTTTTTCTTGTCATCCCAAGAATATACATTGCCCCCTACGCCGATCTCGTAGGTGGCTCCCTTCAACAGCTTCTCATCAAAAGGCCGAATAAGACCGGTAACACGCGCATAATTGTTGATCTGTTCTGCCGTCAGTAGCGCCGGGTCCAAGTCATCAAAAGGATCCGTGAATTCCCACCAATCCGCTCGATCATCGAAGTCTTTCTTCGTCGTTGCCGGGTCCAAAGAGCGGGCATCGGCTGGCTGGGCTTTCGGCACGGCGGGAACAGGCTTAGGCCCGAAGAGCAGATAGCAGGCCCAGCTTGACAAAGCTGTCCACACCCGTGCCAACCCAATCGACATGTCGGTTCAGCCCCCGCTCGACAAAGTGAATGAATTCCTGCGCTGCACCTGTAAGCGCGCCGTCGTGGCAGCGCCAATCGACATGATCGAGGTGATTGAGGACGATCCTCGTCGGCATGTTCACCGCGATCGCTTGCTTCGCGATATCGAATTCAAAGCGGCCGACTCTTCGTAATTTCTTGGTAACACTCGTAAATTCGCTGAGATCGATGTGCGCTCCGCTTTCACGCGTTACCGTCTCCCAATCGGTCTCGGTTTCCAACGGCCCCGAGTTTCCCGATACCCGAATGGGCCAGCATCGCAGCACAAGTGTTACATCGTCGACATCAGTGGGCGCCAGGCCGGCTTCCGATAGGAAGCCCGCTGCACTGGTGTCGCGGCTCGTCACATTGGGCCAATGCGGGGAATGGAGCGGAGAGAGCCCAAAGCCCTGCGTTCCTTCGATGATGACCCGGCGACCTTCGTCCAGAGCTTGGCGCAAGAGGTCAATCGTGGATTTGACATAGGGTTTAAGTCGATCGTCATTCTTAGCGAAGGCAGCGGCCGGGCCCGCATCTGGCGCGCCCCGCTGAATGGCCGCGACGACCGCAGCACCGGTACCAGTCGCGGTTGAGCCGATGGACTGGTTGATTTTGGAGTTCACCTCATGGTCGATATGTCCAGATGTAATGACGCGCGCTTGCGGACTAATGGCAACATCCTCCGGGGCAAGGCCCAGCGATGCGATTTCTTCAAGTAGCAGGTCGGGATCAAGATAAGATCCCGCGGGGAGCACGATCAGGCGAACTCCGTCGACCGCTGCAACGGGGAGCTGTCGCAATACCCAGCGCCGCCCGCTTCGGTCATAACCGGTATGACCGGAATTGGGGCCGCCGACCCTCACCACCACAGCTTCGCCGCGTTCCTGCCGCGCTAGCGCTAGCGCTACCTTGCCTTTGCCTTCGGATCCATATTGGCCACCGACGACGATGCTAACGGGCATGATTCAAACCTTTTTCATGACGAAATTGATAAACTCTTCCAGCTTGGAGAGATCGTTCGTACTATTATCGAAGACCATGTCGGCATTCAGGTTCAGCTCTTTGACCTCAAGCTCGACCTCGTCTGCATCAGCCTCTTCGAAAGAGACATCCTTTTCGCGCGCGTCGAAGCGCATTTTGCGCACGTCGGCGGATGCGACTAGGTGGATATGTAGCATATCCGATCCAAATTGCGTCCTGAAAAAAGATATGTCCTCATGCCATCGGGCGCCGTCGATCACGAAATCCACCGAGGGGTCGGGTATGAGATCGAGGGTCTCTTGGCACAGCGCCCACTGCCCGATTTCGCGATGCAGCTGCATCCCCATGTCTTGGTACCAGCTTCGGGGCGGCTTTTCCCCAAATGAGCCGTCCCAGCGCGTCCGAATTGCCTGACTTATGCGTGCATATTGGAACCCTTGGCTGCGAAGCAATTTCGCCGCGGTTGTCTTCCCTGCGGCCACTTCACCGCTAATCACGATCACGCGGGCTTGGCTCATATCTTTGGTACTAGCATCGGTTCTTCGCCTTCTCCGCCGAGCGCTTCGGTGCGGCCAGCCAGATGGAAAAACCCTACAAGAGAACAGGTAATCGCATCAAGTTCGTCATGCGTGAGCTTGTCGTTTTTGAACCGTCCGGTGACGCCAAATTCCGACAGTCCTAGCTTCAACCATTCCTCACCCGCACCCTTGCGTGGGATCCCCATGATATCTTGGGCAGCACCAGGATAGCATTCGATCACCTGCAAGCCCTGATTGCGCAGGGCGGCCGCCAGCCTGATTCCGCGCTCGGTAAGCTTTTGCATACTCGGCAACAGGCAGGGATAGACGTTGATGCCCCTCCGTTTGAGTATCCGCTCGCTGACTCGCAAAATTCCAGCCTCATTTCGGGCGGGGTCGTCGTCTGTCACCTTAGTCCTGCCCACCGGCAAGCAGAGCGGTGAGTCGATCGAAACCAGATCCGGTTCAGACGCCAAGACGGCATCGATAATCGCAGAGTCGTCGCCTAATGTAGTTGTCTCGGCTTCGCATCCGCGCATGCGGCAAAAGCCGGAAAGCCGTTCTGCCGACCCGGTGAGATCGAGGCCGACCACGGTTGCGGTCTCAGCAGGCGTGCCTCCGAACAAGTCCATAAAGTGAACGACGCTGCGAAGATCTGTTGGAGGCGGGGGCAGGACTGCATCGGCATTTGCGAAACCTGATCGTTTCAATCGCGCGAGGCATAAGCCTCGCAACTGATCTGGCCGTAAGAATAGGTCGCTAGTCGTCCGCGCTCGAACTACGTGATCGAGAATTAGCTGCATCGCTTGGATGTCCGCACGATTATATTCGATAAGTTGCCGCAAAGCGATCCGATCGCCGCGCATGTAGCGGTGCCAGAGAATAACCGCGCCTGCCCCGTCGACGTCCTCAACACCGGCGCGGCAATCGATACCCAGAATCCGTTCTATCTCTTTCTGGCCTCCCGATAGCCCCATAGACCGGCAACTATATCGAAGATCGACATGATGCGCGGGCCACCGGATCTCTCCGATCAGATCTTCCAAAAATGCGAGGTCGAATCCCGAGCCGTTGAATGTGACCAAACTGTGAGCGTTTGCGAGCGCATTAAGAAATGGCTGAGGATCCTCTCCCGCAAGAACGACCTCATATTTGCCGCCGATGGCGAAGCCGATGAGCGTTACATAGTCATAATAGCGGCTCAGCCCAGTAGTTTCGATATCGAGAAACAGCACTTCGTTAGGATGAACGAAGAGCGGCGTCAGATCGGCACTAGATTTGGGCCGTTGATGAGCAGGTTTCGCAGCCACCCTCGATTCCTGATCGGTAATGGCCAATCTGCTATTCTCCGCAGTCGGAGAGAAAAGGTCGAGCAGCATCAGCAGATTACCCTCGTCCAGATCAGTTTTGAGGTCAGGAATGGCTTGATGATCATCCTGACAAAAACCCTTGGCTCCAACGGAAGGCAAAAACTATCTCACTCAAATTTGTCCGACGCGGCTCGGCCGAGCTGCATAAGTTGAGGGAGACTCCACTATGTTACGCCACTTAGGCTCGATCGGACAGATGGGAAATCGGAGGGCGCCGAGCCAATTTTAGGACGAGGCGGACGAGCCAGCTCTTTTGTGCAGGCGAACTTTGTGATCGCGCCAGGTCGCGCAGAAGGCGCGCGCCCGTTCCACCAAAAGCTTTGTGGGATTGACGAGAAAGAACGTTCGGCAGCTGTAGGCGTTGGCACGGATGGCGAGACTGTTCTCGCCGAGCTTGCCAAGCCAATGATCGACTTCAAGATCATGGCCACCCTTGAACCGGCTATTATGATGGTAGATCAGCGCGGATCGGCCTGCCGCGAGGGTAAGCGCTTCTGTGATAGGCAGGCTCTTCCCGAAGCGAGGCTTGCTACGACGTGCTGGCTGGTCGTCGGTTAGGCCATTGTCTGGATCGGCAAAGACAAGCTCGCAGTTCTGCATTTGTTGGTTCACACGGGCGAACCAGTCTGCGCGTGCATCTGACCGGAGTCGAGAATGAAGCTTTTGGTGATCTAGCAATTCGCTAGAATACATGGCCTCCAATCCGCACCTGCGCTCGATCGCCGCAACATTTCGACCCGACTCCACGATACTGCCAAGATGATCAAACAGCGTGGGGTCGAGATGGCGCCAATGTGACGCGTTTTTCAGATACGCGATGTGCTTCCCATCATCATTGTGGCCCTCATCTGGGTACAAATACCAAGCAACGCCAAGCTTCAAGCCTGGCGACAACGCGCGAAGGAGGGCGAGCTTTACATAGTCGCCGGCGTCGCCAACATATCTGTTCTGCAATTGCTGATCTCACCGTTCTGACGCTGCACCGTTTCCATAACTATTAAAAATGCTCGGGTCATCCTCTCATTGCCGCTGTGGAGCGTTCCGCCTTGTGCCTTTCTATGGGCCATCCATTGGGGAGTGTGTCATAAGATTGCGATCCATATTGAGGAAATTTGCACCAATTTTTCCGCAAATTATGTAAGGCAGCGCATCATATTTTCCACAGTATTAGACGAATATGATATTTTCGCGTAGGCATAATGCGAATCATGCATGCTTCAGAAGGTTAAAAATGGCGGATACTGACAAGAAGAGGGGCAAGTTTCGGGAGCTGGCAGAGAATCGCACGGACAAGGCTCTCGAAGCGATCGAGCGGATCGGCAATCTCTCGAATACGCAGCTCTACGCTTGGGACGAAGCCGAGGTGAAGAGGATCCTGAAGGCATTGCGGGACGAGGTCGGGAAGGTCGAGGCGCGGTTCCAAGGACCGAATGCCCGTCGGAGAGCCCGGTTCAAACTCTAAGGAGAGAGCATGAGCGCCGATAGTCAGGTTTCAGCCATTCGCGTCGATGACCAAGACTTTCTGGTCACCAGCACGATCGAACGCTGTCCCAAGGTCATGATGGTCCGCGAGCTGTTCAAAAACGCTCTTGAAGCGGCCGCTGATGCGCCTGAGGACGGAAAGGTAGAATTCCTTGTCAGCGACGTTCAAGGCACCCCCAAGCTCACGATCTGGAACAACGGTCCTGGGATGGATGAGGAAGAGCTTGCACGGATGACCAATCTCGCGGCGTCCATCCGCAAAGAAAAGGGTCTCGACAAGAATTTCGGAATGGGCGCCAAGGTCGCGTCGCTCCCGTCCAACAAGCGGGGCCTGCGCTACCGCTCCTGCAAGGACGGCCGTGTTCACGAGACCATCCTGTGCGAACGTGAAGGCGTCTACGGTCGCCTACGCCGTTTCGACACCGACGGAAACGACATCGGCGATGTCGTCGAGGTGACGGGGCTGATCGCCAGTGAAGGCGAGCGCTCGCTCGATGCCGACTGGACCGAGGTCACGCTCCTTGGCAACCGGATGGAGCAAAACACTGTCGAGGATCCCTATGACGGCGATCCACTGCAGAAGCGCTTCTGGCTCGCGAACTATCTTTATCACCGCTTTTATACGTTGCCGGGCAACGTTGAAGTTCGGCACATGGAGGGTACACATGCGCGCAAGACTGGGTCGCGGCGGTTCCGGCCGATCTCCGAACGGCGCGAAGAAGGCACCTTCGCCCGCCACGAGACCGCCGAACTGCCGAATGGCATCAAAATCCATTATATCTACGACGAACCGTTCAACGACACCTCGCACAATCGCTCGGTCAGCGGCTCGATCACCTCCGATGTCAGCACCTGCGCGGTTGTCTTTCACGGCGAGATGTACGGGGTCCTGTCGGGTCGTTATTGGACGATCGAGGCGCCCACGTTCGGAATTCCGTTCGGAGCGAAGCACATCTCGGTTCATATCGAACTCCCCGACGATTTCGCTGTGCGTCCGGAAGGATATCGTCAGTTCCTGCGGTATATTGAGGGCGAGCAGGAGCAGGTCGAGGCCAGCGACTTTGCTGTGCAGGTATTGGAGCACCGGCCCGAATGGCTGGTTGACTGAGGATCAGCGTGCAATAGGCACCCCCTTCGTGGGGTGATCGGCGTGCAAAAAGGACCCCTTCATCCCGGGGATTTAGTCGGCCGACTGGTTTTGATCAGTTGGCGAGAACGGGATGTTGATCGTGGAGACAGTGGTTCGGATTCGGCGTGAGCATGCAGCGGGTAAGGCGATCAAGGCGATCGCTCGTGACCTTCGTTTGTCGCGGAAGGTCGTCCGCAAAGCGATCCGGTCGCCGGAGGCGGCGTTCAACTATCAGCGCAAAGTCCAGCCGCTGCCGCGGATCGGTCCTTATCAGGATCGTCTCGATGCGCTGCTTGAGGAGAACGAAGGTCGCGGCCGCCGCGATCGGCTACGGATGACGCGTATCCATGACCTGCTGGTGCGCGAGGGGTTCGATGGATCCTATGATGCGGTGCGCCGCTATGCGGCGCGCTGGCGTGCTGCGCGGCGGAAGGATGCTGGCGAAGGCGCACCGGCGTTCATCCCGATGACCTTCCAGCCGGGTGAGGCCTACCAGTTCGACTGGAGCCACGAGGATGTGGAGATCGCCGGCAAGCCGATGCGGGTGAAGGTGGCGCATATGCGTCTCTGCGACTCGCGCGCACCCTATGTCCGGGCCTATCCGCGCGAGGGCCAGGAGATGCTGTTCGATGCCCATGCCCGGGCGTTCGCGTTCTTCGGCGGTGTGCCGCGACGCGGTATCTACGATAATATGAAGACGGCGGTGACGGCCGTGTTCACCGGCAAGGAGCGTGTGTTCAACCGCCGCTTCCTGATCATGACCGATCATTACATGGTCGAGCCGACCGCCTGCTCGCCGGCGGCGGGATGGGAGAAGGGCCAGGTCGAGCAGCAGGTCCAGACGATCCGAGGCCGCTTCTTCCAGCCGCGACTCCGGTTCGCCAGCCTGGCCGAGCTCAACGGGTGGCTGGAGGCCGAGTGCCGGCGCTGGGCCGAGCATCATGCCCATCCCGAACGCGGGGATATTACCGTCGCCGAGGCGCTGGATATGGAGCGACCGGCCCTGCAGCCGATCCTGGCACCGTTCGACGGCTTCCATGAGAGCGAGCATGCCGTCACCGGCACCTGCCTCATCAGCTTCGATCGCAACCGCTACTCGGTCATGTCGACGGCCGCACGCCGGACCGTTCAGGTGCGCTCCTATGCCGATCGCATCGTCATACGCTGCGGCGATGCGATCGTCGGGGAGCATGAGCGCCACTTCGGTCGGAACCGCACGATATACGATCCCTGGCATTATCTGCCGGTCCTCGCGCACAAGCCCGGCGCGCTGCGTAACGGCGCACCGTTCCAGGACTGGGATCTGCCGCCCGCCCTGCACCGATTACGGCGAAGGCTCGGCACCGGGGACGAGGCCGATCGCAGGTTCGTGCGGGTCCTCTCGGCGGTGCTCACCGATGGCCTGGAGCCGGTAGAGGCTGCCGTGCGCGAAGCGTTGGCGAACGGAACGGCCAGCGACGAGCTGATCCTCAACATCCTCTCCCGGCGCCGCGAGCCGGCGACACCCCACAGCATCGTCACTTCGGAAGACCGGATGCTGCAGCATCCTCCGCTCGCCGACTGTGCCCGCTATGATCTGCTGCGAGGCTATGATGCAGCGGCATGATATGATCGACACGATGCGCGGCCTCGGACTCAAGGGCATGGCGGCGGCGTTCGACGAGGCGGTCACCACCGGCCTCCAGCGCAAGCGCACCACCATGGAGATACTGACCGACCTGCTCCGTGCTGAGGCGACCCACCGGGATGCAGCCTCCATCCGCTATCGGATGACGGCTGCGAGGCTGCCCGTGGTGAAGGACCTGGAGCGGTTCAGCTTCGAGGGCACACCGATCAATGAGGAGATGATCCGCTCCCTTCACGATGGCTCCTTCCTCCCGCCTCGCCGCAATATCGTGCTGGTCGGCGGCACGGGGACAGGCAAGACCCACCTCGCCATCGCGATCACCGCCAATGTCGTGCGAAGGGGCGCTCGCGCCCGCTACTTCAACACCGTCGATCTGGTGACACGCCTCGAAGAGGAGACCCGGATCGGCAAAGGCGGGACCCTGGCGGCGCAGCTGTCGCGGCTCGACCTGATCGTGCTCGACGAGCTCGGTTATCTGCCGTTCGCCCGCTCGGGAGGGCAGTTGCTGTTCCACCTCATCAGCAAGCTTTATGAGCGGACCAGCGTCATCATCACCACGAACCTCGCCTTCGGCGAATGGCCGACCGTGTTCGGCGATCCCAAGATGACCACGGCGCTGCTCGACCGCGTCACCCACCACTGCGATATCGTCGAGACGGGCAACGACAGCTGGCGCTTCAAAAACCGCAGCTGACAGCCACCTTCGGCGCCTTCAAAAATCTATCTTGCGCTGCGCGCGCCTCCGGTCGGGCTACGCCCGCCCTCCGCCGCACGCAGCGCAAGGCCATCTTCAACAAACCAGCATCATATTATCCGAAAAGGGGGTCCCTCTTCGACGCCGATCGGGGGTCCCTTTTGAACGCCGTTTGACATGACCTTGAACGTCGTGCGCTCGTGTTGGATCTGGAATGATGCTGTCGCAGCAGATGAAATCAATTTCGCCCAGATCGTGATAAGCAAGCTTCAGCATATCGGTGCCTGCCTGATAGCTGTCAGGAGCGTGATCGAGTTTGATGCCTTGCGTTTCCGGATTGAGAAATGGGAGGATTTGTGGATCGTCCAGAAACAGGTCGATGTCGTGACTTTCACGATGATCGATCTGCAGCATCAGTGCGGTTCCGCCGCCGAAGCTCCACTGAGGCGCGAAGCCGTTCGCCTTCCTGAAATGGTCAAGAATATCTACGGCGAGATTGAAAAGGACCGGCCATTCGCTCGGCCGCTTTGCAGACACGGCGTCAGGCCGCCAGCGGTAGCGTGTAGCCCGAAAGTTCGGAGATTTTATCGGCGACTTGGCTCGCTTGACTTGCGTCTACGCCCATCGCTGCCATGAACTGTTCCTGGACGTTCAGCGGCACTTCGGAGAAGAAAGCGAAAACCGGCGCGTTGCAGTCAATCGCGCTCTTCAAGTCGACGATCATGGCAGCAAGCTGATGTGCGGAAACGGCCGCCCCATAAGGGGCGTTCACCGTCGTCAGCACTTGAGTTACAGCGTTTGCCATCATTCCACTCATAACACGATCCTGTTTGGATCGTTGTTTTCATATAGTCGCGAGCGGTTATCAAAACAAGAATCTCGCTCAGGTCGCGTCCTACGCCCGACGCGAGGCAATAATGACAAGACCAGATTCAGCTTATGAAGCATGCATCATGGCTTTGATGTTTCAAGCAGATTCCGCGCCAGAGCTAAGAAAGTTCCGTCCGGCTTATCGCGACGGGCCCCCAACGATTCCAGTGAATTTCGAGAGTGCGCGGACGCCTACCGCTGGGCGAACGCCCGTCAGCATCTTCGCGGCGAGATAGAGGTTGCGCGCTAAATTGGGCGCATGATCGGTCCCGACGGCGATTGGAATGATCCGGTTCGTATCGTTCATCGGACGCACCCATGCGACCGGATGCCCGATCCAGGGCAAGCCGAGCCGGCCCGATCGCAGCATCGCTTCCTGCGCGGAAATGGCGCGGACCTGCCAGCCATATCGCCTTCCCAGACTTCCGAGCTTGGTCCAGAGATCGGCGCAGGGAACGCAGCCGGGCGCGGTGCTCATCTCGACGACGAAGGCCGAACTGCGTCCGCGCAGTTCCTCGGTAAAGTCCGGCGGGAAAGCGCGCGTCACCGGAACGCGCGAGAGCCAGTGGTTCATCGCCGCAGTTGTTCCGACCGGATGGATCGCGGCGCGCGCTGCATCCTCGCGGCTGACAGTCTGCGCCATGCCGGGCGAAATGACTAGGATGCTCATGCTCAGCGCGCTTGCACATCGCGCCAACATACTGAACTCGCCTTGCAGGTAAGGGGATTTGCTCTTACCTTGTGCTATTGAAAGGACTCGCCACATGAACGCTGTTACCATTACCGCGAAAGGGCAGGTCACGCTGCGGAAGGAATTGCTCAGGCATCTCGGCGTCCATCCAGGCGACAAGATCAGCTTTGACAAACTCCCCGGCGGTGAAATCAAGATTCGGGCCATCAGGCCTTCCGGAAAGATTGAGGATTTCTTCGGGTCACTCAAGCGGGAAGGCCAGCGGCCCATCTCGATCGAGGAGATGAATGAGGCCATTGAAAAGGGCTGGGCCGGACAGCTGTGAAAATTACTGCCGACACCAATATCCTCGTCCGATCCGCAACGCTGGACGATCCCGTTCAAAGCCCCTTGGCAAAAAAGCTCCTGAAGGAAGCAGAACTTGTTGCTGTGACGCTTCCGGCCTTGTGCGAGTTCTGCTGGGTGCTCAGAAAAGTGTATCGCTATGAGGCGGCAAGGGTCGCTGCATCGGTCAGATTGCTTATCGACGCCGGCAATGTCGCAGCGGACCGACAGGCTGTTGAAGCGGGGCTTGCAATACTGGAGCAAGGTGGAGACTTCGCTGATGGGGTCATCGCCCACGATGGCCAATGGCTGGGAGGCGAGACCTTCGTGAGCTTCGATCGAGGCGCTGTTGGCCTTCTGGCAAAGCATGGGCAATCTGCGATGAACCCCGATCAATCGAAAGCTTGATCCAACTGCGCTGCGCTGCTCGGCAATAGACGCTGTCATCGACGCGGCTCCAAGCCCGCACCGACGAGGTCGCCGCCCAACACACGGGGATCGGTCGCGGAAACCGGCCCATTGCCGAGTGCGTCGAAGAAACCATCTTCCTCGCCCGCGCCGGTCAGGAACTGTTCGGGCCGAATGTCGCCGAGCATCAGCCGCACGGCCTGGTATGTGGTCTGCGCGAGATTGGGATAGGATTCGACACCCGACGCGATCACCATCCTTGCCGAGCTGTCGCGGCGGATCACCATCGTCGTCGGTGTCACCTCGACGCCGAAGCGCTGTCCGAGCTCCGGTCGGCGCTCGAGATCCATCTGTGTGACCTGCCAGCCCGTCTCCTCGCGGAACCGTTCGAGGATCGGCCATTGCACCCGGCAATAGCCACAGGAATTCCGCGAGAACATGACGAGCGCGAACTGGCTTGCGTGGGCGCGGAGATACCGGCGGCGAACCGCTTCCTTCTCGGCACCCATCGCCGCGCGCGCGTCGCCGACGATCGGGTTGGCGGACTTGGCATTGAGTTCGGGGTTCTGAAGCAAGGCGATCTGAGTCACGCCTGCGAACGCACGTGCCTTGCGCCGCGCGAAGTCCTGCAGCCGCCAGAAGTCCGCGACCGCGTCGACGGTGAGCACGGTCGCTGCATAGTCGCGTTGCTGCTCGATCAGCTTGCGGATTTTGGGCGGCGTCCATGTCGCCAGTTCCGCCATCGGCGGTATCGCCGGCTTCATCAGCGCGTCGGGCTCGGCATCCGCATCTTCGACCGGCGGCGGTGCCTGATACCACCAATAGCCCTGCTTCGGTTCGCGGGTGGGTGAGGTCGGCTGCGCGGCGGCGGGGAAGGCCGTGATGAGCGCCGCGAGGAGGGCAGGGCGGATCACAGCAGCTTCTCCATGCGGGTGAGGCGCGCGATCGGCACCGGTCCGTAATAGCGGCTGTCGAACCCGCTCGGGTGCAGCGAGCCGACATAGATCAATCCCGGCGGGATCAGCCCGTGATCGGGCCGCCAATAGTCGAGCCGCTGGCCATTTCGCCCGTAGGGCTTGGTCACGCCGAGCAGGACGCCGTCGCAATAATACCACCCGTCCATGGCGTGGGGCTCCATCGTCGACGGTTTCTCGATCAGCGATATGCGCTCGCCGGGCATGCAAAGCGCGCGCTTGGTCACCTTGACCGGTTCGGGGCCGGCCAGCGGATGGGAGAGCATGAACAGGACGAAATCGCCCTTCTCGATCGGCCCCGGCGCCGCGCGCACCGCCCAGGCGTCGATCGACGGCGACATCACGAGAATGGCTTGCTGCATCGCCCAGCACGTCAGAAGCCCGAGTGGCACAACGATCGCCGTCGCCTTCCAGAGCCGGTCGGGGCGCGCGGGCTCGCCGAGCCCCGGACTGCCGAGCGCAACGGCTGCGCGCCGCGGCAGTCCCTTCAAACCGATCGCCAGATGCTTACCGGCCTTCCAGGCGAGACTGAGCATCGCGCACCTCCTCTTTTCCGCCGAGGCGGGCAATTTCTTCGAGCAAACCGGAAAGGGCGGCATCGCCGTAAGCGATATGGCTCCCGCGCGGACTTTCCTCCTCGCGCTCGCAATAGGGGAGCACCGGATCGCCCGGGATCATGGCGAGCGCGGGCACGCGGGTGACGCCGTGCTGGCGAAAGACCAGCGGGTCGACGATCACCTGCACGTCGCGCATCACGCATGCCGGTCCCTCGCAGCCGGGATCGAGGCGGAGAATCTCGGCGGTGAGCTTCGCCATCGGCGCGACCTTGGCCATCCCGCCCGGCATGCCGCGAAACGCGAGGACACCGCGTGCCTTCTCGAGCTGCGCTGCATAGGTGCGCAGCGTTGACGACGGCATCGACGAGGAGACGAACAGCACAGGCACCCAGCCTTTCGCCGCCGGCGCCGGACCGGCATCGGCGACGGCCTTGATCTCGGGCGCTTCGAGCCCGAGTGCCTGGCCGAGCCGCTTCGCCATCGCCTCGCGCTCTGCGGCGAAGCGGTCTTTGCCGGTCTCAAGCGCATCGCGGGCGCGGGCTTCCATCGCTGGCGACTTGGCACGGTCGCGCATCGCCTCGAAGGCGCGCCGGCGTTCGACCTCGCTCGGCTTCGGCAGGTCAGATGGGCCGTTTTGCTGTTGGGCTTTGCGGCGCGACACCGCGCCCTTCAGCCGGTCCATCGCCGCTTCGCCCTCGCGTTCTACCTTCTCGCGCGCCGACGGGTTGTCGTCGATGCCCGGCGATATTTGCGCTGCGGCAAGGCCGGCGATGCCGGCTACGTCGGCGAGCGCCACCGCGAGTACGGCGCGGCGCCTAGCGGCCGATGGCCTGCATATAGGCATCGATACGATCCTTCATGTCTGACTGGATGTCGGCCTGCGCGCGGGCCTGAACTTCCGAATAATATTCGGAGAGGTCCATTCGGCTGAAGTCGAGCGCTTGGAACTCTTCGGGCGTGAACCCGCGGCAGTTCGGCGTCTTCACCGGTCCCCAGCCATCCGCGAACGACTTCAGCTGCGGGCGGCCCTGTTCCTGGATGATGCGGCCGAGCTTGGTATTGAAGCAGCAATGGCTGCGCGACTTCTGGACGCAGATGCCGAGGATCTTCGACGAGCAATAGGAGCCGACCTCGACGCACATGCCCGAGCCGCGTAGCATGCCCGTCTCCATGTCCTGCTGGTCGCAGGAGGAGAGGAGGAACTCGATCATGACGTTGACCGCGAGGCTGATCGCGATCGAGGTCGGATCGATGCCGACAATGATCGCATTGGCGCCCGCGCTCGCCGCCTGGCTTGCCGTCGCGCCCGCCTGGAAGGCGGCATAGGCGGCTTGGGCTCCGGTGAACACGCCCTTGGCGATCGCGATCTTCGTCTGCGTCGACGCGATCGACGAGCCCATTCCGTCCTTGACGATCTTACCCTTGTCCTTGCAGCAGTTGGAAAAGGTTGTCTTGAGGCCCGCTGGGCGGCAGCGCAGCGCGCGGCCGCCGAATATCTCGATGTTCCCGAGACAATTGCCGTCGGTGTCGACTTCGCCGTCGGCGGGCGCGCCCGGATCGTCGACGACGGGTTCATCCTCGATCGGGTTTGCCGCGGTATCGATGCAGGCGTTCGGCGAGCAACTCGGCACGCCGCCGCTCGCCAGCGTCTCGCACGCATATTGCGAACCAAGCGGGCAGGACGACGCGCCGCCGGGCTCGGGCGCGCACGATGCCCGTTCGATCGGGCACTGCCAGCTACCACCTTGCATCCCGACGCAGCTAGCGGTCTCGCCCGCGTCGTCGGCGTCACCATTGCCATTGAGGTCGACCGCGCAAATCTGCTGCGCCTGCGCTGCCGACGCGTAAACGGCGAGCGCGAAGGCGACGATGCCGAACAGGATCAGCGCGAGGCGCGACGGCCAGAAGAGAAAGCGGCCCATCATCGCGCTGTCGCCGTGCAGGCGAGATCGGCGCCAGCGAGCCTGACCGTTTGCATCATGACCACCGCCTCGGGAAAGGTATCAAGGCAGCCGCAGGGCGTGACGATGGTCTCGCCGGGACCGGCGGGACAGACATTGCCCGGTGAGCAGGCGTGATAGAAGGTGTCGAAGCCGGTCGGGCTGGTCTGCTGCGCGCCGACGACGCCCGCAGGCGCCGCGTCGGTATTGGCTTTCGCAGAGCGCGTCTTGCAGACCGCCTCGCAAGCTGGAACCGAGCCGCGATCGGGAAGCGCGAAGGCGCGCGTAGACGCGGCGCTGCCGCCGTCGGCCGTCCGAACGCGGTCGGCGAGCAGCGTCTCGGTCGAACGATCGATGATATAGGCGCCGCGCGACAGGTCGGGTTCGGGCATCGCGCCGGTGTCGATCGCGCATTTATAGGTCCGCTGGCGCAGGAAAAAGTCGCGGGTAAGGGTAGCGGTGCAACTGCCCGTGCCGAACTGGCGCGACCGCGGGAGGGGGCGAAGGCCGGTGCCGACGCCGTTCAGAAACGTCTGGACGCCATCGACGCTCTCGCTGTCGAGGCGGCACTTTTGATTGGCGCCAATATCTTCGCACTGGTCGACGAGCCGGTCGCTCGGTTCGCATGCGTCCGAAACGCGAATCTCGACGTCGACCAGTCCCCATTCGGTCGTGAGAGGCGCACCGCCGCCGCCGCCGCGCACGCGTGCCGACACCGTCGTCGGCCCCGCCCGCAGGTCGGTGGTAAAATCATAGGAGGTGTAATTGCGCGCCGCGCCGCCATCGGTGCGGCAGTCGCCTGAAGGCAATCCTGTCGTCAGCCACGGACGCGGCCCCGCGGAGCCGACGACGCGGCCGTTGATGCGGCCCTGGACCCAGTCGTCGGCGCCCATCTCGACGATCCGCGCCGACAGGAGCTTCGCGGGGTCGCTGACTTCGAAGCGCGCGGTGAAGATCGGCGGCGCGCTACTGCAATTGCCATCTCCGATGATGCGAAAGCGTCGGCAGCCTTCGCCGCAGCCCTGAACCGAATAGATGACGCCCGTCGCGGAGACGATATCCTCATACGCGAGCGGCCGCAGTGTGACGTCGCGTTCGATCGTGCAGGCGCGGACCTGTTCGGCCTTGCCGATGCCGGCGGGCGATCCCTTGAGGCTCTGGAACAGCGAGCTTCCGGCTGCGGTCGCCGCGGCGTCGCCGAGGATCGAAGTCGGACGGCCGCGATAGGCTGTTTGCGGAAGGTCCGGCAAAGCCGTGCAGGCGGTTGATTGCGCTCCGACATACTGGATCAGCGGGCCGTTGATGCGCGCCTCGGCCACGCCGACGCGGGGATCGTGGCTCGTGAGTGCGCCGATCGCGCCGCCGCCGAGATCCTTGAGCACCGACGGCAGATTGTCCATCACGAGATTCGCGCCGCAGCTGTTGTTGACGCAGTAACAGCCCGCGAGTTCGGCCATTTCGGCGGCGGCGAGCCCCAGGTCGCCCGAGACATCGACGTTCCAACGATGATAGTTGCACGCGTTCCAGCTTCCGGGCTGGCAAGCGATGACGCCGTTGGCGCAGATGCCCGAGACGGGCACGGGCAAGGTGGACACGCGGTCGAAGCTGCCGTCGAGATCGGTGTCGCGGGCGATGCGGACGGTGTTGATGTCGCCCGTGCCGTCAGGCTGGATCAGGATTTCGAGGAGGCTCGATGTTTTCTGGCAGGCGAGACTCGGCGTAAAGCTCTGGCTGCGATCGACCGTCGCGATCGGCTGTCCGCTGAGGCCGGGGGTGAGGTAATTCTCCTGGATCGCCTTGCTGGTCGAGGACTTCGCGCGAGAAGCTTCCGCGGCTGCGCGCGCGCGGTCCTCGACTGACTGCGCCAGTGTGCTGGCGGAAGCCATTGCCGCCATCGGCAGCAACAGGAGAGAAACCGAGCGCTTCACGAACGATCACCGTCCACAGTGCGCGATCCATGCGCGAGCCGAAACAGGTCTCCCGCCCGGAAGTCATCGGATCCGGGCGAGAGGTGCCGATAGACGGCCTGGCCGTCGAACACCGTGAGCACCGCTTTTACCCGAGGACACGGCGGGATCAGGGCCGGTCTCGCTTGTGGCGATGGCAATTTACCCGTATCGTCTGCAGGTGGAGCGGCGCCCGAGAGGGGGCAGGGCGCCGCTCCCGCCTCGCGCGCCTGCCGGCAGCCACCGGGGCTGTGGCGGGCAGACCGGGCCGATTCCGGGCTGCGCACGAGACGATCGGGAAGTGCCGGGTCAGGGCGTCGAAATGCCGGCACAGCAGATCGCTTTCTCGAAGAGCATGAACTGGGCGTTGTCCTTGCCCGGCGCGTGTTTGCCGGAGGTCCAGAGCGCGCCGGGACGGCCGATGTTGACGCACTTGCCGCCCTTCACCGGCTCCATGAGCTGGAGTTTGTATCGGCTCTTGGTCCAGATCGGCTGCGGCTTGAACGAGCAGCCGTCCGCCGAATGGATGGTCAGCGCGCCGAGCCGGCCCATCATGAACGTGCCGCGCGCTGCCAGCCCCGCCCAGGCTTCGACGCGGTCGCCCATGTGAATGTCGCCGGCGACAGGATAGGTGCTTCCCCAACTGCCCATGCACCAGAAGAGCGGGTCGATGACCTTGCCCGCTGCCGCCGCGGCGCTGTCGGACATGCAGGCAAGGCCGGCCGCGGGATTGCCGAACAGGATGCCTTCGGGCTGGATGATCGCTCCCAGCGTCCCCGACTGCCAGGTCGGCATCACCTCGGTCATCAGCGCGACGTCGAAACCGTCATCCTCGAGGCACGGAAGATCGCTGAACATGTCGAGCATCTTCCAGACCGGCGCGACATAATAGTGCATCTGCGCGAACAACTTCGTCGTGTTCGTGCCGTCCGAAATCGACGACTGGCTGCCCTGGAGCTTGCCGCCGGTCGCCATGATGTCCGTGCCGAGCGCCATCATGCAGCCGGGTTCGGTCACCACGTCGATCATCCGGTTCGGAGTCCAGAAACTGACCTTGACACCGAACCAGAAGGTTGCACCTTTGCGGCACGCACACAGCGGTTTCGACGCCGATTGTGCGTCGAGCGCCTTGTCGAGCTTGTCGTAGCTGCCGGCGCGCACGCCGCCGATGGTGATGGGGAAGATGCAGTTCCAACGCACCTTGGTGATCGGGTTGAAGATCGTGTCGCTCGGACATTTGGATGCTTGCGCTGGAGCGGGGATGAAAGCGAGAACTGCGCCGAGCCCGACAGGTACCGCCCAGCGAAAGGACCGGCGCGTCTTCTTCGGCTCGACTTGGCGCCTGGCGCCGCTGCTCCCCGATGCGGAAGTCGCGCGCAAGTGTCGGCAAGCTGGCATGACTTCTCCGTTCCGCCAGGTAGGGCGCTGAAAAGGTTGGATGAGGCTTCGGCGCTCTGTATGGGCGATTGGCCTGCCCGAAGCGGAGATGGACCCGCCGACATGCTCGTCGCAACCAGATGGGAAAGGATATGCCGCGGATGGGCACATTGTTGCCGCTATCAGCGGTGCGGGGCCGGCTTCCGTGACGCTGAGGTTGGATTTGCCGATCAGATGTCTGCTCGCGGTCCCGTCGCGTCCTTGCGGACCAGACCATGGCGAAGGGAAGGCACCAAAGCTCGCTTCTTGCGAAGCGAGTTCCTCCAGGCATCAACGAAGTCGACGATCGGGCCAAATGGGACCCTGCGGAATCTTGCGAACTTCATCGAAGTAAAAAAAGACGCCCGTCCAGCCGGAGCCAGGCGGGCGTCAAGATGAAGAACTCTGTCTTCGTTTCCGATTAGAGCTCCCCTGGGTCGCGGCGTCCGAATAGGCGGATGACCGGATTTGCGATTGGATGAAGGCGCCAAAAAAGAGCTGGCGAAATTACGGCGTGCTCGCCGAGCGTAGGATTTGGCTCGCGGGAGCCGGGCCTTTTCGTTCAAGCGCGAACTCGCTGACCTCGAGCTTTTGTCCGACCTGCGCGACTATGACCGGCGCAACGCGAAGATCGAGCCGCTCCTTCACGCGCTCTTCGAGAATGAACAGCGGGCGCGCAACCTTCTCTCCGAGTGCGATCGGGTCGGTCACCTCCGGGCCGCCTCCGGCGAGCAATATCCAGTCGCTCGCCCGCGCGTGGCCAAGCGCCCAGTTCAGGTCGCGCGAATGAACCACGATCAGGCGCTGCGGCATCGACACATAGGTGAGGGGGTTGAAGGTGTAGCCTTTGGGATAGAGCAGTTTGCCGTCGTCCAACCGGACCTCAAAATCGAGCGTGTGGAACGGCACGACGCTTCGTTTCCTGTTCGCGCGCGCAACGCCGAGGGCGGCTGACTGCATTGCGCTCCACTTCTCACGCGGACCGAAACGACCCGCGATGCTTTTCGGCTGCTGCGCAACGCGCGCCTCGATTTCAGAAAGGGCATCGGGTTCAGCGATCGCCCAGGTGCGCCCGATCGCCGCGGTCTGTCCACGCGCCGTGGCGGCGATGACGAATGCCCCAAACACGAGCATCAACGAGGTGCCAAACTGCCAGGCGGCCACTCGAATGCTACCGCGATCATGTTCCACGACGATATCTCCTCCATCTTTCTCGCGGATCGGAGCTGCCAACACCGATGATCGCACCGACAAGTGAAACCAACGAGAGAAGGCTCAGCACGACGATGAGCGATCGCGGCGAGTTCGCGATTGGGCCGGGCGCGGCGAAGAGGATGAGGGCTTGCGCCTGGCCGAGCATCAGGCCACCGACGGCCAACCTGACCGCGATGGGCGAAGGAGCGTGGGAGAGGAGGCCGTTCATCGTGTCCGCCGATGACCGCGCCACCGGAGCATCAGACCGCTCGTCACGGACGAGAGCCAGATCAGGACCAGCCCGCTTGCGAAGCAAGCGATTCCGACCGTCACCGACGCCTGCGTAAACAGCGACGTCGGCTGGTCAACCAGCAGTCCGGCGATGAGAACGAGGCCAGCCATCATGACGGATTCGATCATGACGAGCCGGAACCGCCAACCCAGTGCCTGCCGCTCGGCCACTGCCGCAACGGCCGCGTCGAACAGCGCCCGATCGGCGGGCAACATGGCGTCGAGCTGCATCGCTAGCTCGTCGGGATGGAGCGAAGGCCGCTTCATGCCGCTGGCTCCGATGCTCGCGGCAAGTCGCGGCTATCGCCCAATATCTCGCGGGGATCGACGTCGGCGAGCTCGCACACAGCCTCGAGCGGCGATCGCCCGGCCCGGATCAGTGCTTCGAACGCCGCGACTTCGCCGGGCGCGCTGGTGTTGATCCAGTAGCTGAAGGGATCGACGACAAGCCGCGCGACCCCGAGCCCGAGCGGAGAGTCGATGAAGACCTCGCTATAGTTCGGCTTGTTGTTGCGGACCGATTTCAGGAGGTCGAGGACGAACCCGGAATAGTCAAGAATTTTGCTCTCGACAGCACGATCATAGGTGGAGCCTTGCAGGAGGAACCGCGTTGCCGCATTCTCGAGGATGACTTGGCCTGTGCCGCCGAACAGCGTGAGGTCGTTCATAGACTGGAGGACGATGCCGAAGCTGCCCTGATATTTGCGGGCACGGCGGTAGCCTTGTGCGAAGGCTTCAGCCAGCCGCGACAGATCCTGACCATCGCTTTTCGTCATGAACTGCGCTGCTTCGTCACAAAGCACGAAGCGGGGCCGGTCGCGCGCCGAGAGGTAGAGCTCCTGCGTCACCGCATTTACCACCACCATGACGATGACGTTGAACAGGTCAGGCATGGCTTTCAGCCGCTCGAGCTCGAGGACGACGAACTCGTCGGCGGAGATGTCGAAGGTCGACGGCCCGTTGAAGAAGTGCCCGTAAGCGCCATCCGAGCCGAAATCCCTGAGATTGAACGCGAGCTCGCGCGCGACCGGCTTCAGATGCTCGACACGGTCGAGATCGGCTGCGGCAAATTGCGGATAGGCACCGAGCCAGGCGCGGACCGAGTCGATGCCTTCATCGGCATAGCCCCCATCGATCGTCCACTGGACGGCCGACTTGATGAGATTCCATTCTGAGGTCGAAACGCCTTTGCGCGTCGCCGCGTTCCCCATCTCGGCAACGATCGCGACCGCCATCGCGATCGCCGAATGCTTGTCCTCGCCGTCTAGCGCGAGCCCGAGGTCGAACGGGTTCAGAACCAGCCGTTCCTCGCCGACGTCGATATAACGACCCGAGCAGAGGGTGCAGAGCTTGCGGTAGGATCCGCCAATGTCGATGATGCGGATGAGGGCGTTCTGGGCATAATATTGCCGGCAGAGATCGTTGAGGAGGAAACTCTTGCCCGCGCCGCTTTCGGCCGCGACCACAAAATTATAATTGTTGATGCGCGGATCGAAGAGGTCGAGTGTGACGAGCTGACCCTTGCGGCCCACATAGAGCAGGGCAGGGCGGCCGCCTCCGCGAAAGTCGGTCTGGATCGGCGCCATCAGCGCTGCCGCCTTCACCGGCATCCGGAAATCGCGCTCGAGCATCTTGATCGTTCGGCGCTCGGGATAAAGGCCGAACGGCAGGCTCGCGGTCAGCAAGATCGGATTGAGGTAGGATTCTTCCTGCACCATCCAGGGCAGCGGTTCACTTTCCCAGAGGCGCTTGGCGCGCGCGGCCATCTCGCGGGCGTGATGGGAATCGCGGCCGAACACCCAGACGGTCGGCATGACCGAGACGAAACGGCTGTTGCCGGCCTCGTCGAGCACCCAGCCGATTTCCTCGATCTGTTTGCCGACCTCGACCGCAAAGCTGCCCGCCGCTTTCTGCGCCGACAATATCTGGGCGCGCTTGTGAATTTCGAACTGCGAATGGTCGAAGAGGATGTTGAGGCAATAGAGGAAGGGGCCGCCAATCTGGTCGCTGTCCTCGGCGCTCCCGCGCATCCCGCCCATCAGCCGGTTCATGTGTTCCGCGGTAACCCGCCTCGCCGGCGCTTTCGGCGTCAGGCAGCGTGCGACCTGGCCCCCGAGGAACACTTCGGGTCCGTCGAAAGCGAGATCGGGGCCGGCATCGACGATCTGCTTGCGGATCGGCGGGGCGGGGTGCCCGGCTGCACCGCTGGCGAATACGCCAGGAGCGTCCTCGAAGACGCCGTTGAAGATACGGCGATAGAAGGAGATCATTTCGTGCGGCTCGACGCGGCGAATGCCGAGCTTGGCAAGCTGCTCTTCGATCTGGCGGCGCAGGTCGCTGTGCATGGGGGCGCGCGTTTTGACAGCGAGGAAGGTCCGGAAATCACGCACCGGAATGCCGTGGAGCGCGCCAAGCCCGTTCCGGCCTTCGTTTAGATAAGCGTGCGTCCGGCGCGCCGATGCCTGGATCAGCGGATCTGGCCGGGTCTTGAGGTCGAGATAGGCGTCGAGCGCTGGCGCAATCAGCGGGTCGGCGAAGCTGATAAGCTGGACGACGCTGTTCTCGGGAAACTGGACGTTGAACAGGCCGAGCAGCGCCTGGTGAACATGCGCGAACATATAGGCGGTAGGGGTCAACTCCCAAGCATAGCCCCAGCCATCATCGATGCAGAGAAAGGCTTCCTCTTCCTCGACCCAGGCGACGAGCGGGAGGAAATCCGAATAGCGGTCGCGCGCAACGGCGCGGTGCAGGTCGGAGAAGGTAAGACCACCGCCGGTTCCGGGCGCCTTCATGGCCGCGGCTCCGCGCGCGCGGGCACAACCGGCGGCGTCAGTTCGCTTCCGGGCACCTCGCGGATCTGCTCGAGCACCGGCACGCGCGCCGCGGCTGAGACCGGCGGCACGAGATAGCCGCCGACGACCCAGGAGGGGGGCTCAAGCACCGAATAGACGAAACGCGGCATATAGAGCCGGTCGGGCCGGTTCCGATCGGCATAGGGCAGGATCAGTGTTCGCACCGCCTGCGCCGGCCGCAGCATCGGCGCCTCGGGCGCCTCGATCAGCCCCTGAAGCTCCCGGTAGACGCTGTCGCGGTAATCACCATAGGCATCAGCATCGCTGCGTCCTCGGCGCGCGGTGCCGCGCTGGTTCGCCTTGAGCAATATCTTGTCGCGTGTCACCGCCGGGTCCGAACGCGAAGCCCGGCCCTCCGCCGCATCCTCATAGGCTTTCTCGGGATGGATGCACTGGCCGTGATCGTCGTTCTTGCAGCTGAACTTTTCGCTGTACGGCGACATCGCTGAGCCGAGCGTTGCGCACCCTGAGAGTGGCAAGACGCCGGCAAGCAAGAGTGCGGCTGAGCAGAGGCGCGCGCGGCGCCGGTTTGACATATCGGTCATCGATATTCCTCCGAGGATGGGCGGGGGCATCAGAACTTGCTCCCGGCGGTCGGCTTGATCTCGAGCGTGACGCCTTCCTGGATGACGACGACGACGTCCTTGGCGGCGCCCACTTCGACGATAGGTCCCGCCTGCCGCGCGAGATCGAGATAGAAGTCGGTGAGCTTGTCGGACGACTTCGAGAGGCCGCCTGCGATCCCCACCTTGGCGGCGTCGCCGACATCGAGCGTCCGCACCGAACCCAAGGCCGATGTCGACACGTCACCGACCGTGTTCTCGACCGTCTGGCTGATCCCGCTGATCGTGCCGGCGATGAAGGCGCGCGCGAGACTCGCGCCGGCGCGCGTTACCACCTTGCCCGACAGCCCCTTCTTGCCGTCGGTGTCGACGAAGAAACCCTTGATCGGCTGGTCGACCACCGAGCGTTCGTCGAAATCGACGCAGGACAGCGATACGAGCTGGACCTCGACCCGCTCCTTGGCGAGGCTGCCCGTCGCGTTGCCGATGACGAAGCAGCCCGAGAGATTGGCCTTGACGTCATTCGGCAGCACGGCGGGCGCCTGGACGCGCGCAATCAGCGGCTCGGGGTTCGAGGTAGCATCGCGGCTCGCGAGCGCGTCGATCCCGGTCAGCAGCCGCGCCTTCATGAAACCAGGTGGCAAATAGATCGTCCGGGTCTTTTTTTTAGCGCCAGACGGCGCGCCCTTGCCATCGGCCGCGGCAATCGTGCCGGGGGCGGTCACCGCGGCGCCGATCGCGCCGACGGCCTTTTCAACTGGGGGCGCAGGAGGAGCAGGGGGCGCCGCGGGTGGTGAAGGAGGTGGCGGGATCTCGCCCGTCGCGATTTCGGCATCGCCGGGCGCGGGTGGATAATCCGGTATCGCGCCCGGCAGAGCCGGGGGAAGCCCGGGGTCGCCGTCGGGAGGTGCGCCTGGCTTGCTGCCGGGCACGACCTTGCCCTCCTCGATCGCGGTGACGCGGTCGCCGAGCAAGGTCTGGCCATCGAGAATCTTCTGGAGGTCGCCCCGCAGCTTGGTCTCGAGGCTGTCGCCGCGCAGGCCGGCGCCCATGTCGAGCTTGGTCACCGCTGGCGCCTCGGGCGCCTTCTCATCTCCGCCTGTACTCGCCGCGTAGAGACCGGTACCGAGCATCGCGACGACGCCCGCGACACTCAACTGCTTGGCGCGCAGCTTCTGTTTCGAGCCCAGCGTCGCCCAGCGCTCCTTGAATGCGAGAAGAGCGGGGCCGCGAGTGGCCTCGGGCGGAAGCGGTTTGCCGACCTCGCCGAGATCGAGCGGCTCTTGTTCGGGCGTGTCGTTCATTCGCCGTCTCCCCGGCGGATAACGATCAGCCGCGCGCTTTCGCCCGCCTTGAGGCTCAGTCGGTCGAGCGTGACTGCGAAGATGTCGATGCCAAGCGCGCGGTCGAGGAACTGCTGTTCCTCGAGCACGACATCGCTGTCGCTACCGAGGCGATACTCGGAGACGGAAAGGCCGGAGCCTTCGATCGCGAGACGCCGGCGCTCGACGAGCTGCGCCGAGGGGAGGCCGGCAATCGTGATCGTTCCCGACCGCGGCGCGACCTCGGTGAAGCTTGCCGGCACGCGGTCCTGAAGCATCGCGAGCGTGATCGACACTGCCCTCTCTTCCTCGACTAGCGGCCCGAGCAGCTCCTCATTGGCCCGTGCGCGCTGCGGCCGTCCGGGAGCAAGCGTGACCGTTTGCGCGGGAATTTCCGTAGGCTCGGCATAGAGCGGATAGATGGCCCCGTTGCAGCTGATGAAGAACTCAGAGGGTGTCGTCACATAGCTGCGCGTCACCATACCCATATCGTCGACTTCCTTGACGAGAAACTTGATCCAGGCGTCGGAGCCCGCGCGCTCGACCGCGATCGCCTTCTCGGCCGAGAATTTTACATCCTCGATCTCGCCGCCGACGCAGACGATATGATTGACGTCGCGGTTTGAGAGGCGGATCGTGCTCATCTGGTCGGGAAGGACGGTGATGGCTTGCGCTGATGCGGGCGCGGGCAACAGCAGCGCGGCAACGGGCAGCGCCGCCGCGAGCCTAGCGAGGCTGGACATCGAATTTCTCCTCGGTGAGCGAAATGACCCAGAAGCGTCCGTTCTCGACGGCGTAGCGGACGCGAAGTTCGCCGCGGAACTTGCGGATGACACCGCCGATCACGCGGACCTTCTCGATCGGGACCAGGATGTCACGCTCGGTCCACTGGACCGGCTGATCGGGGCGGATGTAGGTCGCGATCGACAGCGTCGGATTGCCCGCGAGCTCGTCCAATATGCCGTTCAGGCTGTCGCGCATGCTGTCGTACGCCGATGGATGGACGATCGAGAGCAGTTCCTGGAACTGCCGGTCGGCCGAGTAGGCCGAATAGGTCCCGGCGAGCGCGACGATATTGCGCGTCATCGTGCGGATATAGGCGGCCGATGGCTTCGAGCCGGTCACATAGAGATCGCCGCCCGAACCGAACGGCACGACCACCGTGCGCTCTTTCTGGTCCGAGCTGTAAATGACCGTGCCAAGCACCGCGGTAATGCCGAACAGCCCGACGATCGCGAACTTGAGCAGCCGGTTCTCTTCGAAGAGGTTCGATGAGCCCTGAATGTACCGATGGATCCCGAAGCTGGCGGGTTTACCGAGCAGCGGGTCGACCGGCGCGCTTCGGGGTTTGCGATGACGCGAGAACATCTGCGGCCTCACTCGTAAAATCGGGTTTGGGTCGGACCCGGATAATGGCGAAAGCGAAGCATCCCCCAGCGCCATGCGAGATGGGCGAGGAAACCGCGCGGCTGCGCGCGCTTCCATGGCAGGAAAAGGAGAAGGGCCGCGATGAACGCCCAACCGACCAGTCCGCCGACGATGACGGCGACGAAGATGGTGGTGACCACCAACACGAACTCGTCCGATCCGAACCACAGGATCTGAACCGGCTTGTGCAGATATTGGGGCAAGCGTTCGTCCATCGACCCTTCTCCTCCTGCTACGGTCCTCACCAGCGAAGCAAATCGAAAGCGAAGACGAGGGTCCGGGAGCACTTCCTCCCGGTGACCGGAACGTGGGCGAGCGTGGAACCCGAATGCTTGCCCACGTTCCGATGCCGTCAGATCACCATGCCGAAGGTTTGAAGGATGCTGTCCGCCTTAATGAGGCAGACGGCAGCGACGATCGTCGGGATGCCGATCATGATATTGCTGAACAGTCGCGACACGCCGAACAGGAAGGCGGCGACGCCCCCGACGAAGCCGAGCGGGCCTTTGACACCCTGGTTCACGACAATGTCGTAGATGTCGTAGCCGAGATCCCCCGCCACGGGCGCGGTAAAGGCGTGGGCGCTTGCCGCGAGGAGCGACAGAAGCAGGACCGGTACGCCGACATCGGCGGCCGAAAGTACGGTTCTGGTAAGTTTTTTGACCATGAATGATTGCTTTCTTGGGCATTGGGCCGCCCTGAACTCTGCCTGCCGGCATCGATGGTGATCGTTGTCGGCCGACGGCGGTGCTGGACGGCCCGAAGGGGCGTCGCCGCCGGCATTCCGGTGCGTTGGGACCGAGAGCGATGATGCTCTCTGCGTCCGAGCAGCCGCCATGAAGAGATGGAATTCAGCGAGAGACACGGTTGGTCTTCGCCGAGGATAGAAAGGCCTCGATCTCGGCCTGCTGAAATCCGGAGATGAGCTTGCCGCCCGCGATCAAGGTCGGCGTCCCGCTGACACCAGCGGCGCTGACCACTTTGGCGTGAGCTTCGACCTTTCCGCGGCCTTCAGCGCAGGTTCGCAGCGCTGTCGGCGCGGCACCCGAATAGATGGCTTTAAAGGCTACCGCCTTATCGACTGAGCACAGGATGTGCTCGGACTTTGCCGCGGCTTCCGGATGAATGCCGCTCACGAAGAATATGAGACGCCGGACCGGTTTTCCCTCGGCGGCCTTCGCTGCCCAATATCGATTAAGCGCGCGACAATAGGGGCAGTCGGGATCGGTAAATTCGATCACCGTCGGCGCATCCTTGGGGCCGATTTCAAGCGCCTGTGAGGAGTCTATCGATTTCAGACGGTTGGAGATGCCGGCTTCCTGCGCGAGGGCTGTCAGATTGACGCCGTTCTTGTCGAAGATCGACGCGAACAAGAGATGCTCGCTCTCGGGCGCATAATAGACGATCCGGCCGCCAGCACTCGCTTGATAGATCGCGCCTTTCACCGGCGCCGGTTCGAAATCATCGAACTGGAGATTTGTGAAGGTTTGCTTGAGTTGCTGCTCCGCCTCCGCTGCGGCTTTTGCCAGCAACACCTTCTCCGTCTTCTCTTGTGCACAAACGACCGGCGAGGCGAGAAGTGCGGCCGCCGCCAGTAAGACGGCAGGTTTCTTGAAGGGGCCGTTCGCCGATAATGACGATAACCGGAATCGAGGCGCAGCACGATCGTTCGCGGAATCGCATGACATGAGTCCTCCCTGGCGCGACGGCGCCCGTTCGATGTGGGTTGCGTGAACGTCCGATGAGGCAGCCAGTGATAAGTCAGCCGGTCGGAACGGAGGGATAGATGGACGCGCTGTGAGCCAGCGGCAATCGTGAGGGCAGGCGCGTTCCCCAAGGCGGCACGATTGTGCCGCAGCCGAGCATCGTGATTCCAACTTTCATATTGGAATCAATGAATTGAAGGGAATTGCGTCAGGCGCGACACAGACTGAAATCCTTGAAGATGAACGAAGCTAATAGACTGAAAGCATCTCTACTTGCTGTGTCGCTCAGCGATAGCCAGCCTCGCATGGAGCGCTAGCGCACCACATACTATTCGGACGGAAGCTCATGTCGGACACCAGGACATGCGAGAAGGGCGGCGTCGCTTCGCTGGATCAGCTCAAGGAGTTCTCTGGGCGGCGCATCGAAAGCGAGCGTCTTCGCCGTCGCTTGAGTCAGGAGCATCTTGCCCGCAGAGTTGGATTGAGCGTTCGTTGGCTACGAGAGATCGAGAGCGGTAACCCGGCCGTGGCGCTCGATGACCATTTACGTTGCGCAGCGGCGCTCCGTCTCGCGCCCGCGTTCGTCCTTCTTCCCTTGTTGGACCCTGACTACAGCCAAGCTTCGTCGATCGATCCAGCGCCATTCGAATGGGCCGACATCGAATATCTGATCTGGACTCATATCGGCAGACGAGCAGGATGGGCTGCACACCGCGGCGAATTTGAACGCGCCCAGGAACCTCTGCGCGCCGAGGTTCGAGTCCCTGCTGAAAATCAGTCAAGAACAGCACAATCTTTACCTGCTACTCAGGATAGGAGCTAAAATTGCTACTTCTGAAAATTTGTCAAGTGAACCAGGGACAAGGATTTGCGTACCCGAGTTGCATTGCGATCAGAACGACGAAGTTCGGGGCAAACCGACATCCCAGGATCGTCCAGAACTTGCCAAGATACTCGATGGCTTCTGAGCTGCTACCCGTTTCTGGACCGCCCTGCTGGCAGCCTTCCAGCGTGCTGACATCAGGGCGGGCCATGTGCCGCTGATGCCAACATGAGCGATATCGGTGATTTGTTCTCGATCGCGCTGTGCGGTCGTACCTCGTTGTAGTCCCTACGCCAAGCCTCGCATTTTCGCACCGCGTCATCCAGGCTCATGAACCAGTGGGCGTTAAGGCATTCCTTGCCGTTGAAGCTCTCGATGAACGCGTTGTCGGTGGGCTTGCCAGGCCGCGAGAAGTCGAGCGTCACGCCCTTCATGTAGGCCCACAGATCGAGCTCGCGGGAGATAAAATTCGCTGCCATTGTCAGCCCTGATCGAGGCGGGATAACCCACTTGCGCGCAGCCCCGTTCCAGCACCTCGAACACATCCGGTGTCCGGTGCAGGCGCGATTGCCGCTCGACGACGTGTTCATCGCGCTGAAGGACGTGATCCCACACCTGACACGCTCGTCGCTGCACCGTTGCCTGCAACGCCACGGGATCAGTCGGTTGCCCAAAGCCGATCGGGAGAAGCCGAAGAAGTTCAAGAAATATGAGATTGGCTACTTCCACGTCGATATCGCGGAACTGCGCTATGAAGGCGGAAGAGGCTTCCTCTATGTCGAAGTGGACCGCACCTCGAAGCTGGTGTTCGCCCGCATCTATCGCCGGGCGACCAAGCTTGCCGCGGCAGCGTTCCTGCGCGTGCTTATCAAGACGGTGCCATACAGGATCCGTGGCCTGCTGCCGGTTTGGTGGACACCGAGATAGGGTGTTTCCACCTATCGGAGGTCCACAATGCAAAGAAGGAAGTTCAGCCGCGAGTTCAAGCTTGAGGCGGTGAGGATGGTCCGCGAACGCGGGGTGACGATCGCGCAGGCGTCGCGCGATCTGGATGTGCATGCGAACGTGCTGCGTAAATGGGTCCGGGAGCTTGCCGCCGATCCGGGTCATGCCTTTCCCGGTCACGGTCAGATGAAGCCGGAGCAGATGGAGATCGATCGCCTGCGGCGCGAGCTGGCCAAGTTGAAGGCGGAGCGCGACATCCTAAAAAAAGCCGCCGCCTACTTCGCGAGGGACTCGATATGAAGTTCCAGTTCATCGCGAAGCACCGAGGGATCTGGCCGGTGGCATGGATGTGCGGGGCGCTCGGTGTCTCGCGAAGCGGCTTCCATGCCTGGCTGATCCGCCCGCCGTCGCAGCGTGCCCGCGACGACGAGGTGATCGGTGCGAAGGTCCGTGCCAGCCATGTAGGAAGTTATCGCACTTATGGCGCGCGCCGTGTCTGGCACGACCTGCTGGCCGATGGGGTGTCCTGCGGCCTGCACCGGATCGAACGGCTCATGCGGGCGCAGGGTCTGCGAGCGAGGCCGCGGCGACGCGGGCTTCCCAAGGATCACGGCGATCGTTCGGTCATCGCCGGCAACGTGCTCGATCGCCAGTTCACGGCAGACAGGCCGAACCAGAAGTGGGTGGCCGACTTCACCTATATCTGGACGGCCGAGGGATGGCTCTATGTTGCTGCGGTGATCGACCTGTTCTCGCGCCGGGTGGTCGGATGGTCGATGACTCCCAACATGACAGCCCAGCTCGTCACCGATGCGCTGATCATGGCGATCTGGCGGCGCGGCAAGCCCGATGCTCTCCTGCATCACTCGGATCAGGGCAGCCAGTATACCAGCGAGCAGTTCCAGCGGCTCATGGCCGACAATGGGGTCACCTGCTCAATGAGCCGGTCCGGCAATGTATGGGATAATGCCGCCATGGAGAGCTTCTTCTCCTCGCTCAAGACCGAGCGGATCGGGAAGAAGATCTACCGCACGAGGGCGCAGGCGAAGGCCGACGTGTTCGATTATATCGAATGCTTCTACAACCCGACCCGGCGTCACTCGACCTTGGGTTACCTCAGTCCTATCGACTTCGAACGTGAAGCTGGGGTAGCCTGAATGAACTTATCTCGGTGTCCACCAAACCGGCAGCAGGCCACCGTAAGCGCTAATTTACCCCCACATTTTCGAATGTTCTGAGATCGTTATGTTGCGCGCCTTCTGTATCGGGAGCGTAACTAGCGATGGGCGATGTAACGACGTTCGAAAGTAGCTTCGAAAGCAACGGGAACGGTCGTGCTCGCCCGATGGAGGTGATCCCGGCGGGTCGCGAGCGTCGGCAGTGGACGCCGGAAGCGAAGGCCCGGATCATCGCCGAGAGTATGGCGCCGCGGGCGAACGTCGCGGATATCGCGCGCCGGAACGATATCCTGCCGCAGCAGCTCTACGCCTGGCGCCGGGAAGCGCGCGAACGGATGGAATCGGACGACGCGCCGGCCTTCGTTCCGGCAATGGTCGAGGAGCCGAAGGCGCAGGGCAGCGGCGCCGAGATCCGCATCAACATCAAGGGCATGACGATCCGCATTCCCGACGGCGTGACTGCCGACCATATCGAGCGGGTGCTGCTCGCGGTGCAGGTGTCGACATGATCATCCCGCCGGGACCACTCAAAGTGCTGGTGGCGGTGAAGCCGGTCGACTTCCGCAAGGGAATGGTGGGCCTGGCGTCGCTCGTGCAGCACGAGCTGAACCGCGACCCCTTCTCCGGAATCATGTTCGTGTTCCGCCGCAAGCGCGCCGATCGGATCAAGCTGCTGCTATGGGACGGGACCGGCCTGGTGCTGGTGACGAAGCGGCTCGAGACGGGCACGTTCCGCTGGCCGCGCTTCGGCGACGGGGTGATGAGCCTTACCGCGGCGCAGGCTTCGGCGCTGATCGAAGGGCTCGACTGGGCGCGTGTTCATGCCCCGCGTGTGGCGCGTCCGGTGATGGCGTTATAGGCCGTGAAAATGACTCGTCTTGCCGCACAAAACGGGCAGAAAACCGCGAAATAATGTATCCATCCGCACCATGAGCGAGGGGGTGGAAGAGCTGCCCGACGACGTCGAGGCACTAAAGGCGATGATCATCGCCGAACGGCTCCGCTCCGCCCGGCTCCAGCACCTTCTTGATGTCCTCAATCGCATGCACTTCGGCAAGCGGTCGGAGAAGATCGACAGCGGCCAGCTCGCGCTGGCGCTCGAAGATCGCGACGTATCGATGGCCGAAGCCGAACTGCTGGTCGAACAGGGCGAGGAAGCCACCGGCATCGCGCCGCCGCGGCGCAAGCGTGCGGCGGACGAACCCGCGCCTCGCTGCCGGCGCATCTTCCGCGTCACGAGATCGAGATCGCGCCGGAGGCCGGCTGCTGCGCGGGCTGCGGCGGTGCGCTGCACCGGATCGGCGAGGATCGGTCCGAACGACTCGACATCATCCCCGCCCAATATCGCGTCATCGTGACGGTGCGGCCGAGGATGGTGTGCCGATCGTGCGGCGATAGCGTCGCGCAGGCGAAGGCTCCCGCGCATGTGGTGCCGGGCGGCCTGCCGAGGGAAGCGCTGCTCGCCGATATCCTCGTCAAGAAATACGCTGATCACCTTCCGCTCTACCGGCAGGCGCAGATGTTGGCGCGCCAGGGCGTGACGATCGATCGCGCGACGCTCGCGGGCTGGGTCGGCCGCGCGGCGGGCTATCTGAAGCCGATCGTCGACCGGCAGAAGGCGGAGCTTCTGAAGAGCGATCGCCTGTTCGTCGACGAGACCACCGCGATGGTGCTGGCGCCGAGCAGCGGCAAGACGAAGACGGGCTACCTGTGGGCGATGGTCCGCGACGACCGCCCGCATGGCGGGGTCGATCCACCCGCGATCGTTTACAGCTACATGCCGGGCCGGGGCGGCATGTGGGCGGCGAAGCTCCTCGGCGAGTATCACGGCATCCTGCAGGTCGATGGCTATGAAGCCTATGGCCAGTTCGGCAAGGCGGGACGTCCCGGCGGACCCTCGGTGCTGGCCTATTGCTGGGCGCATGTTCGCCGCGGCTTCTTCGACGCCGGCGGCAAGGGCGATGGCGCGCCGATCGCCACCGAAGCGCTGCACCGGATCGGGCTGCTCTACAACATCGAGCGCGAGATCCACGGTCGCACGCCCGAGGAGCGCCTTGCCGTCCGCTAGGCGCGGTCCAGCCCGATCGTCGACGAGCTGCATGACTGGCTCGACGCCAAGCGCCGGCGCATGTTCAGCGGCTCGCCGACCCTCAAGGCGATCAACTATGCACTGAGCCACTGGGCCGGGCTCGTCCGGTTCCTCGACGATGGCCGGATCGACATCGACAACAACCCGGTGGAGCGGTCGATGCGGCCGATCGCACTCCAACGGAAAAATGCGTTGTTCGCGGGCCACGAACTGGGCGCCGAGAACTGGGCGGCGATCGCGTCGCTGATCGAGACCTGCAAGCTGGGTGCGATCAACCCCGCCGCCTACCTGGCCGACGTCCTTGCCCGCATCGTCACCCGCGGCGACGGCGAGCCCATCGATGACCTGCTACCTGGGAACTGGGTCGATACAAAGGCCGCCGAAATGACGTTCGAAACGAGTGCCACCGCCAACGCCGCCTGAGCAAAGCACGATCGAAATTAGATACAACGAAATTAGGCGCCAGCTTCTAATCGAAGCCCGCGCCCGTCCGCCCCGCGTGGGGGAAAATTATCACTTACCAGGATCCACACCATCCTGACAGATAACGGCGTACAGTTCGTGCAGCGGGACCAAGGCGGGCCACTGGGATGGATCGGCCATATCTTCGGCCGTGTCTGCGAGCAGAACGGCATCGAGCATCGCCTCACCAAGCCCTATCACCCATGGACCAACGGCCAGGCCGAACGGATGGTGCGCACCATCAAGGAGGCCACCGTCAAATCCTTCCATTACACGTCGATCAATGAACTGCGCCGCCATGTCCGCGACTGGCTCGTCGCTTACAACTTCGCCAAGCAGTTGAAGGCTCTGCGCTTCAAGACAACCTACGAGGCCATCGAAGAGCTCCGGAAATCCAAGCCAGATATCTTCAATATGAAACCACTCCATCACATGCTGGGACTAAACACCTAACAGTCCACGCGGACCACTCGGTGGGGGCCGGTCAGATTCGAGGGGCAGGAGCCAATGTGCCTCCCATATCGCTCGCGCGAGACGCAAGTTTCCGCAGTGCGCACGCCGGACGTATCTCACACCCATTCCTCGCCCAAGACTGCAATTGGCGCATGAAATCGGCGTCGGAGGGCCTGCTACTGGCCCTCCGACGCCGCGATTTTCATGCGGTATAATTTTTCCCGATCGATTGGGACAGCTAAAGCATTAGAATTTTGCGCCGATCGCGACACCATAACGCCGCGGATCAAGCGTGTAGATATTTGTAAAATTACCGGAAGATGCATCGGTGACATAAAGTCCGGTAACTGAGTTGCTATCGAAGATATTCTGAACGAACCCCCGGACAAACCAGCGCTCGTCGGCACCATTCAACTGCAAAACTGCATTAGCCTGTACGAAAGGTTGGATGCGATTAATTCTGCCGTTGAAGATATTGCCATATTGCTTTCCGGTCATGGAAATGTCGACGCGGGGGACGAGTGTCATACCATTCCCGACCTCTGCCGTGTACTGCACGCCCATCGAGACCTTGACATTCGGCGCTTGCGGCAATGTGTTGCCCTTGATGTTAACCTCGACGCCAGGACTCAATACCTGGATCCCGCTGTTCGCAGGGATAGCGCTCGCGAGGACACCGCAAATGCCGAACGCGCCGCTGGAGGCGATATTGCCGTCCGAAGGAAATTCCTGCGGTGCGCGAAGGCCGAGAGCCGCATTTACGCCCGCAACGAACGCATCAGCAACGCCAGGCGCAGGTCCCGTGACAGCGCAGTGCGCACCATTGCTGATGTCCTTGATAATCACGGCATCAGGATCCCCGCCGCCCGGATCACGCGGATTGGAGAAGAATTGATCGCCGGCGACCTTGGCATTGAGATAGCTGAAGGACAGATTGATAAGCCAGTTCGGGTCCGGCCTGATGACAGACTCCAGTTCGACACCCCAGATATTGGCGTCAACCGTGTCATTCACGGACGTTCTTGCCACGATGCGGCTGAGCTGCAGTCCACTATATTTGTAGTAAAATGCGGTGGCATTGAGTTGTAACGCGCCGTTTGCGAAGACGTTCTTGGAGCCGATCTCGAAGGCATCGATCGTTTCAGAGCCGAAACTCTCGCTGACGGCGAAAATCGGAGAAAGCGGAGGATTGATCCCGCCGGATTTGTAACCCCTAGAATAAGATGCATAGAGTGAATTGTCCGGCGTAACCTCGAAGGCCAGAACTGCTCGTCCGGTAATTTCGTCGAAGCTTACTTCGCGAAACTGGGCGAGCTGTTGGCCCGGCGTCCCCGGGTCGGCATCGAAAAGCCCAGACGGCCCGGTGAGGGGCGTTATCGGGGTATCGAACGGATCTCCATCATTGGCATAAGGGTTCAGGAAACTGATCAGCGTCGTACGCGCCGTCACATCCTTCTTGTCATTATTGTAACGCAGCCCCCCGGTCAACGTCAGCCGGTCGCTTAGATCGAAATAGACCTCGCCGAAAATGCCATAGCTCTCTAGATTCGATTCCAGCGAGTTGTTCCGATACATCGACGTCGCGAAATAGGATGGCGGAAGGCCGCCCGACAAGGAGCCGAATGAACCCAATACGGCACTGGCGTAATCGAGCGCAAACGAGTTCACATAATAGCTATTGTCGGTGGTTTTCGATTTCGCGTAAATTCCGCCCAACAGGAAATTGAACGGCCCGTCGAAGTCACTCGTGAGGATGAGCTCTCCGCTCCACGATTCGCGTTGTTCCGAAGATCGATCGAAAGAAAGCGGCGTTTCGGAACACAGCGAGTTCCCTTCGAAAGCGCCTCTGCTTCCATCATCATTATCCGACGTGCACAGCACGCCCTGCGGACCGTCCGGGATTAGAGCGCCGGCAATCGGCGAAAAATAGGCCGAAGAGCCGGGAATGAAGGCTGGCGCCGGCGGAGCAAGACCTGTCGGTAATCCGTTAGCCGCAAAAAAGTCCAACGTATTGAGCGCCGGGGCGAAACCGGCACGGCTTTGAATTCCAAGAAAATAGTCCTGCCTGGAATCGACTTCAGTATCCTGATAAATGCCGGTGGCCGTCAGGGTCATCGCGCCGAATTTTTGCTCAAGGCGCGCCTGCACCTGTAGCTCTTCGGCAAAATAGAAAGGGGTATAGGCCGTGTTGACGACACGCACATCGCCAGGCTCCTGAAACCCGGAAAACCCATCAGGGCCATAAAGGCTGCCGAGGCCGAGCACGGCGGGAATGCCCTGAATGGCGAAGAACTCGGATGAACTGAGCGTCGCACCGACCGTTGAATTTGCGTTCGTGGTATCGAAATCACGTCGATTGTTCAGGCATCCGAGCACGCCCAATGGATCGCGTTGGCACGTTTGTTTCTGGTTTCTGAGGCGCGTGTCCTTTTCCCGGAAATAATAGCCCATGAGATCGATCGTCGTATCAGGACCGGGTTCGAAACGAAGGGAGCCTCGCAACGCATAGAGGTCCCGAGCGTCGATGTCCGATCCATCATAGAGATTCGTCGTATAACCGTCGCGGTTCACATATATGCCCGCCAGCCTCACGCCGATCATATCCCCGATCGGGACGTTGACCATGCCACGCGCTTCGATGCTGTTGAAATTGCCATACTCGAATTGCGCTTCAGCCTCGAAACGGGAGAGTTTGGGTTTCGCGGTCACAACATTCACGACCCCGGAGGTCGCATTCCGGCCGAACAGGGTGCCTTGAGGTCCGCGAAGGACTTCAATCCTTTCCAGATCGAAATATTCGGTCTCGAACAGGCGTGTTCCGAACAAGGGGGATCCATTGACATGGATTGCGGTCGCAGCATCGCAGGTGACGCCGACGCACAGGTCGCCAACGCCGCGAATAGTGAATGAAGCTGAGGTGAAATTGCCTTTCGAGAAAGATACATTGGGCAGCGTCAGCTGTAGATCCGAGGCATTTTCGATCTGCTGGCTTTCAAGCGCCTCAGCGCTGAATGCGCTGACAGCGATCGGTACGTCTTGCAAGCTTTGCGCCTGACGTTGCGCTGTCACGACGATGACATTGTCACCGCCATCTGGCTCTTCGGCTATGACTTCCTGAGCATTTGAGACCTGTGGCAACGCCATCACGACGGCGCTTGCCAACCAATAGGCTTTCTTATTCATCACCCTATCTCTCCCTGTCTCGATTTTTTCGTTTCTTGCGCGAACCCGTCCTTGTCCCCGATTGTCGATGTTCAAAAATGGGGCAGCTCGCCGAGCTGCCCCGAGTTTGAGGAGTGGCCAGAAGGAGATTTCCGGAGAGGAAAAGATTCTCGCCGCTCGGCTGGAAGATGAGCAGTTTTTCGGCATTTGGTAAAGAACTTTATTATGGCACTTTATTATTTTGCTCGGGGCGGTGGGAGGTGTGCCATCTCAGATCCGAAGATATCAGTTTATACATCCGATGCTTGCTGTCAGCGCTTCAGCCTTGGCGCGGTCGAGCGCGCGCCGACGACTTTTGGATGCGGCTGCGGTACGGCATGCCCGATCCGGAGCGCATGACCCGCGTGGTCGAAAGTTGGATAGCAGTGCAAAAGGCCGGGCTCTGATCCCGGCTGGTGGAAACCAGGGGGTCAGGTCAGTTCACCTATTCCTTCCCGTTCATTTTAGAGTCATCAAGATCGTATTAACCACGTCACGGTCCCTGCCGGGCAGGGCTTTCACGTGGGGGCATCCATGACCAGAACCAAACCATCCCTTAAGTCAGCTATCCTGTTGGCCAAATAGGATCAAGGCGACCGGCGCACCAATTTACCTCGTGACTGAGCCATGTGCGCGCGAAAACCGTCACCACTTCGATGGGGATTCGACATGACATTGCCATTTCACATGCCGTCCACAATCCGCCTTTCGGGTGTAGGTCTTGCCGCTTGTGCGATTGCCACGATTGCTGCCGCAAGTGCGCAGGCGCTACCACTATCCAGCTTCAAGGATCAGGGCGTCGACCATATCTTTGGCAGCTACGCCCCGCGCGGCGACTGCTCAAAGGAACCGCGCGTAACCATCGATGAAAAGGGCATGACGTTCCGCGCCAATGGTCGGGAAATAAAGCCCCCTCGGGTGGAATATGCTCTCACCTTCATGGGCCAGAGCTATGACGGCATCATGGCAGTATTTTTTCCCTTTCCAGTTAGCAGCAATGATTTTGGTCGGGTTCTCATGTATGTGAACGACGACGAGAAGCGCGGTGTCATCCGCTTTGAATCCGATCTGCCGCGCGGCCAACGCCCGGCTTCTTTCCATGCGGCCTTCACGGGTGGCGGCCCGTTCACGCTCTGCCAGGGCAGCGCTCTTGCTGGCACGCCACTGCCGCCACGGCCTGAGCCGGCGGTGGCCGTGCAAGGCATTCCAGCGGAATGGACCAATCTCGCCAGCCTCGTCGGCAAATATCCGGGAAGCTACGCCAAGGACAATATCGACCTGTTCGATAAGGGTACCTTGGCTGCGGCATTGAAGGCCCGGATGGGGCCGAAGATGGCTGCGCTGCGGACCAATCTCTCAGCCGTCTCGCCATTGCAGCGGGCTGGGAACTATTACTATCTTTCCGGCAATGCGCAGCATCAGGGCGGTGTGGAGCAGGCCTATATAATAATAGACCCGGCGCGCCGTGCGGTGCAGGTGGGCCTTTGGGAGCGCGGCAAGCTAACAGTTTATCCGTCTGCTTCGGGCGTTAGGCTGCCGATTGCGCCGGAAATCAAGACGCTGTTGGACAAAAGCCCGCCCGAAACGGCAGTGCCGCTTCCCGGTACACCCTGGGAAGTTGTACCGGTGCAAGGTCGCGCGCCCATGGCTTATGTGAGCGCCGCGGCATCGCCCAACATCGAAGCCCTCAGTCTCTATTGTGAAGGCGGAAAGCCCTACATGGCGATGCTGCTCAACAAGCCCTCCGCCGACAATGCGATGACGATGACGTGGAACTTCTCCGGTCGGCTCGTTAGCATATCCGTTCAGCGCGCCAATGCGAACGGCACTCAATGGATCGGCGGCGTGACGGGTACGCAACTTGTTCCCCTGCTCATGCAGCAAAGCGGGACGGTGATGCTACGTATCAACGGGCGGCTGGAAGGCGAAGCCTCGCTCAGCAATTCAATTGCAGTGCTGCGCGATACCCTGCGGGGATGCGTGCGGCTCTGACCTGTGAGAACGGCGCCGCCTCCATTTCAGGTGCTCTGCCACCTGAATTCTGGACCAGTTGCGGTTAGAGTTTTCCGCCGTAGATATCATTGGCTGGGCGAGGAGTTAGAGCGGGATGACATTTGGCTGATTCAAAGGGGATTCTTTTTTGGGCGGTTTTCTGATTCATATGTGGACGCCCCCTATGGCAAGGGCTTTGTGGTCGCGATGGCTTTGATCGGTTGCTTTCATATGTCCGGCCTGTTTGTGCGGCGTTTTGAGTGCCGCTGGCCTTGATGGAAATCCGCCGGTGAGGTCCCTAGGCCGCGTTGACAAAAGACTTCAGCCATAGCCGCGTGGCGGCGAGGTTTAGGAAGCTCTCGAACGAGAGAAGGGTTTTGTCATATCGAGTGGCGATGCGTCGTTGCTGTTTGAGCTTTCCGAACATGCGCTCGACGCGGTTGCGGTCCTTGTAACGGCGATAGTCGGGATGCTCTGGCACCTTGCGGTTCGAGCGGGGCGGGATGATCGGCAGGATGCCCCGGGTCAGCAGGCTTTCCCGGAAGCGATCACCATCATAGCCCTTGTCCGCGAGCAGCGCCTTGGGTGTGGCGACGGGGATCGCCATCAGCGGTTCGGCAGCGGTGTAATCAGAAGCCTCGCCGCCGGTCAGGATGAAGCCGACAGGCAGTCCTTGATTGTCGCAGCGGGCGTGGATTTTGCTCGTAAAGCCGCCGCGTGATCGACCAAGAGCGTTCGCACAAGCCCCCCTTTTCCGCCCGCTGCCGAAACATGGCCGCGAACGCTGGTGCTGTCGATCATATGTTGCCAGTCGTCGGTCAGACCCAGATCGACCAGCGTTTGCAGCAGGGCATCCCAGACACCCTGTTCGGCCCAGCGCCGGAAGCGGACATAGACCGAGTTCCACTTGCCGTAGCGCTCGTGCATGTCGCGCCAAGGGCAGCCGACCCGCAGCACGTGAAGCATGCCGTTGAGAAAGCGACGATTATCGCCCGACGGCCGCGCCCAGCGACCACGTTCAGGCGGCAGCAGCGGCCCAATCAGGTCCCACTCCGCATCCGACAAATCCCCGCGACCCATGACTGATCCTCAAAAAGCAGTCTTGAATCAGAAGGAGGAGGATTTGGGAATCCCTTTTGTCAACACGGCCTAGGGTCAGGACCCATTGATTTGCGGTGATGGCTGTGATTCAGGCGGCTGCGAAGGAGCCTGAATTTGAGCGATTTATTCTGGCTGACGGACGAGCAGATGGCTCGGCTTCAGCCCTATTTTCCCAAGAGCCATGGCCGCGAGCGCGTTGATGATCGGCGCGTTTTGAGCGGGATCATCTTCGTCAACCGCAATGGGCTGAGGTGGCGCGATGCGCCGAGGGAATACGGCCCGGCGAAGACGCTCTACAATCGCTGGAAGCGGTGGAGCGACAAAGGCATCTTCATCCGCATGATGGAAGGCCTGGCGACACCTCAGGCTCCCGAGCGCAAGACGATCATGATCGACGCGACCTATCTTAAAGCGCACCGCACGGCGTCGAGCCTGCGGGTAAAAAAGGGGGTCCAGGACGCCTGATCGGCCGGACGAAAGGCGGCATGAACACCAAGCTTCATGCCGTGAGTGATGCGAATGGTCGTCCAATCAGCTTCTTCCTGACCGCCGGACCGGTCAGCGACTACACTGGCGCGGCCGCTTTGCTCGACAGTCTGCCCAACGCGCAATGGATGCTGGCCGACCGAGGCTATGATGCCGACTGGTTCCGCGACGCCCTGCAGGAGAAGGGTATCACGCCCTGCATCCCGGGCTGAAAAATCCGGAACACGACCGTAAAGTACGACAAACGCCGCTACAAACGCCGTAACCGCATCGAGATCATGTTCGGCCGCCTCAAAGACTGGAGGCGGGTCGCAACACGCTACGATCGCTGCCCGAAGGCCTTCTTCTCCGCCGTCGCACTCGCCGCAACCGTCATCTTCTGGCTCTGATCAATGAGTCCTGACCCTAGACTATGCGACAAGAAATACTGGGATAAAACAAGCCATTCCCCCAGTTACCCGGCTACGGATCGTAAGAGTTTGCCCCCGCTTGCTTGCTTCTATCTCAGCTGATAACTTCGAAGGCTGTGCCGTATCCCACGTCGGCGGGGATAGTGAGGATGTTCTTGCCGTCTCGCTGGATGACTTCTGGAAGGACCGGCACGATTTCGCGAGCCTTGGCCCGCGCGACGCAATCGTCTGCGCTCGCAGCTTCGGCTAGCAGTTGCAGGTTCAATCGCGTGGGAAAGATGATCGTTCGTTCACCGCTGACACCCAGTTTCAGGGCTTTGCTTGGCGAAAGCCATTCCGCATCAACGGTTTCATATCCATCACATGCTGCGATCTGGCGCTCTGGGGCGCGAACGACGAAGAAATGAGTGTCGAAGCGCTTTTGCATAAAGCTGGGCGTGATCCACCGCGCGAACTCGCTCAGGCGATCAAGGCGCAGTTGCACATCGGCCTCGCGCACAATGTCGAAAAATTCGCGCTCGCCTCGCTCGACGGCTTTGCGGCTTTCAAGATCGCAAATATCCTCGAACTCGCTACCGTCGCGATGATCGGCCAGCAGGATGCCTGCTTCCTCAAAGGCTTCACGAATCGCGGCAATCCGAAGGGTGCGCTGCGTAGGATCTAGCGTTTTCCAGCCCCTGCAATAATCGGCCCATTCAGGCGCTTCATCGGCAGCAGAAGGCTTTCCACCGGGAAAGACCAGCGCGCCGGATGCAAAATCGATCTGGTGATGCCGCTTGACCATCAGCACCTGGAACTCCGGCTCGTCGCGAAGCAACAGCATGGTGGCTGCGGGGACCGGATCGACTGGCTTCTGCAGTGTCATCATAAACTCCAGTTCTCAGTTGGCCTGATATTGGACGCTGGCCCGTTCAAGCTGAGCAACGATCTTATCGCCATTTGCGCAGAAGAACCAACCCGGCAAGAGCCACTGCAACACTTGCAAGCACCCAGGATTGATTCGCAAGCAGCGCCGCGGAGACGATAAGTGCGGCCGCCACAGGACCTTTGACAGGCTGGCTCGCGCGGCGAATGGCTGCGAGCTTCTCAAAACTTGCCGGATCAATCTGGACAGGCACATGCCCGGACTTGGCTATAGCGGCGGCGTTATCGAGAAGGTCAGGCATGATCGCCGCTAGGGCGAGGAGTTGTCGGCGAACTTTTTTTAAATTGGCGCGATTCCTGCCAAGGGAGAATCTTTCTGCGAACAGCTCCAACATGATGGGGCGTGTTTCCTCCCCGATATTATAGTCAGGCGCAAAGGAACGCGCAAACCCTTCCGCCGTGAGCAATGTTCGAAGAAGGATCGCCAGATCAGGCGGAAGTGCGAGCTGATAGTCTCGCAGGAGATCGAACACGCGGCTGAAAATATGCGAGAACTCAATCCCCGAAAGGACCGTTCCCCTGAACTCACCGATCAGCTGGTCCAAATTCTGGGTGAGCCCATCACGGTCAACTTTCGGATCTCCAGCCCATTCGAGCAACACGTTCGCGACGTCTGCTGTGTCTTCGTCGGCTATAGCCATGACAAGTCGTACCAGTTCCTCGCGCCTCGCCTTTGTGAGAGTGCCGACCGATCCGAAGTCGATAAAGCCCACATCCTGTTCCCCGATAAGGAAAACATTGCCTGGATGCGGATCGCCATGAAATTCGCCATTCAGAATGATCATGCGCAGGACTGCATTCGCATATTGTCTCGCGAACGCCGCCACGCGTGGGTCGGTCGATTCGGCCTCGATCGCAGACGCGGGCGTTCCATACAGCCGCTCCTGGACGTTGACCCGTATCCCCGTCAGTTCCCAATGAATTGTTGGAGTCTTGATCCCAAGCGTATCAAGATAGCCACCGATACGCTCGCATGCACGAGCTTCTGCTGCCAGATCCATTTCCCAGGCAAGATTTCTGCCAAAGGTTCGCAGGAACTCTACGGGGCGATAGCGGGCGATTTCAGGGGATCGATCCTCGGCAACGGCGGCGAGGCGCGTCAGGAGCCGCACATCGGCCTCCATTCGCGCAGCAGTGCCCGGACGCCGCACCTTTATGATAACGTCGGCGCCGTCGAGCAGCGAAGCAGAGTAGGTCTGCGCTACCGAAGCCGAAGCCAGTGGTTGTTCATCGAATTGGGTGAATTCCCCTCGCCAGTCAGCTCCCCAGCTTGCGGCAAGGATGGGCTCGATTTCTTCGAATGGCACCGGAGAAACCTGATCGTGGAGCGTCGCGAAGGCAGCAATCCAGGACCTGGAAAACAGATCGCTGCGCGTCGCCAGCAGCTGTCCAAGCTTTATTCCGACCGGACCAATGTCGCGCAGGAGTGCGACGACCGCCGCCGGCCGCAATTCACCTGGATCGATTGACTTGGCCGGATGCGGAATGACTCCGAGAGCGCCCGCCAGGCTTTTGGCGCCGTGCCGGACAAGAATCTGTCCTATCTCGGCGGCGCGTGCGATGTCTCCTATCGGTTTATCTCGGAACCCAGGCATATGTCCTATTCCGCATCGGTCCGGCTCTGATCGAGATTCGACGCAATCCGCACAAGAATGTCCAGCAACGTCCGTTTTTCGTCGCGCGTGGCGTTCCGCCATAGGACCCTATGCAGCCCGTCCGCGGATTCTCTCAGTTGGGGCAACAACCTGTCGAGCTCCTGGGTCAGGATGAGCTGCCATGCCCGGCCGTCCGTTTTGGCTCGTCGCCTTTCCATCAATCCTTTCCCACAAAGGCCAGCGACGGCTTGACCGATCGTGGCGGATTCCAACTCTAGTCGCTTGGCAATTCCGGCCTGCGTCAACGATGGTTCGCGGAGAAGTTGTCCGATGATGCGCCACTGCGTCTGATTGAGGCCAATCTTGGCAATCCGTGCGTCATAAGCGCGCCTCGCCCCCCGACTAATCTCGTCCATCAAATATAGCATACGGTCGTCGTCGGTGAGGGCGCCTTCGCGAAGCCGTGGCGGCATTGTGTCGAGATTTGCGTTCATACCGCTGCCTAGTCCGTTTCGTGGGAATGCCAAAACGCAAATTACTAAACGATTTTACTAACCGGATGGAACGGTCTACGCCACGCCATGAAGCGACTTAGCACATGTCCAAAATCCTTCGAAAGAGGCAGATGACCGACGAACCAAATGAGCGGGAACAGGATCGCGCGCCCGCATCCAGCCTGAAATCGCAACCCAAATTTCGCCTCATCCTCATCATAGCCATCACTGCTGCGCTGATTGCAGGTGGTTGGTGGTATTACAGGCATGTCACCTATGGGCAGTACATGCAGTCGACCGACAACGCCTATGTCGCGGCCGACAGCGTTGTGGTTTCATCAAAAGTGGCCGGATACGTGGACGCGGTGCTCGTCTCTGAGAACGGGCGGGTCAGTCCCGGCGAGGCGCTCGTGCAACTGGATGTGCGAGATTATAGAGCCCAGGCGCAACAGGCGCGTGCGCAAATTGCGGCGACGCTGGCCGGCGCCGACACAATCCGCTCGCAAGTAACCGAACAGGACTCAGCGATTCGGCAGGCGCGGGCCCAACTCGCCGCCAAGCGCGCGGCGCTCGACCTCGCCAATGAGCAGGTAGCGAGGTATCGCCCCCTTGCCGCGACCGGTGCGGAGCCGCGAGAAAAGCTTCAACAATATGAGACACAGGCGCAGCAAGCGCACGCCGACTTTGTTGCTGCCCAGGCAGCAGTCTCTGCTGCCAACGGTCGGAGGGCCACCTTGTTCAAACAGATCGACCAGACCGAAGCCCAAGCTGACGCGGCCCGCGCGCAGCTGGAAGCGGCCGACCTAGATGTCACATCGACTCTGCTGCGAGCCAGCAAGGGAGGTCGCGTTGGCGATCTAACAGTAAGGGTCGGCCAATTCGTTCAGCCCGGTCAGCGATTGATGACGGTGGTTCCGGTAAACGAAATCTACGTCATCGCTAATTTCAAGGAGACGCAGGTCGGCCTTTTGCGGGCGGGGCAACCGGTCAGGCTCGAGGTCGATGCTCTTCCCGACTTTGAGATTGCTGGACGCGTTGAGAGCATCTCGCCCGGAACCGGAGCAGAATTTTCGATCCTGCCGCCCGAAAACGCCACAGGGAATTTCACCAAGATTGTTCAGCGGATAACGGTTCGTATCGCGATAATAGCCTCGCCCAAAGTGCGTCGTCTGCTCGTCCCGGGCATGTCGGTTGTGGCAGTTGTCGACACGCGAAACGCTGCCGGAGAGCTGAAAGAGATCTCGAGTACCGACAAATGACCGCCGAGTTGGCATCGAACAGCGCCTCTGGTACTCCGACTGCAGAAAGGCGGAATGCCGATATCACCGCGTGGATAGCGGTCGCAGCGGGTGCACTTGGCGCCATGCTCGCAACACTCGATATCTCTATCGTCAATTCCGCGCTTCCGGTGATCCAGGGCGAAATCGGAGCCAGCGGCACCGAGGGCACTTGGATTGCCACCGCATTTCTCGTTGCCGAAATTGTGGTAATTCCGCTTAGCGCCTGGCTTGAACGCCTTTTTGGACTGCGAAACCTGCTCATCATTGCGGTTTCCGCGTTCACCGGCTTCTCAATTCTTTGCGGTATGGCGACCGACCTCACGACCATGATCATCGGTCGCACGGGTCAGGGTTTCATGGGTGGTGCGCTGATACCAACTGCGATGACCATCGTGGCGAAAAGATTGCCGCCCCATCAACAGCCGATCGGCATGGCGCTGTTCGGCATGACAGTGATTCTGGGTCCGGTCATGGGGCCGCTGATCGGTGGCTGGCTGACCGAAAATTTGAGCTGGCACTATGCCTTCTTTGTCAATGTTCCAATCTGCGCCGTACTGCTGCTGCTGCTATTCGTCGGGCTTCCTCACGAAGAGCCGAAGTGGGAGTATCTGACCGATGCTGATTGGGCGGGCATTGCCGGCCTGATTCTGGGGTTGGGCGCTTTGACTGTGTTGCTTGAGGAGGGGCATCGCGAGGAATGGTTTGAATCCGCTCTTATTCGCTGGCTGGCACTCATTGCCGTTATCGGTTTCGCTTCACTCATATACGGGCAGCTGAACGCGTCGAAGCCCGTCCTGAAACTCCGCCTCCTTCTCAATCGCCAATTCGGAAGCGTTGCGGTGATGGCTCTCGCCCTGGGAATGGTCATGTATGGTTCGACCTACGTCATTCCCCAATTTCTTGCGATCATATCCGATTATAACGCTTTTCAAACCGGGCTCGTTATATTTTGGATGGGTATTCCGGCTTTTGTGCTTATGCCGATCCTGCCCTTCATGATCCGCAGACTCCACATTCGCATTGCCGTCGGTGTCGGAATGCTTCTGATGGCGGCCAGCTGTTTCGTCAGCATAAGCCTCACCGCGGAATCTGGGGGCGCCGTATTCATCGAAAGCCAGCTTATTCGGGGTGTTGGCATGATTCTGGCCATGATGTTCCTGAACCAGGCTACCGTAGCCTCGGTGGCAAAGACAGATGCTGGCGATGCCTCCGGTATTTTTAACGCCGCTCGAAATCTCGGAGGATCTTTCGCTTTGGCCGGACTGGCTTCGTTTCAGGACCAGCGGATCTGGCACCATAGCCGGCGCATGGAAGAGACGCTGAATGCCAACAGTGCTTCACTCCAGATTTATCTTGATGAACTCGCGAAAAGCTTCGGCGGGATGGAGGGTGCCATGTCGATGCTAGGCCGGACCATCCAGCGGGACGCGTTCGTAATGACCTACAATGATGTATTCTTGGTGATGGGCGTCCTGACCTTGATGACCGTTCCTTTGGTCATCTTTTTGAAGCCGCTTCCCAAGAATGTTTCCCTTTCGATGCACTGAGCCTGACATGATAAGAAAATCTGTAATATCGCTTCTCGCCTCGTTTCTGCTGGCCGGTTGTGTTGCGGGCCCAGACTACGCCGGGCCTCCAGAAGTATTCTCGGCGAACCGAAATGACGGCTTTGTCCGTGCCGGCGGTAACATCATCGATACCGAGCCCGAGCTGGCAGAGTGGTGGCTCCTTTTGAACGATCCGGAATTGACCAGGCTTATCGAGGCTGCGTTATCGGACAATCCTTCGCTTCAGGCTGCGCAAGCGCGGATTGCGCAGGCGCGGGCATCCGTGAGACAGGAGAAGGCCGGAAGATTTCCGACGCTTGGAACCCAGGCGACGGCTATTCAGGGCCGCTTGCCGGGCCTTGATATTCAGAACAGTGCCCCGCCTTCGGCGAGCGCGCCTGTTAGTCCGCAGGGACAGGCGGATGATAGCCTCAGTGTCTACAATCTCGGGCTCAACGCTAACTGGGAGCTGGATTTCGCAGGAGGAACGCAGCGACGGATCGAGGCCGGCAACGCTCAGGCCGCGGCAGCGGTTGCCAATGTGGAGGATGCCAAGGTCCAGCTGACCGCCGAAGTTGCCAATGCCTATGTCAACCTGCGCGAGGCCCAGTTTCGAGCCAAAGCGTACCGAACCGAGTGCGAGTTGCAGCAGCAAACCCTCTCGCTAACCTATCAACGGTATCAGCAAGGCGTGTTGCCCCTGTTCCCTCTCGGCAATGCAAATGCCGAGCTCGAGCTGCTCAAGTCTCAGCTCGCCGAGGCCGAAGCTGACACGGCGGTATTGCTCGATGCGCTTGCCATTCTAGCTGGACAGATCCCAGGGACAACGGACGAAGCGCTGAAACAGATCTTCGATGTTCCCCTCCCGCCGGAACAGGTCGCCGTGGGCGACCCCTCCAACCTTGTCGCACGTCGGCCCGACATCCGCGCGGCCGAACGCAGCCTGGCGGCAGCAACGGCTCGGATCGGTGTTGCGGAGGCTGCACGATTTCCGAAGCTGTCATTCATGGGAATCTTGGGACTTGGCGGAACGTCGCCAGACGATCTCTTTGATGTGAGCAATCCGTCAATTCTCGCCATTCCACAGTTGCAGTGGAACTTCCTCGATTTCGGAAGGGTCGATGCCTCGGTCGATCAGGCGAGCGCCGTCCGTGCCGAGGCAGTTGCCAACTATCGAAAGACGGTGCTTTCTGCACTTCAGGACGCCGAGCGCGCGTTGTCGCGCTTTAGCCAGCAGCGCTCTGCCCTGGTGGCGTTCGCGCAGATCAAGTCCCAGGCAGATGGCGCAGCCGATCTTGATCGACAACGATTTGCCGGCGGAGTGATCTCGCGCGCCGACCTAAATCGCACGCTTCGCAAACAGCAGCAGGCGGCAACCGACCTCGTCCGGGGAAAGGCGGCGCTCACGCTGTCATGGATCGCCCTGCAAAAATCACTCGGCCTGGGATGGCAAGTGCAAGCAAAGATTTAATGTCACCTACGAGTGTCGTTAATATGAACTCTAAGGTGCGATATCGGTTCAGAAAGAATCTCATAGGGATTTCAACTGACAATTTTATCTAACCTTAGCAAGAGTATCCTGTGCTTATTCAAACGATCTGTCGGCCGATTTGTGCGCAGCATACTCCTTGCAAGCGACCTGATATAACGCTACGGTGACGTTTACATAATGTCATTGAGGCAAGGCGCGATGTGTGGATCGGCATGGTTAAATGTGTGGGGTCAGTGGTCCCGCTTGCTGGCATGATCCGCTCGATGACGGGTTATGGGAGAGGGAGTTGCCACGGGCGATCCGCTCTCCCGACACCGGTTGGAGACTTGCTGCGATGAATGCGCGCACAGCACCGAACATCTTCGTTCGCGAAGGAGATGGCATTTCAACGTTGGTCGTTGAAGGTGACTGGACAGCGATGTCGATCGCAGGCCTTTCCGGGCATGTTCTGAGTCCCTCGAACCTCTCCTTCTCAAGCGACTTCGGAAACCTGGGAAGGATAGACAGCGCAGGCGCGCTCGCCATCCTGACTCTCGCACCCAATGCGGCATTTACCGCAGACCTGCCCGCCAATCTTGCTGATCTGTTCGCGCTGGTGGGCTCGGCCATGGCCGACCGCGATGTCCCGCCAATCAAAACTCCCCCATTTCACGTGCGTCTTGGCCAAAAAGTTTATCGAGCTGTCCAGGAAATCGGCGCAAGCGCTCGATTTCTCGGCCAACTTGAGGTGGCGCTCATGAAATCTCTTGCACATCCCAAAAGGATGCGATTGATCGCACTGGCGTCGTCAATTCAGAAGGCCGGCTTCGATGCGCTGCCACTCATAGCGATCATGACATTCTTTATCGGCGCAGTGGTGGCTCTCATAGGAAGCGATCTGCTCAAGACATTGGGTGCATCGGAACTGGTCGTCGAACTGGTTGGCATATCCGTCCTCCGCGAGTTCGGCGTCCTCATTCCCGCGATACTACTTGCCGGTCGGTCCGCTTCCACTTTCGCGGCCCAGATCGGCGCAATGCGAATGAATCAAGAGACGCAGGCAATGAAGGTGATGGGTGGCCTGCTGCCGGTTTGGTGGACACCGAGATAAGTTCATTCAGGCTACCCCAGCTTCACGTTCGAAGTCGATAGGACTGAGGTAACCCAAGGTCGAGTGACGCCGGGTCGGGTTGTAGAAGCATTCGATATAATCGAACACGTCGGCCTTCGCCTGCGCCCTCGTGCGGTAGATCTTCTTCCCGATCCGCTCGGTCTTGAGCGAGGAGAAGAAGCTCTCCATGGCGGCATTATCCCATACATTGCCGGACCGGCTCATTGAGCAGGTGACCCCATTGTCGGCCATGAGCCGCTGGAACTGCTCGCTGGTATACTGGCTGCCCTGATCCGAGTGATGCAGGAGAGCATCGGGCTTGCCGCGCCGCCAGATCGCCATGATCAGCGCATCGGTGACGAGCTGGGCTGTCATGTTGGGAGTCATCGACCATCCGACCACCCGGCGCGAGAACAGGTCGATCACCGCAGCAACATAGAGCCATCCCTCGGCCGTCCAGATATAGGTGAAGTCGGCCACCCACTTCTGGTTCGGCCTGTCTGCCGTGAACTGGCGATCGAGCACGTTGCCGGCGATGACCGAACGATCGCCGTGATCCTTGGGAAGCCCGCGTCGCCGCGGCCTCGCTCGCAGACCCTGCGCCCGCATGAGCCGTTCGATCCGGTGCAGGCCGCAGGACACCCCATCGGCCAGCAGGTCGTGCCAGACACGGCGCGCGCCATAAGTGCGATAACTTCCTACATGGCTGGCACGGACCTTCGCACCGATCACCTCGTCGTCGCGGGCACGCTGCGACGGCGGGCGGATCAGCCAGGCATGGAAGCCGCTTCGCGAGACACCGAGCGCCCCGCACATCCATGCCACCGGCCAGATCCCTCGGTGCTTCGCGATGAACTGGAACTTCATATCGAGTCCCTCGCGAAGTAGGCGGCGGCTTTTTTTAGGATGTCGCGCTCCGCCTTCAACTTGGCCAGCTCGCGCCGCAGGCGATCGATCTCCATCTGCTCCGGCTTCATCTGACCGTGACCGGGAAAGGCATGACCCGGATCGGCGGCAAGCTCCCGGACCCATTTACGCAGCACGTTCGCATGCACATCCAGATCGCGCGACGCCTGCGCGATCGTCACCCCGCGTTCGCGGACCATCCTCACCGCCTCAAGCTTGAACTCGCGGCTGAACTTCCTTCTTTGCATTGTGGACCTCCGATAGGTGGAAACACCCTATCTCGGTGTCCACCAAACCGGCAGCAGGCCAGGGCATCGACCTGTTCGACGCGCTGGTTGTGCCACGCGTATTGGCATTGCTTGTAATTATGCCCCTCCTGGCGATTGTTGCCATGCTGGCTGGTTTGGCCGGCGGGCTTGTCGTCAGCTGGGGCATACTCGACGTGAGCCCGACATATTTCGCCGAACGACTCTCAGCTGCGGTCGATATCCGACACTTCTGGGTTGGAATGGCAAAAGTACCGGTGCTGGCCATTGTGATTGCGCTTGCCGGATGTCGCCACGGCCTTTCGGTACGCGGAGATGTTGAGGATCTGGGCGGGCGGGTGACCGTCGCCGTTGTCCAAGCGCTATTCGCAATCATCCTTCTGGATGCCGCCTTTGCAATTCTCTTCAACGTGCTCGAAATATGATTTGCGATCCGGACATCGTTATTCGGGTGGAGAATCTTAAAACCCGATTTGGCGATCACATTATCCACCAGGATTTGAACCTAGAAGTCCATCGTGGCGAGATTCTTGGTGTCGTCGGAGGGTCCGGTAGTGGAAAATCCGTCCTGATGAACACCATTTTGGGCCTGATTGCGCCTAGCCATGGGGCAATCGAAATCTTTCAGAAAAAAATTGGGAGTCGCTTTGATCGTACGGAAATTGATCACCGAATTGGCGTCATGTTTCAAAATGGCGCGCTTTTTTCTTCTCTTAGTGTGCAAGAAAATGTCGAGGCTCCTCTCATCGAACATACCCGTCTTAGAGAGCCGTGGCTCGAGGCCGTGGCTCTGATGAAAATCGGCCTTGTCGGACTCGATGCCGAGGTGGGCCGGCAAATGCCCGCTGAACTTTCAGGCGGAATGCGAAAACGTGTAAGCGTAGCGAGGGCCTTGGCGCTCGATCCAGAATTGCTGTTCCTTGACGAACCCACTTCGGGCCTCGACCCGATCGCCGCCGCCGAATTTGACCAGCTGATACGGACGCTGAGCGACACGCTGGGGCTTACTGTCGTGATGGTGACCCATGATCTCGACAGCCTGTATTCCATCAGCGACCGCGTGGCCGTGGTTGCGGATCAGAAAATTGTCGAGGTTTCGCCAATCGCGGAACTTGAGAGGTCTGACCATCCTTGGATCAGGGCGTTTTTGGGAGGGCGGGCGGAGCGCGCCAAGGAAAGGAACCGTTAATGGAACGCGACGCGAACTACGGTCTGATTGGGGGCCTGACGCTGGCTCTGCTAGCGGCGGCTTTCGGCTTCATCCTCTGGCTCGGTCAATCCCAATTCGCCCGTAATTTCGACGAGTATCGGATCATTTTCGATGGTCCCGTCCGCGGTCTTAGCGAGGGAGGCGAGGTGCAGTTCAACGGAATTCCGGTGGGAGAAATCACGCGTATTAGTCTTGATCCCAGAAATCCAAACAGGGTGCTTGCAGGGGTGCGCCTGCGCGAGGATACGCCTGTGCGCGTCGATTCTACCGCCGCGACGGAGTCGCAAGGCATAACCGGCGGAAGCTACATCCAGATCAGTGCGGGGACGCCCTCTAAGCCGTTGTTGAAGGAGGTTTCCAAGGAAACGCTCCCAGTGATTAAGGCGGAAAAAAGTTCGCTACAATCCCTGATGGATGGAGGTGGCGCATTGTTGGCGGACGCTTCGCAGGCCCTGGAAAGGGTCAACCGGACCTTGTCCGACGAGAATATCGAAAATGTTTCGGCTGCTATTGCGGATGTAAGAGCTACCACGGCGGAATTGCGATCTAGTCGCGGAATGTTCAGCAAGGCTGAACAAGCGTTTGCACGCCTGGACCGGGCGGCGGCCGATATCGAGGCCGCGGCCGCATCGGCGCGCACGGCGATCGATGGCGACGGTCGCAAGACGTTTGCCGATGTCTCGGCAGCTGCTCGAGATCTTCGAGAGGGGATCGCCGAGGCGAGGGTGGTCATTCACAGGCTTGATGACGCCGCGAGTGGATTGGCGGCGCCCGACGGCTCCGGGATTGCTGCAACTTTGAAATCGCTCGATAGCGCGGCGCAGGAAATCGAGCAGCTCGCCGGCCAGCTACGACGGACCCCTCGTGAAAGGAAGCTCCCCCAATGAAAACGATCTCTGCAAGAATGTTTTTGCTGACGGGCGCGCTAATTTGCCTTTCTGGTTGCGGGAATATTCTGGGAACTGGCGGCAAATCGACGTTGTACCGGATCAGCAGCACGCCCGTACCGGAGCGTGAAATTGCACGACAGTGGATTCCGGTGTATATTACGCGACCGACGCTTCCGCCTGGGGCCGATGGAGACAGGATCCTCACGATCGAGAATCGCGAAGTCACGTATCTGGCCAAAGCACGGTGGATGAGGCCTGCGCCCGAGATGATCCGCGAGGCTATTGCCGGAAGCGTAGCGCGCAAAATCGATCACGCATATATCCCTGTCCAGAGCGTGGCTTCCGATCATTACGTCCTATCCGCACGGCTTTCTTCTTTTGCAGCCTATTACGAGCAGGGGCCCGACGCGGCCCCGATCATTCGCATCGCCGCGCAAGTGGAACTAAGCCGATCCAAAGAATCGGAACCACTGGCAGTCACGCGCATCGTCCTTGATAGGACAGCAAGCGCAAACAGCGTTTCGAGTATCGTCGAAGCCTTTGATCGCGCGAGCCTTGAAATGGCCGACAAAATCGCGAGTTGGACGGCTGCGGTGATCAATTAGCGGGTAGCCAATGGAAACTTAGGTGTTTAGTCCCAGCATGTGATGGTGTGGCTCCATATTGAAGATATCCGGCTTGGATTTCCAGAGTTCTTCGATGGCCTCATAGGGTGTCTTGAAGCGCAGTGCCTTCAACTGCTTGGCAAAGTTGTAAGCGACCAACCAGTCGCGGACATGGCGGCGCAGCTCGTTGATCGACGTGTAATGGAAAGATTTGACGGTGGCCTCCTTGATGGTGCGCACCATCCTTTCGGCCTGACCGTTGGTCCATGGGTGATAGGGTTTGGTGAGGCGTAACCGGTGTTTTCAGGCTACGACGGTCCATGGCATGAGATCACCGACGCTGTTGGCGGGATAACCGTTGGCGAGGCTGGTGAGGGTTTCGGTCAGCCATTGGTGGGGGTTGATGGTGCTGAGCTTGCAACATTCGATGAGCGTGGCGATCACCGCCCAGTTGTCGCCGCCCTCGTCGGAACCGGCAAACAGGGCATTTTTGCGATTGCGAGCCAGCGGCCTGATCGATCGTTCGACGGTATTGGAGTCGAGGTCGATGCGACCGTCATCGATGAAGCGTGAGAGGCCGTCCCAGCGGGTGAGTGCGTAGCGGATCGCTTCGCCGAGCTTGCTCTTGGCGCTGACCTGGCGGCCACGGGCGGCAAGATATTGGTGAAGATCGTCGATGATGACGCGGCTGCGTCCGGCCCGAGCGGCACGACGCTGCTCGGCCGAGAGGCCGCGCACATCGTCCTCGATGGCGTAAAGCAAGGCGATGCGGCGCAGCACCTCGGTAGCGACCGGGGATGTATCAGCCAGTTCGTAGAATTTGCGACGCACATGCGCCCAGCAGAAAGCGAGCCTGATCTGCTGGCGCCGCCGGGGGAGCGCGGCGTAGCCGCCATAGCCATCGACCTGTAGGATGCCCGCAAAATCACCAAGATGGAACTGGGGACGCTCGGCCTTGCGATCTGGCGCATAGACATAGGCGACGATCGGCGGATCGCAGCCGCCCCATGGTCGGTCGTCGCGGGCATAGGCCCAGAGCTGGCCGGTCTTGGTCCGCCCGCGTCCGGGATCGAGCACCGGGGCGGTCGTCTCGTCGGCGAACAGCCGCTCGGATCGTCGTAGCTCGTCGAGAATGTGGTCACGCAAGGGGCGCAGATACCAGGCCGCTCGCCCGACCCAGTCGGCCAAAGTGGATCGGTCGAGCCGGATGCCCTGCCGGGCGTATATCTGGGCCTGCCGGTAAAGCGGCAGGTGATCGGCATACTTGGATACCAGCACCTGGGCGATCAGTGCCTCGGTCGGAATGCCGCCCTCAATGATCCGCGCCGGCGCCGGCGGCTGCACGATCGCGCTCTCGCACGAACGGCAGCCATAACGCGGCCGCCGGGTGACCACGACGCGGAAGGTGGTCGGCACCACATCGAGGCGCTCGGCGACATCCTCGCCGACCTGGTGGAGGGCGCCGCCGCAGCAGGGGCAAGCATTGCTCTCGACGTCAACGATCTGTTCGATCCGCTCGAGATGCGCGGGCAGCGAACCGCGGTTGGTCTTGCGCACAGGATCACTGCGAGGCCGTCCGGCCTTCGCTTCGCTGGCGGCCTCGGCTTCCGCGAGCGCCGTCTCGGCATCCTCAAGGCCCAGCTGCAACTGATCCTGATCGAGCTGCTCGGAACGGCGGCCGAACCGATGACGCCGAAAAGCCTCGATGATCGCCCTCAGGCGTTCGGCTTCCGCGTCGGCACTCTCGAGCTTGCGGGCCTGTTCGAGGACGAGCGCGCGTAACGCGTCAACATCGTCCGGCAGGTCCGCTTCCATGAGCATGGGAGCAGTGAATCAGTCTGGGAACGCCCCGTCAACAGGCAATCTGCGGGGCCTGCGGGCGGCGCCCGCCATGCACCCGGCGCCAATCCAGACCCTCCAGAAGCGCGCCGAGTTGCGCTGAGGTCACACGCATCACGCCGTCCTGGATGCCCGGCCACCGGAAGCCGCCGGACTCCAGCTTCTTGGCCATCAGGCACAGGCCAGTGCCGTCCCACCAGACCAGCTTGATCCGGTCAGCACGCTTTGCCCGGAACACGTAGATCACGCCTGAATATGGGTCGCCGCCATACTCGGCGCCGACCAGCGCGGCCAGGGCGTCAGGTCCCTTGCGAAAATCCACCGGACGCGTCGCCACCATCACGCGCGCGCCAGCGCCAGGTCCGATCATCGCGTTGCCTTGAGTGCTTCAATCACCGCTGCGATCACAGCCGCATCGGCCCCGCGTCCGATCTTCACCGCCACGCCGTCAATCTCCAGCTCGACAGCACTGACTGTGGGACGCCGACGGCGACGGCCGCGCCTGGCGACAGGGGCTGGATCACCCGAAGGGAGCGGTTCGATCACCGCCGGCACGAACGCAGGCGTCGCTGGAAGCGTCAGCCCTTGGTCCTCCAGCTTCTTGCGCAGATCCCGGCGCCAAGCGAATAGTTGCGACGGAGCAAGCCCATGACGGCGCGCCACCGCGCAGGCCGTCTCCTGACCCGAATAGCTCTCCGCGACGATCGACGCCTTTACCTCAGGCGACCACTCCCGACGCTGGCCCGCACCTGTGAAAACCTCAAAACGCCGAACCACGCTGGTGCCAGCATCATCACATGTCATCATCATAGCATCAGCATCCTCCAGCCTGATCGGGCTAGCGAAAATCGACGCCACGCTTCACTCCCGCAAGGTGGCAGGGAAACACCGGTTACGGTGAGGCGATGCTCGATGCCGTTCTGCTCGCAGACACGGCCGAAGATATGGCCGATCCATCCCAGTGTGCCGCCCTGGTCACGCTGCACGAACTGCACGCCGTTGTCGGTCAGGATGGTGTGGATCCTGTAGGGAACCGTCTTGATCAGCACGCGCAGGAAGGCTGCCGCGGCGAGCTTGGTCGCCCGTCGATAGATGCGGGCGAACACCAGCTTCGAGGTGCGGTCCACCGCGACATAGAGGAATCCTTTGCCGCCTTCGTAGCGCAGTTCGGCGATATCGATGTGGAAATAGCCGATCTCGTACTTCTTGAACTTCTTCGGCTTCTCGCGATCCGCCTTCGGCAATCGGCTGATCCCGTGCCGCTGCAGGCAGCGGTGAAGCGACGAGCGCGTCAGGTTCGGGATCACGTCCTTCAACGCGATGAAGACGTCATCGAGCGGCAGCCGGGCCTGCACCCTGAGCGCCACGATCGCGGCTTCTTCCATCGGCGACAGCACGGTGCTGCGCCGTTCCTTCGGCCCCACCGGCATGTCCTCGACCGACGGCCGGCTGCGCCACTTGATCACCGTCTTCTCGTTGATCCCGTACCGCTTCGCGAGCTGCGCGACCGGAGCTTGCGATCGCTGTAGCTCCGCTCGAACGGCGTGCGTGGTCTTGGCGCTGCCGTGTAGAAGCTGGCCCATAATCCCTCCCGCTGTGACGATGACAAGCTTACACCATCACATGCTGGGACTAAACACCTAGTCGTGACAACTGCCCAGCCCGAGATGAAGCGGGAATGTTATGGATGGCTCCCCTTCTGGGAGGGGCGGCAGCCGTACACAAATAGATCCACAGCTTGCCTCATTCGGGCTGAAGAGGTTTCATTGTGACTGGTCACTCCCACTCCAAGAGCGGCCCGACGAAAAGGTGACAAAATGACGCTGGATATAAACTGCTCCGCAGCAAAATTCGCGTCTGACACCCTGATTTCTCCCCTCTCCTCGGCTTTGCGCAAAACCTCTGCCACCAATCTCGTCGTGCGTCCTACGCCGAATTCGTAAAGGTTTCGCGCTAAAGCGGGAAAACGTGCAGCCTCAGCCATTACAACGCGTTCCAACGCGACATGAATGTCGGTAAGCATCCAGGATAGCAGTTCATCGGACAGCTCTTCAAGCTCGGGCCGAACGTCGCCATGTTCGGGAACGTGCTGTTCGAGGAAGGAGAGCCGATCCTCGATTTCCCTGAGTATTACCGCCTCGAAAAGCAGCTTTTTGCTCCCGTAACGGGCGTACAAAGTGCGCTTGGAGATGCCTGCTTTTGCAGCAATCCGTTCCGCCGTTGAACGACCGAATCCGTCGGCAAAGAAGACATCGCGGGCGACACGGAGAATTTTCCTCGAAAGTGCTTGCGAGGCTTGTCGAGTAGGCCTCCCTGTTCGTCCGGAAGCTTGTTCTTTGGTTTTTTGGGTCGACGTCATGCCTCATCTTGGCCATACCTTGTCCGCGCTGCAAGCGTAGAGCGCTTTGCATTGTATAGCCCGCCCCCGCGAGATTGCCCGGGCTTATGCAAGACCCACGAGGCCCGCTGAACTTTGCCTGCCTGAAAGGATCGCTGCCGTTCGCAGGGAATGGACGCAGTGTGATCTCATCTAGGCGAGTTGGTTACGATACGCTTCGCGTAAGGCCTTTTTGTCGATCTTTCCCGTTGCAGTGAGCGGTACTGTCGCGAACAGGATGTCGTCCGGCAGCCACCAACGAACAACCTTCGTCTCCAGATGCGCGCGAATTGCGTCGGCTGTGACGGCTTGACCTTCATGCGTTTCAATCACGAGAAGGGGTCGCTCTTCCCATTTTGGATGATATACGCCAACGACCGCGGCGACCCGGACGCCGGGGTACCCAACCGCCGCATTCTCGATATCAATCGAGCTGATCCATTCGCCCCCGGACTTGATCACGTCTTTCGCGCGGTCGGTCAGCCGGAGAAAGCCGAAGCGATCGATCGTACCTATGTCCCCGGTGTCGAACCAGCCATCGCTCCCGGCGCCCTCAAAATCGGGGAAATAGCGATCGACGACCCACGGTCCGCGGACCTGGAGCGCACCCGCCTGCTCACCGTCCCAGGGGAGCGGCGTGCCATCGCCGTCGATAATGCGCAGTTCGATGCCAAATTGCATGCGACCCTGCTTCGTCAGCAGGAGATCGTTCGCGAAATCCTCGCCTTCGGCCATCAGGAGCGGGGAGGGCGTCGAAATCACGCCGAGAGGATTGGTTTCGGTCATGCCCCAGAGCTGGAGCACAGTGACACCATATTTGGCGCGGAATGTCTCGGCCATCGCCCGCGGGACGGCCGAGCCGCCAATCACGAGGCGCTTGAGATTGCCGACCCCCGTCCCCGTGGTGTCGAGATGAGCGAGGTACATGGTCCAGATCGTGGGCACACCGCCCGAAAAGGTGACGCCCTCTTCGTTGATCAGATCGGCGAGACTGGCACCGTCCATCCTGTCGCAAGGAAGCACTAGCTTGCAGCCGTTAATCGCTGCCGTGAACGGAAGTCCCCATGCCGTCGCATGATACATGGACGAGCAGGGCATGATGACATCAAAAGCGCTGAACCCGAAGGCACTGCTCAGACCGGCCGCCATCCCGTGGAGAACGATTGATCGGTGGCTGTATAGGACGCCCTTGGGGTCGCCCGTCGTCCCCGAAGTGTAGCAAAGAAATGCGGCTGCCTTTTCATCGAAGCTCGGCCAGGTGAGGGCCCCGTCCTGGCGTGCCAGCAACGCTTCATAGTTCAACGCGTCAGCAACATCTGGCGCGGTCGCTCCGCGATCCGCGAGAAGGACATAACGCTCGATACCTGGAAGGAGAGGGCGCAGCCGTGCGACGAGCTCGGCTAGATTGGGCTCGAAGAAGAGAATGCGGCTGCCTGCATGAGCGATAGTAAAGGCGATTTGCTCGTCGCTGAGACGCGGGTTGGCAGTGTGCAATACAGCGCCCATGCCCGGCGCCGCATAGAAGAGTTCGAGGTGGCGGTGCGTGTTCCAGGCGAGCGACGAGACGCGGTCGCCCGTTGCAATCCCGAGGACACCAAGGGCCTGCGCAGCCTGACGCGCACGCTGATCGCAGCGGTGCCAGTCATACCGCCAAACCGGCTCATCGACAGCCTTCGAGACGATCTCCCTCTCGCCGTGCGCGCGCGCGGCATATTCCAATATTCCGCTGATCAGCAGCGGCGCGTCCTGCATCAATCCCCGTAACATGCTGCATCCTTCTTCGCCCCACTGCGGCGTCGCGTGCAAGGTTCCGCCCCTCGGGTATGATTGCCGCGCGGGCTGTCAATAACCGTCATCATTTTGGTCCAGCGGCAAACTCCACGTGCCGCGTTTCCATTCGGCCAGCAATTCTCAATGATCATATTGCAGCGGCACGGCCTAGGTTCGATCGGCCCCGACATGTTTTCGGCCGCGTTTCAAATTAGTCACTCGCCGCTTTCAGCAACAGTGACAGGAACCGCCAATCGGACCAATCGCCTTTTTCCCCCGCCGCCAAAGCCGCCAGATCGAGTTTCGCCTGCCTAACGATTGTAAGCCGAAGCGACGGAATGATATAGAGGCGTTGATCGCCCGCGCCGGCGGCGACGACCATATCCGCCGGGAGTTCGTTGGCATGACTGGTGATATCGGTGGACCGGGTAACAATATCGACAGCCGGCGTGCTACGGGGCAACCACCAGGTGAGACCGTAGGCCGGATTGGCCTGGCTACCCTTGAACAGCTCGGCGAACGCCAGTTCATCGACAAGCGGCTTGCCGTCGAGCTTCCCACCGCCGCGGACGAACTCGCCGATCTTCGCCCACTCGGACGCTGCCAGCACGAGGCCCTGCGGCATGAGCGGTGCGCCATCGGGGCCGCTGCGCCAACTGCCTATGGTAACCCCAAGCGGAGTGAGAATGCGCCGCTCCACATAATGGCGAGCGTTGCCGTCTTGGCCCTTGGCAACGAGCTTGCGCCGCATGATCTCTCCAAAGATTTGCATCGGGGCGGGACCATATTGGAATTTGCTGCCCGGCGCCGCCGTGAGCGGTGCCTTCACCGAGTCCAGATACCCTTGGGCCCTGCCGACGGTCGATGCCTGGCCGCCCGTCATCGACAGCAATTGCCGAAGCGTGATCTGTTCCTTTTTGGGGTCGCCCCTCCATTCAGCGAGTGTCTCCGATGCCCGCTCGTCGAGGGTTAGAAGTCCATCCTGTGCGCCCGCCGCCGCCATCAGCCCGACAAGGCTCTTGGTGCCCGACCAGAGTTCCTGCGGCGTCGCGATGTCTGCCGATCGGCAGCGCACTTTGCCATCTTCAAGTATCAGCAGCGCAACGCCGGAATTAGCCTCAGAATAGGCGATCGCTTCGGCACAGCCGGGAAGAGGGGCGGGTTCGCCTGCCGCGGCTGGCTGTGCCGCAACCGCGGCTGCGAAAAAGAGGATGGTGCGCTTCAAGATCCGACTCCGATTTTCCGATGCTTGTCATTCTCCATATTATCGATAATAAATTCATTCGCAATCATCGATTGCTCGTGTGCGCTGCCCGATTAGGATGGCGCCGCGAGCAGGGAAAGCCGAACGGAGAGACATGGCCGCGACGAAGACCGACGACGACAGCGCGCCGACGCAGGACCGCGTGATCGCGCGCCTTTTGACCGACGACATCGTCGAATGGCGGATTCCGCCCGGATCGTGGCTGCGCGAGCGCGAAATCGCCGCGCGCTTCGGAGTGAGCCATGCGCCGGTGCGCGAGGCGTTCCGGCATCTCGCGCGGATCGGGCTTGTCAAGGTCGTGCCGTGGCGCGGCACCTATGTGATCGATATCGACGAGCATGCTGCGAACGAGGTCTATGAACTGTGGAAATCGCTGTTCGGCGTCGTTTGTCGCCTTGCGGCCGCCGAAATGACCGACCGCGACGGGCGCGAACTGATGCACCGGCTTGTCGAATATAAGGATGTCACCCAGCGCACCGACAATACGTTCGAGCATATCAAGGTCTCGAACCGCATCGGTCGCTTTATCGCCAAACGCAGCAATGCGCCGCTCGCGCTCGAGCTCCTCGATCGGGTCGCGCTGCTCGCGCGCTGGCAGCACAATGTCTATACTGACAGCTATATCGAGACGCATGGCAACGAGGCGGCGAAGCGATCGGCCATCCTCTACGACGCGCTTTGCCGCCATATCGTCGCGCGCGATGGCGATGCCGCCGATGCGGTGGCGCGCGATCTGATCGGGGTTACTCAGAATAGTTTTGGGCGCGCACTCGAGGAATATAAGGCCCGCCACGCAAAGCCTAAGCCCAGCCGCCGCCGCGCAAAAGTGACATGAGCCGTCTCCCGACCGACCGCCGCACCTTGCTTAAGGCGGGCCTCGCGGCGCCGATCGCATTGCAGGTTGACTCCGCTGCCGCTGTATCCCTGGATTTGACCATGTTCGGCCCCGGACGCCTCTTCGCCGACGTCCAAAGCTATGCCGAGGCCGGCAACAAGCAGTCGGGCGGCGCGGGCGATCGCTGGACCGCCGACTGGACAGCGAAGCGGCTGTTCAGTGCCGGATTCGAAGTGGATCGCCAGACGTTTGACGTGCCTTGGTTCGAGGCGTCGCATTGCGAACTTACGCTCGGCGACCACACGATACCGCTCGTCGCACAGCCGCTCGCCGTCGAAACCGGCGAGGCCGGTCTCGCTGCGCCGCTGCGCCTCGCAGAAATCCCTGAACGCCTCGACGGCGCGATCGCCGTCGTGCGCCTGCCTTTCCGCCGCTGGTCGAGCCTCGTAGATCGTGCAGTGCGCGAGCCGCTCGCCGATGCGCTTGCGCGCGGTGCGAACGGGGTCATTCTCATTACGACTGGGCCGACGGGCGAGGCCTTGCTCCTCAATGTCCCGGCCGGTCATCCTGTATCGGACAAGCCACTTGCCTTGCTCGCGCCGCGACTCGCCGCCCCGGTGATTGAAGCCGCGCGCCACGGTGCCGCGGCGAAATTAGCGCTTCGCGGGCGCGGTGGGATTCGGGCAGCGCAGAATATAATCGGGCGACGCGTTCGCTCCGGTCGCCCTTGGCTCGTCGTCTCTACGCCGCGTTCAGGCTGGACCGATTGCGCCGGCGAGCGGGGGCCGGGTATCGCGATGTGGCTCGCGCTTGCCGACTGGATGCCCCGAGCGTTTCCGCAACACAGCCTGCTCTTCCTGTGCAACAGCGGGCATGAATATGAGAATCTCGGTGCGAGCCATATCGCCGACAAGGTGGGTCCAGCCCCCGGCGAGACCGCTTTCTGGTTTCATCTCGGCGCCAATGCGGCAGCACGTGACTATCAGGAAATGCCGGGGCGCTTGCTGCCGCTGCCAAGCGCCGATCCCTATCGTTTTCTCATGACATCGCCCGAATTCGTGACGTGTGCGCGCGAGATATTCAAAGGCCAGCCGGGGTTGGAAATGGCCTATCCTTCGGCGGAAGGCACAGCGGGCGAACTCTCGGAAGTGATAAAGGCCGGCTACGTGCGTCATGCCGGCATCTTTGGCGCACACCGTCATCACCACGCTGTGACCGACGATTTATCGACGGTCACACCTGACCCCCTTGCCGCTACGGCGCGGGGCGTCCGCGACCTGCTGAGCGCCGTCGTCTCTTAGACCAGCGAACCACCTGCAAAGACATTGCGCTTTCCGGCTTGACTTGCCGACGGTTTTGCACAAAATTATCGATAATAATTGCGATAACAAGATGGGGAGAGTGACCATGGGACGCAGAGCGAACCTTCTTTTCTGCACGGCCGCGATTTGGGTAGCCGTCGCTCCGCCTGCTTTCGCTCAAGACGCACCGTCCGAAGCTCTTCCGGACGCGGCTGAAGCGGATGATGATGGCGCCATAGTCGTAACGGCGCGCCGCCGCGAAGAGCGGCTGGCCGATGTGCCGACCGCGGCGTCGGTCATCGATATCACGTCGCTCACCGATCGCGGCGGCGCCACGGGCAGCGGCGAACTCCTCGCCGATCAGCCAAGCGTTCGCTTCAACAATCTGAACTCGTCCGTCACGTCGGAGATCTCGATCCGCGCTTCGTCGACCGCGCGTGCCACCAATGGCGACCCGAGCGTCGGGCTCTATCGCAACGGTGCCTATATCGCCGGCGGTCCGGTGGGCGGTCGCAACTTCACGCGGCTCGACCTGCTCGACATCGGCCGCGTCGAGGTTCTGCGCGGGACGCAGGGCGCGCTGTACGGCCGCAACGCGGTCGGCGGCGCGATCAATATCATCTCGGCCGAGCCCGAATTCGATCTCTCGGGCTGGGCGAGCGCGCGCTATGGCTTCGAGAACAACAGCTTCCAGACGCAGGGCGCGATCAATGTCCCGCTCGCCGATGGCCTGGCGATCCGCATCAGCGGCGATCTCGTCGAGCAGGACAAGGGCTTCTTCTACAATCCCGACAACGACGTCTATTTCGACCAGCAGAAGGGCCACGGACTGCGCGGCCAGATCCGGCTGAAGCGCGGGCCGGTCGACGCGATCATCACGGCCGAGACCCAGCGGCTGACCACGCCGACGATCCATTACCAGATATCCATTCCCGCGGGCACGCCAGGCTTTCCCGGCGGTTATACGCAGGATCGCTTTCGCTACCCCTGGAACACCGCGCCGCGCGCCAGCCAGGACGTGGACGGCCTTCAGGCGCTCGTCCGCGTGGATCTGGGCGGTGCCGACCTGACGTCGACAACCTCCTTTCGCAAGCGCACGTCCGAATATGATCTCGACAATGACGCGATCAGCCCCGCCGAGCTGGCGCGTGCGCGCGCCGCGGGGCAGATCGGCGCTCTCACGCCGCTCGATGCCAGCACCGCGTCCTACGTCGTCGACACGACCGACAATTTTTCGCAGGATATTCATGTCAGCGGGGCGAGCGATCGCTTCACATGGCTGGTCGGCGCCGAAATGCTGTTGCTCGACAGCGATTTCTCGGTGGCGACGACGCGCACGCCGACGCTCGCCAATCCGTCGCCGGGCAATATCGCGCCCGCGCGGCTGCATTTCGAAAGCTATGCGGCCTATGGCTCGCTCGGTTTCGACATCACCGACAGCCTCAACCTGACCGGCGAACTGCGCTATACCCGCGACAGCCGGAGCATCTCGGCGCGGCTTTACGATTTGGGGACTGGCCTGCCCACCGGCGGGCCATCGCGGATCATCGACGACAGCATCAACGCCGACAATCTCTCCTACAATGCGACCCTCTCGTACAAGCTCACGTCGAACATCCTCGCCTATGGCAAGGTCGGCAGCAGCTATCGGGCCGGCGGGTTCAACACGCGCCTCTCCGATCCGCGCGCGCCGAGTCCTGTGCAGGTGCTGTTCGGCAACGAAAACAGCACGTCTTACGAAGTCGGCATCAAGGGCAGTCCGATCCGCCGCGGCTATTTCGCAATCGCGGGCTATTACACCGAGCTTGAAGACCTGATCGCGCAGGTCGACGATGGCTGCGCGCTCACCAATCCGGCGTGCCCGATCGCCGCGGTCGCCTATCTAACCAACGCAGGCGATGCGAAAAGCTGGGGTATCGAGGCCGAATATAGCCAGGGCTTCGATCTCGGCGAAGGCAATGGCCGCCTCGCCTTGAGTGGCTCGCGGCAAGAGGGCAAGGTCAAGAGCGGCCGCTATGACGGGCTGGACCTTGCGCAGGTTCCCGACTGGCTCGCCTCGGCCAACCTCAATCTGCGCTACCCGGTCACCAAGGATGTCGCGCTGACCAGCAATGTCCTGATCAGTGGTCAATGGGGCGGCAAACAGGAGCTGACAGCGACCTCGGTCGACCTCGATGATTATGTCCTCGTCAATCTTCGGGTCGGCGTCGACTTCGGCAAGATCAGCGTCAGCGCGTTCGCGAACAACGTCTTCGACAAGGTTTATTTCGTCGCGCAGGCGCCGACGATCAACCGGTACAGCCAGCCTCGCGTCGTCGGCGTCGAAGGACGCATTTCTTTCTAGGTCGCGCTCCCGTCCGCGGCCTCCAGCCGCTGGTCGGGAAGGGTAGGAGGGCGCAATGCGGCATTTGGTGATGGCAGCACTGTTCGGTGCCGCGATGCTGACCGGATCGGTGTCTGTCGCGGCGGCGGAGACGGCCCCCGCGGCGACAATCGCGCAGGGGCGCCTTGCGGGCGCGCGCACGGGGGACGTCGAGCGCTTCCTTGATATTCCTTTCGCCGCCGCACCGGTCGGCGCTCTTCGCTGGCGGGCGCCGCAGGCACCGCCGCGCTGGCGGGGCGTCCGCGATGCCGCAAAACTCGGCCCGGCTTGTCCGCAGACGGTGCGCCCCGCACTTGTCGCGGGCGGGGTAGCCGAGCATCAGTCTGAGGATTGCCTCCAGCTGAACATCTGGCGCCCGGCGGGGGCGCGAAAGCTGCCAGTGATGGTCTGGATCCATGGCGGCGCCCATGTGGTCGGTTCGGGCACCTTCCCGGTTTTCGACGGCACCGCCTTCGCGCGGCAAGGTGTGGTTTTGGTGACGATCAACTATCGGTTGGGCGCGCTCGGTTATTTCGCCCATCCCGCGCTCAGCGCGGCCAAGCCGCGCGGCGAGGCGCTCGCCAATTACGGCCTGATGGACCAATTGGCCGCCCTGCGGTGGGTGAAGAAAAATATCGCCGCATTTGGTGGCGATCCGCGCCAGATCACCTTGTTCGGCGAATCCGCCGGGGCGATCGGAGTGACGACGATCCTTGCCCAGCCCGAAGCCAAAGGCCTGTTCGCCAAGGCGATCGTTCAGTCGGGCGTTGGTCTCCTCGATCCGCGCCCGCTTGGCGAGCAAGAAGCGCTAGGCGCGGCGTTGGCAGCGCGCGCAGGTGCGCCGCCTTCAGCATCGCTCGACGCGCTTCGCGCGCTGCCCGCCGCCGCGCTCGTTGCCGCTGGCGAGGTCCGGACGCCGGGCGCGATGACCGGCCCCATCCTCGACGGCGACCTGGTACGCGAAGCGCCTTGGCGCGTCTTTGCGCGTAGCGAGCCGATCGACGTTCCGCTCCTCGTCGGCGCGAACAGCAACGAGGCGAGCGTCATCCTTGCCATGGGCGTGCCGCCATCCCCCGCGCTCGCCTATCTAGGGCGCGACCAGGCGGCGGGCCGGGCCGCCTATGGCATGGGGCTGGCCGATGATGAACTGGCGCGCCAGGTGTTGGGCGACGCCTGGTTCGTCGCCCCGGCGCGCTGGCTCGCGGCCCGGACGGCGGGAGGGGCGCCTTCGTATCTCTATCATTTCGACTATGTCGCAGCGGCGCGGCGCGACCGCGCCAAGGGCGCCGCGCACGGGTCTGAAATCCCCTATCTGTTCGGGACGCTCGACTATTTCGCGTCGGTCGCCGGCGCCGTCGGTGACGAGGATCGCCGCTTCGGCGAAGGCATCGCCGCCTGCTGGGTTGGCTTCGCCAAGACGGGCGTTCCTGGCTGCGCACTCGTTCGCGACTGGCCGCGTTACGATGCGGCAAGCGACCGTCTCGCAAAATTTGCGCCCGAGTCTGGCGTCGTCGCCGGCTTTCGCAAGGCGCAGCTCGACCATCTGCTCAATGTTCACTTCGGGAACGGCCAGCCCAGGCCCTAGCCCGTCCGGCCGCGCTAGGCCCTCCGTTTCGACGATGTGCAACGAAGCTGGGAGAGAGAAAATGGCTGGAAGAACGAAATGGATGTGGCTTGCCGCTGGTGCGGCGATGGCTGGGGCTGCGGCCTTTGCGGCGCAGGGCGGGTTCGGGGGCAACGGCGGCGGCGAGGCGCGTCCCATGGTGCAGCTTCCGCCTGCGGCGCCCGCTGCTAAAGCGTCGACGTCGGCGGCATCGGCGCCCGCGGCCGCCAGCCTTTCGGCCACCGTCGGCGGTTATACCTATGACTGGACCGCGTTACAGTCGGCAATCGACGCTGATACCGAGGTCGATAACGGCTATTTCGCCGTCGGGAATGCTTCGGATCCCGACTATCTCTTCGCTTACGAGAAGGGCAGCTTTGGTATCGATCGGGTGACCCCGCTTGCGTCGGCCTCCAAATGGTTCGCCGGCGCGCTGGGGATGCGCATGGTGCAGGCTGGCATCGCGACGCTCGACGATCCGATGCGGCCGCCGCTTGCCTTCTGGACCACGATCGGAACGAAGAAGGATGTCCAACTCAAGCATGCGCTGTCGATGACGTCGGGCTTCAATGCGAGCCCGCTCGTTGGCGGCTGTCAGCTGCTTCCGGCCATGACGCTCTACAATTGCGCGAAGAGCATCCACGATTTGCGCTATGATATTTTGCGCCCGGGCAACGCGCCCGGCGCGCAATATAGCTATGGACCGCACGGCCTTCAGGTCGCCGCTGCCTATCTGGAGGCAAAGGATATAAGCATCGCGCCCGGCACGTCACCGGCACGCCAGCGCAATTTTCACGAACTGTTCGCGCAGCATGTGACGACCCCGCTCGGGATGACGAGCACGACCTGGTATGACCCTGCGGGAAGCGCTCCCACCAACCCGTGGGTCGCGGGCGGCGCCTATTCGACGCCGCGCGACTATGCGAAACTTCTGCGTGCCTTCCTTGGCGGCAGCTTTATTACCGATATGACAAGCTTCACCCAGCAACGTACCGCAGGCTTGCCGCGCGTTTTCGTGCCGGCGAGCGCGGGCAATTGGGAATATGCGCTCGGCTCCTTTGTCGAATGCGACACGCCTTCGGCCTGCGCGACGTCCAAGATCAATTCCTCACCGGGTGCCTATGGTTGGACCGGCTGGATCGATCGCGAGACCGGCTATTACGCTTTGATCGCCACCGAAATATCGAGCGGAGGCGACCGGAAAGGCGTCGAGCTCGAACAGGTCATGCAGGATCTGATCGAGGATGCGATCGCGAATCGCACCCCGGCGCCCTGACCTGACCCAGCAGTCTAGTCACGCAGCACAGGAGAACTTGATCTCCATGCGCTGCGTGGCTGGCCTGTCGGACTAGGCAAAGTCGACGGCTCAAAGGCGAGCGGCCAAACCCGCGTGTGACCGGCAGGGAGCCGATTTGACTGAATGGCCGATGCGCGGCCGTCCGGTCGTGGGTTCGGCCTAGGGACACGTCGCCAAAAAGCGTGTCGCTGCCGCCACTGCCTCGGCTCCGAAAGCTGCTGGGCATGCATCTGGCCGCGCAGATTGGCTCGCCTCGGGCGGTTATCAGGCGACGTAGGCCCCTCTACCACTCGCCACCAAGGTTCCGTCTGCGGCTAGGATCCGGGTAGCCGCGACGCTTATCTGCCGCCCTAATTTCACCGGGCTGCCGATCGCGCGAAGCGGCCCCAGCTTGGCCGGTCGGTGAAAATCCACATGGAGGTCCGCCGTCGCCCGCGCAGCACCCCCCATCGCGATGATCGTATAGAGGCCGGTCAGATCGATCAAAGCCGATACGATGCCACCATGCGCCGCGCCGACCGTCGGATTTGAGATGATTTCGTCTCGCCAAGGCATGGAGATCACCAACTCGTTGGCGCCGACCTCAGCGATGCTGAGCCCGAGCCAGCGGTGAAAAGGGGCCAGCGCCAATAGGTCACGTAATTCCTCAAGCCCCGGGACGGCGGGGGCATTCATGATTTCATTTCCGCTTCATGGATGCCGAGCAAAAACTCTAGGATCGATTGCCCGAAAGCGTCGTTCTCGTCCCCCACCACCATATGAGTCGCATTCGCAATGTCGCTATACGCCATATGAGGGACAAGGCCCTGGAAATGCTTGACGGCTTCCAGCGAGACGAGATCGCTTGACCCGCCGCGGATCAGATGCACCGGCAAGGTCAAGCAGGCAGCGGCCGCGCTGAGCTCGGTGCGGCCATGGTCGCTGGAAACGCCGCCGCCCTGCTGCGTCACTCTTTCGATGAAGGCGGGGTCCCAGTGCCAATAGAAGCGTTCATCGTCCTTGCGGCGCAGATAGTGTGCTAGCCCGGCCGAAGCCTTCCGGCTGGGGCGATGGGGCAGATAGTCGGCAATGACCTGTGCGGCCTCTTCCACCGACGCAAAACCATCGCGCGCATGCGCCGCCATGAAACCGACCACGCGGGCGACGCCGCTCGGTTCCATCTGAGGTGTGACGTCGACCAGCGTCAGCGATCCGAAACTTCCCGGTGCGCATTTTCCCTCGGCGATGATCCCGGCCAGGCCACCAAGAGACGCGCCAATCAGCGCCGGTTTGCTCGCCGTCGCCGCAGCGATCTCGACGAGATCGGCCGCAAAATCGGAGATATCATAGGCTCCGTCGCTGGCCCATGCACTCTCGCCGTGCCCGCGCATATCGACTGCGATGGTCCGGAAACCATGGCTCGCGAGCCGGTGGGCTACCGCCCTCCATGCCCTTCGGGTCTGTCCGCCGCCGTGCGCGAGGATTACCGGTAATCCGAGTTCCGGGCCATCAACCGACGCTGCGATTTCATGGCCCGCTTTCCCGGCAAGCGTGATCGACTGATCAATCATTCCACGATCATACTATATCATATCTTACAGTAAAGGGTTTTCAGAATATGATGTTGGCTCTACAGTCCATGACGATGGTTGAACCTCGCAATACAAGCGGCATCTCTCCCGCGAAAAGTCTTCTGACGGCCTCAGACGAGTTTGTCTTTCTCATCGAGGAAGTGCCCCGCAAACTGCGTCGGAAGTTTGATGCCTCAACGGCGCGCTTCGGATTGACGCGAACCCAGTGGCGCGCGCTCGTCTATATCTATCGGACCCCGGGCATGACCCAAACCGACCTCTCCAAATGCCTCGAACTGGAGCGTGCCAGCGTTGGCCATGTTGTCGACCAGCTGGAAAGAATGGTGCTCGCGGAACGGCGCGCTGCCAAGGGCGACCGGCGCGTCTGGGAACTTCATCTTTTGCCCCGAGCGATCGAAATCCTGCCTCAGCTGCGCGCCGAAGCCGACATGATCTACGCGCGACTGCTCCATATGATTTCCCCAACTGAGATACGCGCGATGCGCTCATTGCTGACGAAAATGTCCGGCAATCTCGAAAGCGGATCGGAAGACATGCCTCCTCGATAGGAGCCGTGGAAGATTTGAAATGGCCGACGCCATTCATCGTCAGCAAGCCGATATCCCCAACTGGCACCGCTCGCGTCTGAGGCGGCGCGCCGCGGCCGTTCTGCCCCCGCTGCATCAGGTTGCCAGCACTGACGGCTAACTAATTGCGAATATCGCGGCACGGAGCCCTACCTGCCTCCCGCCGTGTTGCAGAATAGTCCGATCGAGCCGGCAATCGTTCGGCGGTGAGCGCCCTCCCGCGAGGCGGGCCGCTCTTGGCTTCGCGTGCCAGCGCCAATTGACCGACGAGCTATTTCGTGCAACGAGTTGTCTACCAAGAAACGAACCTCTGCGTGGAGACCGACATGGCTCAACCCGAGCGCTTCATGTGAGGGCGGATTGCCGGTGCTGTCCGCCGTCAGCACCAATGGCACAGATTTGAGGTTGTGATTTAAGGAGGATTTGGGCTTCGTCGTAGTGACTAAGGAACGAGGATGAAGCCCATCCTCCTTGAAAAAATCGGCGCCGAAGGCCCCTGCTGAGCGGCTGGTGAAGGACATACGGCGTGCGACGCGCCGGCACTTCTCTGCAGAGGACAAAATCAGGATCGTGCTGGAAGGCCTGCGCGGCGAGGACAGCATCGCCGAGCTGTGCTGCAAGGATGTCATCGCCCAGAGCTTGTATTACACGTGGTCGAAGGAGTTCATGGAGGCGGGCAAGCGGCGCTTGGCGGGCGACACCGCCCGTGCCGCGACCACCGGCGAGGTGCACGACCTGCGCCGCGAAGCCCGTGCCCTTAAGGAATGCGTGGCCAATCTGACGCTGGAAAACCGGTTGCTCAAAAAAAGCATGATCGCGGATAGGGCCGACGACGAATGAGGTAACCCGCATCCGAGAAGCTGGAGATCATTCGGATCGTCGAGCAGTCGCACCTGCCGGCCAAGCGCACGCTGGAGCAGTTGGGCATCCCGCGCCGGACCTTCTAACGCTGGTACGACCGCTACCTCGAGCGCGGGCCGGAGGCGCTGGAGGATCGGCCATCGGCCCCGAGGCGGGTGTGGAACCGCATCTGCGATGATATCCAGCAGCAGATCATCGACATGGCGTTGGATACAACCGACCTGTCACCCCGCGAGCTCGCGGTGCGCTTCACCGACGAGAAGCGCTACTTCGTGTCGGAAGCCACGGTTTACCGTATGTTGAAAGCCCATGACCTGATCGCCAGTCCGGCCTTCATCGTGATCAAGGCCGCCGACGGGTTCCACACCAAGACGACGCGGTCGAACGAGATGTGGCAGACCGACTTCACCTACTTCAAGATCATCGGCTGGGGCTTGGTGTACCTGTCGACCGTGCTCGACGACTTCTCCCGTTATGTCATCCTTTGGAAGCTGTGTACCACCATGCGGGCCGGGGATGTCACCGACACGCTGGAGCTGTCCCTCGAAGCTTCCGGATGCGCGTCGGCCAGGATGATCCACAAGCCGAAGCTGCCAATGGGCCCGGCCAGCATATTGCCCGCGCCCCTTAATTCGTCAGGGAAATGGGCGGCGAGGAATTGCCGCATTTCGGTGCGAAATGCGTCTTCGCTCGTCTAGACATCAGGTTCTAGCTGAGTTGGCACTGAAACCTCCGTTCAAAACTGAATTTGCGACGCCGCACGCGCACGACAGGGCTGCGCTCTGTCTGGTCAGTATTGCTGCTCGGGAACGTGCAAAATCAAACCTTCCACTCCTTCCACCATGGGTATCTGGCAGGCGAGGCGACTGTATTCGTTGGCACCTTCGGCAAATTGCAGAAGCTCTGCCTCCGCTGCCCCTTCGACCAGGCGACCAACCCTGTCGATCCAGGCCGGATCGACATGGACATGGCAGGTCGCACAGGCGCAGACACCGCCGCAATCGCCGTCGATGCCCGGTACATCATTGAAGAGCGCCGCCTCGCGTGCGGTTTCGCCCTCGGCAATTTCGACTTCCCGCCGCGTTCCATCGCTGGATACGAACGTCACTTTGACCATCATACACTCCGTATTTCTGCTTCAGCAAATCAGCGCGCGTGCAGCCGCACCGGCAGATTGGTGATCCCGCGCACAAGGTTTGAGAAAAGGCGCTCGGGCTCGCCGGTCACTTCGACCTTGGCGAACCGCTTGTGAATTTCTTCCCAGATGATCCGCAACTGCAGTTCTGCCAGCCTGTTACCCATGCATCGATGGATGCCATAACCGAATGACAGGTGATGGCGCGGATTCTTGCGGTCGATGATGAACCGGTCAGCCCGGTCGATGACCGTTTCGTCGCGGTTGCCCGACAGGTACCACATCACGACCTTGTCGCCCTTCTTGATCTGCTTGCCGCCAATCTCCCAGTCCTGCAGCGCAGTGCGGCGCATGTGAGTCAGCGGCGTCTGCCAGCGGATGATTTCCGGCACCATGCTGGCGATCAACGAAGGGTCGTCATTCAGTTTGCGATATTCATCGGGGTTCTGATTGAGCGCCAGCACACCGCCGCTTATCGAATTGCGCGTGGTGTCGTTGCCGCCCACGATCAGCAGCAGCAGGTTACCCAGAAATTCGAGGAAGGGCATATCCCGTGTCGCCGGGGAATGCGCCATTATGGAAATCAGATCGTTCTTCGGTTCTTCGTTGATGCGCTGCTCCCACAGTCCTTTGAAATACATCGCGCACTCGATGAGTTCTTCACGCCTCGCTTCGTACGATTCGACGATGCCGGTTTCAGGGGCGGCCGTTGTGACGTCGGACCAGCGCGTGAGCTTGCGGCGTTCCTCCCACGGGAAATCGAATAGGGTAGCAAGGGTCATCGTGGTCAATTCAACTGAGACCTTGTCAACCCAATCAAATTCCTCGCCTATCGGCAGATCATCGAGAATCTGACACGCTCGTTCGCGGATTGTCGGTTCGAGCAACAGCAAGTTGGACGGCGCTACAGCGGGGGTGACGGCCTTGCGTTGCTGGTCGTGCTTTGGAGGATCCATAGCGATGAACATTTCAAGTTCGAGCGCGCCTTCCACCGAATGCATGTCCTGAATGGCGATACCGCCGAGCTTTGCCTCCGACGAAAAGACTTTGTGGTTGGTGTCGACAGCCATGATATCGTCGAACTTGGTGATCGACCAGTAAGGCCCAACATAGCTTTCGCGGCAATAGTGGACCGGCTCCTCTTTGCGCAGCCGGTCGAAATACAGGCCGATCGTGTCCTGCTGAAAAAGACTCGGCCGTGCGACATCAATTTCGTCGATCGGAATGGCTGCAACTTTTCCGGCAGTATCCAGCTCCATCGTGTCGATGCTCATGTCTCGTCCTCCATCCCAGGCAAGCAGACTCACCTTGCTATCAAACAGGTAGATGTTTCGCAGGGTGTGGTCAATAAAGCTTATAAGGATTGTTGCGACATTTGACCGCACTGCAAACTTCATAGACTGATGCTGGACATGCCATCCGATAAACTCTTATAAGGTTTTATCAGAGGAGCGATTCCCAGTGATGCAACCGAAGGTCGATGATTCGAGGAAGGCCAAGCGTGCGCTCACGCTTGCGCAGGACATCGTACGCGATATCGAAGCCGGGGCGCATGTTGCGGGCGACAGGTTGGCGCGCGAGGACGAAATGCTTGCGCGATACGATGTCGCCCGAGCGACCTTGCGCGAAGCGCTTCGCTTCCTTGAACTCCAAGGCGTTATCCATCTTCAACTAGGTCGCGGTGGCGGGCCGGTGGTCGCTCGCCCGCAGACTGGCGATTTCGCAAACAGCCTCTCGCTGATCCTGCATTTCATGGAGGCGGACTTGAGGGGCTTGCTCGAATTGCGCGAAGCGATTGCGGCGGATGTTGCAGCCTATGCCGCCCAGCGCGCGACCACGGGTGATCTGAGCGCACTTGCCGATTGCCTCAAAGAGCTGGAGCGAAACGAAGCGAGCAGCCAGTTCGAGGAACTGAATCGCCGTTTTCACGATATGCTCGGCTGGGCCAGCGGCAATCCGCTTTTCGGCCTTCTGACTTCCGCGTTGCATATGCTTACCCGCGAATTCTCGCTCTCGCTGGGGTATTCGGCGCAAGAGCGTGCGGTCCAGTTGCGTTTCTTGCGCCGCGTCCTTGAAGCTGTGCGCAAGGGCGATGCCGAAGGAGCGCGGCAGGCTATGGCGCGTCTCGTGGCGGGCTCCGCCTCCTATCTCGCACAGAGAAGCCCTGAGCTTGTGTCCCAGAAGGTCAGGTGGGGACAGACGTAAAAAACGGGCGCCGGTGGGTGGCGCTGGATGGAGAGGGTATTACGATGGCACTCAAGAGCCGCATATGCGAAATTCTCGGGATCGAATACCCGATCCTTCTGGCCGGAATGGGCGGGGCGAGTGTCCCCGCGCTCGCGGCCGCAGTATCGAATGCCGGGGGACTTGGCGTTCTTGGCGCTGCGGCCTGCTCGCCAGACCAGTTGCGCAGCTGGATCCGCCAGACCCGCGAACTGACCGATAAGCCATTTGGGGTCGACACCCTTCTGCCTGCCTCCGTCAGGCGCGGTTCGGCACCGCAGAGCGGCGCCTCGCTCGAAAACCCGATGGCACTGCTTGGCGAATATCAGCAGTTCACCCGCGATTTCATGGAACGCGAGGATCTGCCCGAAGTGGATGCCGCAATGGCCATGCGCGCGGCTGGCGCGCCGGAAATGGGCAAGGGCGGTCCGCAGCTGTTCACGCGGGAGTTTTTCGAGGCGCAGATGGAAGTGGTAATCGAGGAAAAGGTGCCAGTCTATGCCGCCGGCCTCGGCAATCCCGGACCGTGGATGGACCGCCTTCATTCCAATGGCACCAGGGTCATGGCGGTGATCGGCAAGGTCAAGCACGCCCAGCAGGTGGTCGATTCCGGCATCGACATGATTGTGGCGCAGGGCCACGATGGCGGCGGGCACAACTCCCCGATCGGAACCTTCTCGCTGATTCCGCAGGTAGTCGACGCGGTGGGCGATCGGGTTCCCGTGATCGGAGCAGGTGGAATCTCCGATGGCCGCGGAGTCGCCGCAGCGATGATGCTGGGCGCTCTGGGCGCGTGGGTCGGAACGGCGTTCCTGGCAACCGAAGAGGCAGGGATTGAACGGTTCCAAAAGGAAGCAATAACCGACGGCGGCGATGCAGATACCGTCGTTAGCCGTTCGTTGACCGGCAAGCCTGCGCGCATGATCCGCAACAAATGGGCCGATGCTTGGGTTGCGGCGGGCAAGGAGCCGCTTCCGATGCCTTACCAGTCGATGATTTCAGGGCCGGTCATGGCTTCGGGCATAAAGGCTCAGCGCAAGGATATCATGCCCGGCTTCGCGGGGCAGGGAATTGGATTGATCCATTCGATCCGTCCAGCGGCAGAGGTCATGCGCGATCTTGTCGAAGGGGCCGAAAGGGCGCTGGCCGATGCCAGATTCTATTCCTGAATTGCGGCAAGACGGGTACGCTGTATGAACGCTTCGCAGACCTTATCCTTTGCCGACAAGGCCGCCATAACCGGTGTGGGCGAAACCGCATTCGTCAAGGGCACCGAACGGACCGCGGTGGACATGATGCTGGAAGCCTCGCGCCGCGCAATCTCAGATGCCGGGCTGAAACCTTGCGACATCGACGGCATGGTGCCGCCGCCGATCTATACGACCTCGGAGGAAATGGCCGCCAATCTCGGCATTGATGTGCTGCGCTATGCGGCCACCGTTCACATGGGCGGCGCCAGCCCGACGACGGCGCTGCAGAACGCGGCAATGGCGATCGCCAGCGGGCTTTGCGATCACGTGCTGGTGACGCTCGGTTGGAACGGCTATTCCGCCCTCAGGCCCAAGCCGGGTGCCCCGCCCACTCGGGCGATGAACATGAACACGCTGACCAATACCATCCAGGGCTATTACATCCCCTATGGTGTGTTCCTGCCGGTGCAGATGTATGCTTGGCTGGCGACCCGTCACTCGAAGCTTTACGGCGTGGGCGCGGATGCGATGGCAGCGGTAGCGCTAGCCTGCCGGCGTCACGCGCAGTTGAATCCGCGCGCCTTTACCTATGGGCGCGAACTCGACGCGGAAACCTATCATTCGGCGCGCTGGATATCCGAGCCCTTCCGCCTTTACGATTGCTGCCTTGAAACCGATGGCGCCTGCGCGGTAGTCATATCGCGAATGGATCGGGCCAGGGATATGCCGCATGTGCCCGTCAGCATCGCCGGTGCCGCGGAAGGCCACCCCTATCCCGCCGACGACATCCCCTCGCGGCCCGATCCCTTCAAGATTGGCCTCAGCTATGCTGCCCCGCGCGCTTTCGACATGGCGGGCGTCAAGCGCGAGGACATGGATTTCCTGCAGATTTACGACTGCTTTACCTATGTCGTTCTGCTGCAACTGGAAGCGATGGGCTATTGCGAACCGGGTGCACAGTTCGAATTCGTCGCCAATGGCCAGATTGAGCTGGGTGGCCGCTATCCGATCAACACCCATGGCGGCTTGCTCAGTGAGGCGCATGTCTGGGGACTCAACCACGTGGTCGAGGCAGTGCGCCAGCTTCGTCACGACTGCGGCGAGCGCCAGGTGCTGGGAGCCCAAACTGGTCTTGTGACCGGCTGGGGTGACCTTGGCGATGGAAGCATTGCCATTCTCAGGAGGTTTGCATGAGCAGCGAGAGCGATCTGCCTCCCAAAATGCGGCCCTCCGCGCAGGTTGCGCCGCCCAAACCGCGACCTCGCCCGCAAGACCCGGTTGAGCAGGAATTCTGGAAGCGGTGCCAAGACGGCAATCTCTATTTCCAGCGCTGCGGCGGCTGCGGCTGCTTCCGCCACCTACCGCGCTATATGTGCGCAAAGTGCGGCTCGCCGGAATTCTCCTGGGAACGCAGCAGTGGCAAGGGCACGCTGTTTTCCTGGACCGTTACCCACCAGGCCCTCCACCCGGCTTTTGCCGACGAAATTCCCTTCGTGGCGGCGGTGGTGGAATTGGAAGAGGGCGTACGCATGGCCACGCGCCTGATTGGTTGCGATCACGAGCGCCTAGCGCTCGACCTTCCGGTGGAAGTGGAATTCGAATTGATCGGTGAGGACTTCCGCCTTCCTGTTTTCCGCCTGCGTGAAAGTTAGAAGCGTCATGGATCTTGATTACGGGCCCGAATACGATGTCTTCCGCAAGCAAGTGCGGGCTTTCATCGAAGCGCACCGCCATCTCGCGCCGCCTTCTGCTGACCGGGCGGCCCGACCTTCGTCCAAGGCAGTCGAATGGCAGAAGCTGTTGATCGAGCATGGGTATACCGCGCGAACGATCCCGCAGGAGTATGGAGGCTATGGAGCGGAGCCGGACATTCTCCAATCGCGCATCATCGCAGAGGAATTTGCGCGGGCCAGGGTGCCGGGCGGGCTTTCTAATCAGGGAATCTCGATGTTCGTGCCGACCCTGCTTGAACTCGGCACCGAGGAACAGAAACGGCGCTGGATCGAACCCACGTTGAAAGGCGATATCGTATGGTGCCAGGGCTATTCCGAACCCGGTGCCGGGTCGGACCTAGCCAACCTCAAGACCAGCGCGCACATCGAAAACGGCGAATTTGTTATCAATGGCCAGAAGATCTGGACCAGCACCGCCAAGCAGGCCGACATGATCTTTTGCCTGGTCAGGACCGAACCTGACGCACCCAAACATGGCGGCATTTCCTACCTGATCTTTTCGATGGACACGCAGGGCATCGAGGTTCGCCCCTTGAAGACGATGACCGGTCACGCCGAGTTCAACGAGACGTTCTTCACCGATGTGCGCGTCCCCATGCACCAGATCGTCGGCCAGCGGGGCCAGGGCTGGTTCGTCGCGAACGCAACCCTAGGCCATGAGCGCGGAATGCTGGGCGATCCCGACGCGCTCGAAAACCGGCTGCAGGCGCTGATCGCACTGATGCAGGAAGAGCGTTTGGGCCAGGGTCGCGCGATCGACAATCCGGTACTGCGCGACCGGCTAGTGGCACTTCAGGCCGAAGTAGCGGCGATGAAATACAATGGGATGCGCATCCTTTCGAACAGCCTTAGGGGAGAGCCGGGCGGCATGGCGAAGCTGATCGTCAAGTTGCAAAGCTGTGAACTCGCTCACCAGATATCCGCGCTGGCAATCGACGCCATGGGCGAACTGGGCATACTCTATCACCACAGCCCGCGTGAGCGGGACGGCGGGGCGTGGCAATGGAACTATATGTTCCAACTCGGTCTCATCATCGGCGGCGGGACCGCTCAGATCCAGAAGAACATCATCGCCGAACGCGGCCTTGAAATGCCACGTGAGCCGAACCCCGCGGACATGGCGCGACAGAAGCAGGGAGCAGACTGATGGACTTTGGACTTTCGCAGGACCAGCAGATGTTGCGCGACGCCGTTTCGCGGTGCCTCGCCGATACCAGCCCGCTCAGTCACGTCCGCGAATGTGCGGAGCGGGACAATCCGTTGAGCGACCAGGTGTTGCGCGCCCTCCACGATCTGGGCGTTGCCGGAATGCTCGTCCCCGAAGAGCATGGCGGGCTCGGCATGACCTTGCTCGACGCGGCGGTGGTGGCGGAACAGCTTGGCTATGCGGTCGCACCGGTGCCGTTTCTCGCCAGTCAGGTTCTCGCACCGATCGCCTTGCGCGAAGCTGGCAACGAGGAGCAAAAGGCCCACTGGCTGCCAAAGATAGCGAGCGGCGAGGCGCGTGTCGGTGTCGCGATTTCCGAGACGATCGAGGTGCGCGACGGCGCGGGAGTTTCCTCTGCCGGCGGGAAGCTCAACGGCACCGCCCTGTTCGCGCTCGATTTCGAAGGAGCTGATGCCTACGTCGTCGCCGATTCCGGTGGCAGGCTGCACCTTGTCGGTGCCAAGGCGTCCGGGCTGGAAGCTATCGCGTTGACGACCATCGATCGCACCCGTAGCGTCGGGGAATTGCGGTTTGACGGGGACGAAGCGGAACCACTGGCTGACGATGGCGGAGCTACAGTGGCCCGGCTGCGCGATGCGGGCCGCGTGATCCTCGCCGCAGACAGCCTTGGCGCAGGTCAGGCCATGATCGAAAGGGCTGTCGATTATGCTGGTCAGCGCGAACAGTTCGGCCGCCTGATCGGTAGTTTCCAGGCCGTAAAGCATATGTGCGCCGAGATGGCCGCGCGGCATGAACCGTGCCGTTCGCTCGTCTGGTACGCCGCCCACGCCTTCGACGCGGTGCCGAATGAGGCATCACTGCTTGCCTGCCATGCCAAATCGCACACGGCCGAGGTCTATCGATTTGTCGCACGCACTTCCACCGAAGTGCACGGCGGAATGGGATTCACCGACCTGCTTGGCCTGCATTACTGGTTCAAACGGATCGGATTCGACCGGCAGGTTCTGGGTGGGCCAGAAGCGGTCCGGGCGGAGGCTGCGGCACTTCAGGGCTGGACCAAAGCTGCGTGATGTTTCTTCCAAGGGAAGTGCGCCAAAGCCGCCACCCCGTTCGGAGAGGGGAACTAATGTGATCGACTGGAATCTCGGCGACATTCTCGACGCTATCGAGCCCGTCATGCCAAAGGATGCGCCGGCCCTGATACACGGCGACCGGATCATCACCTGGCCCGAAATGTCGGGACGTTCGAACAATGTTGCCCGCGCGCTCCGGCAGCGCGGAGCCGGCAATGGGGCCAAGGTTGCCTTTTATATGCGCAACCGACCCGAATATGGCGAGTTGATGGCAGCCTGCTTCAAGGGGCGCCTGATCCATGTGAACATCAATTACCGCTATGTCGCCGAGGAGGTCTTCTATATCTTCGACGATTCCGATAGCGAAGTGATCGTCTACAGCTCGGAATTCCGCGACTGTATCGTCGAGCTCAAGGATCGGCTCGAGAAGGTTCACACCTTTGTGGAAATTGGCGAGGCTTCGCAAATCGCGCCTTTTGCGATCCCTTACGAAACACTCGCGCAAGAAGGCGACGGATCGGCGCTCGGCATAGTGCGCTCTCCCGAAGATCAGCTCTTCATCTATACCGGCGGCACGACGGGCATGCCCAAGGGCGTGATGTGGCATCACGACCAAATGCGCAAAGCACAGCTCGAGGCCCAGAAGCTGCTCGCCCCCGTTCCTCAGACACTCGAAGAACACGTCGCGTTGATCACAAGTCAAGGGCCCGGCAACCGCACCCTGCCATCCTGCCCGATGATGCACGGGACCGGCTTCATCACCGCGATCGGCACACTTATGTCGGGCGGCGCCATCGTTACACTCGCAGACTCGTCCTTCGATGCGACGGAGTTGTGGGAAACAGTTGATAAGCATAAGGTGCAAAGCATCGCAATTGTGGGCGATGCCTTTGCCAAGCCAATGCTGCAGGCGCTGGACCGGAATCCCGGCCGCTGGGATACCAGCAGCCTCGTCACCATCGTTTCATCCGGCGTGATGTGGAGCAAGGAAGTCAAGGCTGGGCTGTGCAAGCATATCCCCCAGGTGGTGCTGATGGACAGCTTCGGCGCTTCCGAAGGGCTCGGCTTCGGCCGCTCCATCACAACCGCGCAAGGGGGCACCAACACCGCGAAATTTGCGATTGGCGAATTCTGTCATGTCTTTGATGAAAACGACCAGAAAGTGACGCCGGGAAGCGGCGTACCGGGATTTATCGCCCTCATGGGTGCGATCCCAGCGGGTTATTACAAGGATCCCGAGAAATCCGCCAAGACCTTCCGCACAATCGATGGGGTCCGCTATTCGATTCCGGGCGACTGGTGCACGGTCGAGGCCGATGGCAGCCTGACCTTGCTGGGCCGTGGCAGCGTTTGCATCAACACTGCTGGCGAGAAAGTTTACCCCGAGGAAGTCGAGGAGATTCTCAAGACCCATCCCGCGATTGGTGACGCGCTGGTCGTGGACGTGCCAAACGAAAAATGGGGTCAGGCCGTCACCGCCGTCGTCCACCTCAGCGGCGACGTTGCGTTCGACGAGCAAGCCGTCAAGGATCATGTGCGGGGGCAGTTGGCAGGCTACAAAACACCGAAGGCCATATATCCAACGAAGATCCCCCTGCGCGCATCGAACGGCAAGGCCGACTATGCAACGGCGAAGGCAATTGCCGAGAGCCTGACTGCCGCTTCATGACGAATCAGACTTCGCCCGATTATGACGCTGTGATCATCGGTGCTGGCTTCAGCGGGATCTACTTGCTCCACAAGTTGCGGGACGCCGGGTTCAACGTGCTGCTGGTCGATGCTGCGACCGATCCGGGCGGCATCTGGCACTGGAATTGCTATCCCGGCGCACGCGTGGATTCGCAGATTCCGCTCTATGAATTCTCGATCCCCGAAGTGTGGCGGACATGGACTTGGAGTGAGCGCTTTCCCGGCTGGGAAGAACTCAGGGCCTATTTCCGCCATGTCTGCGATACGCTGAACCTTTGGCCGCTGATGCGGATGGGATCGAGGGTCGAAAGCGCCGATTTTGATGCAGGGCGGGGACTATGGAATCTACAGCTTGAGGGCGGGCAATCCGTATCGACACGCTTCTTGCTCCCAGCCCTCGGTTTTGCGTCGAAGCCGTATATCCCCGACATTCCGGGCATTGAGGATTTCGAGGGCGAATGGTGCCACACGGCGCGCTGGTCGCAGGAGGGTATTGATCTCGATGGGCGCAAAGTTGCCCTGATCGGAACCGGAGCGAGCGGTGTGCAGGTCGCCCAAGAAGCAGCCAAGCGGGCTGAAGCGCTGATCCTGTTCCAAAGAACCCCGATCCTGGCCCTGCCGATGCGGCAGGAGCGGCTGACGCGGGAGGATCAGGAACGCGAAAAGCACAGCTATCCTGCCCTTTTCGAACAGCGCAGGCAGACGAGCGGAGGATTTGAAAGCCAGTCACTTGAAGTCTCGGCGCTCGAAGTCGACGAGATTGAGCGCAATGCCCACTTCGAAGATTTATGGCAGCGAGGCGGATTGAGGTTCTGGTACCACAACTTCGCCGACTTGCTTACCAATCGCGCAGCCAATCGCCACGCCTACGATTTCTGGCGCGACAAGGTTCGCGCGCGGATCGCCGATCCCGATCTGGCCGAGAAACTCGCCCCATCCGAACCGCCGCATCCGTTCGGCACGAAGCGACCTTCGCTGGAACAGGGATATTACGAGATTTTCGCGCAGGACAATGTTGCGCTGGTTGATCTGAAGGCAAACCCGATCACCCGTGTCGGGCCGCACGCAATCACAACCGCAGACGGCGAGGTCGAATGCGATCTCATCGTTTTCGCCACCGGCTTCGACGCGGGGCGGGGCGGGTTGATCGACATGAACATCACCGGCAGGGGCGGCCTGTTACTGTCGCAAGCTTGGGACAACGGGCTGCGCGCCTATCTGGGAATGGCGGTATCGGGTTTCCCCAACATGCTGTTCGCTTACGGACCCCTGAGCCCCTCGGGTTTTTCCAACGGCCCGACAAGCGCGGAAATGCAGGGCGACTGGATCTGCGATTTCATGGTCTGGCTGCGAAACAACGGTTACGATCTTTTCGACGCCGATCCGCAAGCAGAGGCGGACTGGACCGAAATGGTCGCTCAGGTTGGCGCTATGACGCTCTTTCCCGAAGCGGACTCCTGGTACATGGGCGCAAACATCCCGGGTAAGAAGCGCCAACTCATCAATTTTCCAAGCGTGTCGACCTATGCTGCGATTTGCGGCGATGTGGCACGCGATGCCTACCGCGGCTTTGCCGCCAGCACACCAGCGAACAAGGACAGCGCAACCTGATGAATGAGATGTTCAGAATAAGTGACTTTCCAGTGGACATTGATCCTGTTTGGGCTGGCGACGGCTCACATCTGCCCGAATGGTTCGTGTCGGCGCTCAAGGTGCCCCGCGAAGAAGGTTATGTGGAAATAGATGGGGCCAAGGCGCACTATTTCCGCTGGGGTGACCCCAGCAAGCCCAAGGTATTGATGACCCATGGCTTTCTGGCACATGCGCGCTGCTTTGCCTTCATTGCACCGTTTCTGGCAGAAGATTATGACGTGGTGGCGTTTGATCTGGCCGGCATGGGCGACAGCGACATGCGTGGTCGCGCCGACCTCTTGGCGAGAGGGGGCGAGTTTCGCGAGATTGCCGAGGCGCTGAATATGTTTGCGGATGGCCAAAAGCCGACAATCATCGCGCACAGCTTCGGGTCGGGCGCAGCCCTGACAGCCGTGACCCAGTGGCCCGAGGCCTTTGCCGGAGTGGTGGTTTGCGATCTCATGATCATGCGGCCCGCTCTCCTGGAAGAGTACTGGAACCTCAGGCGGTCAAGCCCTGGTTCCGGCGATCCGGACAAGCCCAGCAAGCGTTATCCTTGCTATGAAACGGCACGTAAGCGGTACATCCTTTCCCCGCCCCAGCCGGTCGGCGAGCCATTCCTTCTGGACTACATGGCCTATCATTCCCTGCGACAGGATGGAGACGAGTGGACGTGGAAGTTTTCAACCGAGGTCTTTCGGAGGAGCAACAAGCCCAACGAATGGCTCACCATGGGCGAGCGTCTGGTGCAGGCACCGGGCCGGAAGGCCATCGTGCACGGCGGTATGAGCCAACTCTTCACCCCGGAATCGGCCGAATACGTCCGCGAGCTGGGTGGAGGTGACATTCCGATCATCGCGGTGCCTGAAGCCCGTCACCATCTGATGCTCGATCAGCCTTTGGCCTTTGTAACCGCACTCCGCAGCATTCTTGCCCTTTGGGATACGCACACTGCACCGCCACTTGCAGCCTGATCCTGGTTGTCCTTCGCCCCGGGTTCCCGCAGGTGCGGTGCTTGCCAGACCTTGCCTGCCGGGAAAGGGAGCTGCCACTCAGCGTTCGCCGGCCATGCCGTTGCGGCGTTCAAGCCATCGTTCGCGCCGCACCAGATAGAACGGGAAGGCGAAACAGTGCCAAGCAGCGAAAGCATGTAACCGGTGTTTTCAGGCCACGGTGGACCATGGCATGAGTTGGGCGAGATTGTTGGCGGGATGACCGTTGGCAAGTTTCACGAGGGTCTGGGTCATCCACCCGTGCGGGTTGACGCCGCTGATCTTGCAGTTTTCGATGAGCGTGGCGATCACCGCCCAGTTGTCGCCGCCTTCGTCGGAACCGGCAAACAGGGCATCTTTGCGATTCAATGCGAGGGGGCGGATCGAGCGTTCGACGGTATTGGAGTCGAGCTCGATGCGGCCGTCGTCGATGAACCGGGACAGTCCATCCCAGCGGGTGAGCGCATAGCGGATCGCCTCGCCGAGCTTGCTCTTGGCGCTGACTTGGCGGCCAGGGGCGGCAAGATATTGATGAAGATCACCGACGATGACGCGGCTGCGTTCGGTCCGAGCGGCACAGCGTTGCTCGGCGGGTGAACCGCGCACCTCGTCCTCGACACCATAGAGCAAGGCAATGCGGCGCAGCACTTCGGTGGCGACCGGCGACGTGTCGGCCAGTTCGTAGAACTTGCGGCGGACGTGCGCCCAGCAGAAAGCGAGCCGGATCTGCTGGCGCCGCCGGGCGAGCGCGGCGTAGCCGCCATAGCCATCGACCTGCAGGATGCCCGCGAAATCACCAAGGTGCGTGTGAGGGCGTTTTGCCTTGCGATCTGGCGCATAGACATAGGCAACGATCGGCGGATCGCAGCCGCCCCATGGTCGATCATCGCGAGCATAGGCCCAGAGCTGTCCTGTCTTGGTCGGCCCGCGCCCGGATCGAGGACCGGGGCGGTTATCTCGTCGGCGAACAACCGCTCGGATCGTCGTAGCTCGTCGAGAATGTGGTCACGCAAGGGGCGCAGATACCAGGCCGCTCGCCCGACCCAGTCGGCCAAAGTGGATCGGTCGAGCCGGATGCCCTGCCGGGCGTATATCTGGGCCTGCCGGTAAAGCGGCAGGTGATCGGCATACTTGGATACCAGCACCTGGGCGATCAGTGCCTCGGTGGGAGTACCGCCCTCGATGATCCGCGCTGGCGCCGGAGCCTGCACGATCGCGCTCTCGCACGAACGGCAGCCATAACGCGGCCGCCGGGTGACCAGGACGCGGAAGGTGGTCGGCACCACATCGAGGCGCTCGGCCACATCCTCGCCGATCTTCCGAATGTGCCGATGGCAGGATCACACCCTCGGCCTCAAGCTGTTTACGCAAATCCCGCCGCCAGGCGTATAGCTGCGAGGGATCCAGCCCATGCCGGCGCGCCACAGGACTGACGCCCTTGCGGCCCGAATAGCACTCCGCGACAATCGAGGCCTCCACCTCGGGCGGCCACTCCCGCCGCTTGCCCGCGCCGATGAACACCTCAAGGCGGCGCGCCAAGCTGGCCGCCGGACGCCCACCCAGCGCCAGCCTAAGGTGATGTACGATAGAATCCAGGCGGGCCGTACGCCGGGCAAATGTTGCAGTCACATCTGGAGGAAAGCGTTCAACGAAGATCCGCGTGGTGCAGCGGGATGTGGCGCAGCGAAAACGCCGGGCGACAAGAGTAATCCGAACCGGTCGGCCATGAGAGAGTAGATCGGCGAGTGTACAGTGATATCGACTGTGGACACGCGCAGATGGGCGGCAGCAGTTCGGGTAAATCGAAACTCGAAATCGGGATCGCCGGGTGATCCGTATCTGATCGGCGGCATACTCGACCTTGTCGATCACCAATCCTGTTGGCGCAATGGCTTCGCGAAAACCTCTCCCATGCATGGCGATCTGGCCTGCTGCCGGTTTGGTGGACACCGAGATAGGGTGTTTCCACCTATCGGAGGTCCACAATGCAAAGAAGGAAGTTCAGCCGCGAGTTCAAGCTTGAGGCGGTGAGGATGGTCCGCGAACGCGGGGTGACGATCGCGCAGGCGTCGCGCGATCTGGATGTGCATGCGAACGTGCTGCGTAAATGGGTCCGGGAGCTTGCCGCCGATCCGGGTCATGCCTTTCCCGGTCACGGTCAGATGAAGCCGGAGCAGATGGAGATCGATCGCCTGCGGCGCGAGCTGGCCAAGTTGAAGGCGGAGCGCGACATCCTAAAAAAAGCCGCCGCCTACTTCGCGAGGGACTCGATATGAAGTTCCAGTTCATCGCGAAGCACCGAGGGATCTGGCCGGTGGCATGGATGTGCGGGGCGCTCGGTGTCTCGCGAAGCGGCTTCCATGCCTGGCTGATCCGCCCGCCGTCGCAGCGTGCCCGCGACGACGAGGTGATCGGTGCGAAGGTCCGTGCCAGCCATGTAGGAAGTTATCGCACTTATGGCGCGCGCCGTGTCTGGCACGACCTGCTGGCCGATGGGGTGTCCTGCGGCCTGCACCGGATCGAACGGCTCATGCGGGCGCAGGGTCTGCGAGCGAGGCCGCGGCGACGCGGGCTTCCCAAGGATCACGGCGATCGTTCGGTCATCGCCGGCAACGTGCTCGATCGCCAGTTCACGGCAGACAGGCCGAACCAGAAGTGGGTGGCCGACTTCACCTATATCTGGACGGCCGAGGGATGGCTCTATGTTGCTGCGGTGATCGACCTGTTCTCGCGCCGGGTGGTCGGATGGTCGATGACTCCCAACATGACAGCCCAGCTCGTCACCGATGCGCTGATCATGGCGATCTGGCGGCGCGGCAAGCCCGATGCTCTCCTGCATCACTCGGATCAGGGCAGCCAGTATACCAGCGAGCAGTTCCAGCGGCTCATGGCCGACAATGGGGTCACCTGCTCAATGAGCCGGTCCGGCAATGTATGGGATAATGCCGCCATGGAGAGCTTCTTCTCCTCGCTCAAGACCGAGCGGATCGGGAAGAAGATCTACCGCACGAGGGCGCAGGCGAAGGCCGACGTGTTCGATTATATCGAATGCTTCTACAACCCGACCCGGCGTCACTCGACCTTGGGTTACCTCAGTCCTATCGACTTCGAACGTGAAGCTGGGGTAGCCTGAATGAACTTATCTCGGTGTCCACCAAACCGGCAGCAGGCCACCCTCCTCCTTCGGGGAAAAACTCGCCACTATCAACGCACTTGCACCAAAAGTGAGTCAGAGCCCCATTCTGGCGCTAATCCACATCCTAACGCGAAGGGCTCGGGCGCTTTAGCGTACGAAAGCCTCTGATGGGGGAACCCGCGTGGGCTCTGGGATTGAGCTATGGGATTTGTTTTGGCCTGGTCGGAAGGGCACCGTACATAGTTGCAAGACGACCCGGGCGACAGCGCGAGGCGCGAACTCGACCGTTATGATCGACGCTCAAAGCCTCCATTTGTCGTCCTTTGGCGGATGTGCGGCAACTCTCTGAGGCGATCGGCGCAAGGCGGCCCGTTGGCCAGCGCCGGGCGCGCGCGGTCGTTCTTGGGAATGGGGGCAATTGCCGCACTGGCCGAACTCGAACGCGTGGTCTCGACCTTATTGGCCTCGTCAACAGGACTGGGCCGCAATAGCTAGCAAGTTGCCAGCTCGAATTCGACGCTCATAAAATGATTACTCGGTCGGCGATTTTTCTGCCGGCGAGCTTGAAAAGCTGCGACTGCGATCGCGAGCGAATTTGCAACCAAAAATCGGCTTCCGATATCGTCCAGCCCTTGCCAAATTTTGTGATGGTTTCTATGATGGTTTCAGCGGTATCTCGTTGTTGATTGCATCGGATTTCCGCCGCTTTGATGCCCAGTTCAGTTCCTCTTCTGCACCATTTTTCTTATGCGACGCGCTATCGAGATTATTCCCGGCAGAACAGCTACCGGGAATTGTACGGCGCTTGAAAGAGATATCGATCAAAGCGTTCGAGCGCGTGCAGCTCATGCTGTGGCGCGGATTTTAGGCGATAGCAGTGCGGGGTTCGCCGAAGAGGCGCTCAATCTCTCTTGGAGAATATCGTCTTCAGCATTGTGGGTGGTGCCGCTTACAGGACTCGAACCTGTGGCCCCATCATTACGAATGATGTGCTCTACCAACTGAGCTAAAGCGGCAACGCCGGCGCCTCTAACAGCGCGGCCGGATGATGACAAGCATCGTCTGGCAATTGTTTTGGTGCGCCGCGCCGATTGCGTCCCGGGCAGAGAGGGTCTGATTAGCGGCGCAGGTCAGGCGGATATCGAGCGGCTGTTACCTCGCTCCCCCGGCCCCTCGCAGGAGCAGCGCGCGATGCCGCATCCTCAAGCTGTCTGCGGCATGGGGCGAATTTCGAAAAAATCATACGCAAATACTATGCGCGCCCCGATTTCGCGCTCTCGAATTCAAACGCGGCCCCGGCCTATTTGAGCCTCCTGCAGACGACTCGCCATCTTCCGTGGCCTGCGTCTTGCCGGAGCAACATCATGCAGGATCTGATCTGGATCGGCATCATCCTCGCCCTTCTCGCCGCGAGCCTCGGTTATGCGCGGCTGTGCGACGACGCATAGGGACCGATGCCATGACCCTCGACCTCTGGCTCGCGGGCCTCACCGCGCTCGGCCTTCTTTTCTACCTCGTCGCCGTGCTCGCGCGGCCCGAACGTTTCTAGGGGAGGCGCGCCATGACGTTTCAGGGATGGCTCCTGATCGCCGCCTTCGCCGGCATCCTCCTGCTTCTCGCGAAGCCGATGGGGCAATGGCTCTTCGCGCTTTACGAGGGGCGCCGCACACCGCTCCACCGCGTGCTGGGCTCCCTCGAGACGGGTTTCTACCGCCTCTCGGGCATCGACCCGGCCGAGGAGCAGGGCTGGCGCCGCTACGCCGCGCATATGCTCATCTTCAATACGGCGCTCGCGCTCTTCACTTATGCAATCCTGCGCCTGCAGGGCGTGCTGCCGCTCAATCCGCTGGGCTATGACGGCACCAGCGCCGACCTCGCCTTCAACACGGCGATCAGCTTTACCGCGAACACCAACTGGCAAAGCTATGGCGGTGAATCGACGATGTCGAACCTGAGCCAGATGCTCGGCCTCACGATCCATAACTTCCTGTCGGCGGCGACGGGCATCGCGCTCGCCTTCGCCCTGTTCCGCGGTTTCGCGCGGCGCGAGATGAAGACGATCGGCAATTTCTGGGCCGATATGACGCGCGTCACGCTCTATCTGTTGCTGCCGCTCTGCGCCGTGCTTGCGATCTTCTATATCGCGAGCGGCGTGCCGCAGACGCTCGCCGGCTCGGTCGACGTGACGACGCTCGAGGGTGTCAAACAGACCCTCGCGTTGGGGCCGGTCGCTTCGCAGGAAGCGATCAAGATGCTCGGCACCAACGGCGGCGGCTTTTTCAACGCCAACTCGGCGCACCCTTTCGAGAATCCGACGGCGCTGACCAACTTCGTCCAGATGCTGTCGATCTTCGCCATCGGTACCGGGCTGACCTGGACCTTCGGCAAGGCGGTCGGCAATCCGCGTCAGGGCTGGGCGATCCTTGCCGCGATGATGGCGCTGTTCCTGGCGGGGGCTGCGATCACCTATTGGCAGGAAGCCGCGGGCAATCCGGTGTTCCACAATCTCGGCGTTGCCGGCGGCAACATGGAGGGCAAGGAGGTTCGCTTCGGCATCGCCCAGTCGGCGTTGTTCGCGGTCGTCACGACGGCGGCGTCGTGCGGGGCGGTCAATGCGATGCACGACAGCTTCACTGCGCTCGGCGGCATGATCCCGCTGTTCAACATGCAACTCGGCGAGGTCGTCGTCGGCGGGGTCGGCGCCGGAATCTATGGTTTCCTCCTGTTCGCGATCCTCGCCATTTTCGTGGCCGGGCTGATGGTCGGGCGTACCCCCGAATATGTCGGCAAGAAGATCGAGGCGCGCGAGGTCAAGCTTGCGGTGCTCGCGATCGCGGTGCTGCCGCTCGTCATCCTCGGCTTTACGGCGATCGCGTCGGTGACCGGAGCGGGTCTTGCCGGGCCGCTCAACAAGGGGCCGCACGGCTTTTCGGAAATCCTCTACGCCTTCACCAGCGCGACCGCGAACAACGGCTCTGCCTTTGCCGGGCTCAGCGCCAACACGCCTTTCTATAACGGCATGCTGGGCGTCGCGATGTGGATCGGCCGGTTCTTCATCATCGTGCCGATGCTCGCGATCGCGGGCGGCCTCGCGGCGAAGAAATATACGCCGGCGACGGCGGGTAGCTTCCCGACCACCGGGCCGCTGTGGACGGGGCTGCTCGTCGGCATCGTGCTGATCGTCGGCGGCCTGACCTTCCTGCCGAGCCTCGCGCTCGGTCCGATCGCCGATCATCTCGCGATGATCAACGGTCAGCTTTTCTAAGGATATCCAAATGGCTCGGTCCCAAACCAAGTCCCTGTTCACCGCCGACCTGATCGTTCCGGCGATCGGCGACGCCTTCCGCAAGCTCAACCCGAAAGAGCTGATCCGCAATCCGGTGATGTTCACCACCGCAGTCGTCGCGGCGCTGCTCACCATCCTGCTCGTCGTCGGGCAGGACGGGATCGCCGCCGGCTTCAAGTTCCAGCTCGTCGTCTGGCTGTGGCTGACCGTGCTCTTCGGCACCTTCGCCGAAGCGCTTGCCGAAGGGCGCGGCAAGGCGCAGGCGGCGTCGCTGCGCGCGGCCAAGGCCGAACTGACGGCGAAGCGGGTGAAGGGCGACGGGAAAGCATGGGAAAGCTTGCCCGCCAGCGCCCTTCGGGTCGGCGATGAGGTACTCGTCGAGACGGGCGACCTCATCCCGTCCGACGGCGAAGTCGTCGCCGGGGTGGCATCGGTCAACGAAGCGGCGATCACCGGCGAAAGCGCCCCGGTGATCCGCGAGGCGGGCGGCGACCGCAGCGCGGTCACCGCGGGCACGCGCGTCATTTCGGACGAGATCCGGGTGCGGGTGACGGTCAACCCGGGGCAGGGCTTTCTCGACCGGATGATCGCACTTGTCGAAGGTGCCGAGCGGCAAAAGACGCCGAACGAGATCGCGCTGACCCTGCTGCTCGTCGGGCTGACGATCATCTTCCTGATCGCGGTCGGGACGATCCCCGCTTTTGCAAGCTATGCGGGTGGCAGCATTCCGGTGGCGATCCTTGCGGCGCTGCTGATCACCCTGATCCCCACGACCATCGCGGCCTTGCTCTCGGCCATCGGCATTGCGGGCATGGACCGGCTCGTGCGCTTCAACGTGCTCGCCAAGTCGGGCCGCGCGGTCGAGGCGGCGGGCGACGTCGACGTGCTGCTGCTCGACAAGACCGGCACGATCACCGTCGGCGACCGGCAGGCGACCGATTTCCGCGCCGTGGGCGGCCATTCGGCGGCGCAGCTCGCCGAGGCGGCGCTGCTCGCCAGCCTTGCCGATGAAACGCCGGAGGGGCGCTCGATCGTCGTACTGGCGCGCGAAAGCTTCGGTCAGGCCGCCGAGATGCCCGCGGGTGCAGAGATTATTGCTTTCACTGCGCAGACGCGCATCTCGGGCATCCGGATCGGCGACAGCGTGATTCAGAAGGGCGCGGTGGATTCGGTCCTGCGCGCCAATCCCGGCGCGGGGACCACCGCTGCCGCGACCGAACTCCGCCGGATCACCGACGAGATCGCGCGCGCCGGCGGCACGCCGCTGGCGGTCGCGAAGGACGGCGAATTGCTCGGTGCGATCTTCTTGAAGGACATCGTCAAGGCGGGCATTCGCGAACGCTTCGGCGAACTGCGCGCGATGGGCATCCGCACGGTGATGATCACCGGCGACAATCCGCTCACTGCCGCGGCGATCGCGGCGGAGGCCGGGGTCGACGATTTCCTCGCGCAGGCGACGCCTGAGGACAAGCTCGAACTGATCCGCAAGGAACAGGCGGGCGGGCGGCTGGTCGCGATGTGCGGCGATGGCACCAACGATGCGCCGGCGCTGGCGCAGGCCGATGTCGGCGTCGCGATGAACACCGGCACGCAGGCGGCGCGCGAGGCGGGCAATATGGTCGATCTCGACAGCGATCCGACCAAGCTGATCGAGGTGGTGGGGCTGGGCAAGCAGCTCCTGATGACGCGCGGGGCGCTCACGACCTTTTCGGTCGCCAACGACGTGGCCAAATATTTCGCGATCATCCCGGCGATGTTCGTCGCGCTTTATCCGGGGCTCGGCGTGCTCAACATCATGGGGCTCACCAGCCCCGAGAGTGCGATCCTGTCGGCGATCATCTTCAACGCGCTGATCATCCCGTTGCTCGTGCCGCTCGCGCTGAGGGGGGTAACCTACCGGCCGATGGGGGCGGGGCCGCTGCTTGCACGCAACCTTGCCGTCTATGGTCTCGGCGGCCTCGTCGCCCCTTTTGTCGGCATCAAGCTCATCGACCTGGCCGTCGGCGGCCTCGGTCTTGCCTGAGGATTATTCATGTACAAGGATCTCATCAGCTCGCTGCGCCCCGCGCTCGTCATGACGTTGCTTTTCGCGGCGCTGCTCGGGTTCGCCTATCCGCTCGCGATCACCGGTATCGGACAGGCCTTTTTTCCCGGTCAGGCGAACGGCAGCCTTGTTCGCGAGAAGGGGATCGTCATCGGCTCCACCGTCGTCGGGCAAGCCTTCGCGTCGGAGCGATATTTCCACAGCCGGCCGTCGGCGGCGGGCGACGGTTATGACGGAATGGCCTCGTCGGGCTCGAACCTCGGCCCGACGTCGCAGGCGCTCGCCGACCGCGTGCGGGCCGATGTCGTGCGGCTTTCCGAAACGGCGCCAGGGCCAAACGTCCCGCCTGACCTGGTGACGACCTCCGCCTCGGGGCTCGACCCTCATATCAGCCCCGAGGCGGCTCTTTACCAAAGCGAACGCGTGGCGCGCGCGCGCGGACTCGACCCCGCTGCGATTCGCAGGCTGGTAGAACAGGCGGTCGAGACGCCGTTGCTGGGCTTTCTGGGCGAGCCGCGCGTCAATCTGTTCAAGCTTAATCGACGACTCGATGCACTTGGGGCTAAACCGGCGAGGTGACCGAAGCCGACCGACCATTACCCGAGGCCTTTCTGCGTCAGGCGGCGCAGGAAGGCCGCGGCCGTCTCAAGGTCTTTCTCGGGGCGGCCCCGGGGGTCGGCAAGACGTGGGAAATGCTGACCGACGGCCGTCAGCGCCGCGATGCGGGTGTCGATGTCGTGGTCGGGGTGGTCGAAACGCACGGCCGACGGGAGACCGAGGCGCTCGTCCACGGCCATGAGATCGTCGCGCGGCGCGAGGTCGATCATCAGGGGCACAGCCTCGGCGAAATGGACATCGATGCGATCCTCGAACGGCGCCCGGGGCTCGTGCTCGTCGACGAACTTGCCCACACCAACGCGCCGGGCAGCCGCCACCCCAAACGCTATCAGGACGTCGAGGAACTGCTCGACGCCGGGATCGACGTCTATTCGACCCTCAACATCCAGCATGTCGAAAGTTTGAACGATGTCGTGGCATCGTTCACGCGCGTCCGCGTGCGCGAAACGGTGCCCGACTCGATCCTCGAAAATGCCGAGATCGAGGTGGTGGACATTCCGCCGGACGAGCTGATCGAGCGGCTCCGCGACGGCAAGGTCTATATTCCGCAGGAGGCGTCGCGGGCGCTGACGCATTTCTTTTCCAAATCGAACCTCACCGCGCTCCGCGAACTGGCGCTTCGCCGTGCCGCGCAGGCGGTCGATGCGCAGATGCTCGATCATGTCCGCAGCCACGCGCTTGCAGGCAGCTTCGCGGTGGGGGAACGGATCGTCGTGGCGGTCAGCGAGCTTCCCGTCGCCGCCGAACTGGTCCGCGCGGGCAAGCGGCTCGCCGACGCGCTGAAGGCGCCGTGGAGCGCGGTCTATATCGAGACGCGGCGCAGTCAGGCGCTGACCGACGACGACCGGCGACAACTCGGCGACACACTCGCGCTCGCCTCGCGGCTCGGGGCCGCGACCGCTACCGTCCCTGCTGCGAGCGTTGTCGAGGGGTTGCGCAGTTTTGCGCGCGACGCGCGCGCGACGCAGATCGTGATCGGCAAATCGAGCCGCCCCTGGTGGTTCGAGATGCGTCACGGCTCGGTCGTCGATCAACTCGTGCGGACGATCGACGATGTCGCGGTTCACGTCCTGCCGGGCGAGCCCGAGGTCAAGGCGACGCGGCCGGCGCCTCCGGTCCCCGGGCGTTGGGGCAAGCCGTCACATTATATCTGGTCGCTCGCGATGGTCGCCGTGATGACGGCGCTTGGCCGCGTGCTCATCGAGGTCATCGATCTTGGCAATATTTCGCTGCTCTATCTGGTCCCCGTCATGTTTGCCGCGGCGACCTTTGGCCTGCGCGCCGGGCTGTTCGCGGGGCTGGTATCGAGCCTCGCCTATAATTTCTTCTTCCTGCCGCCGACCGGTACGCTGACCGTCAACAACCCCGAGAATGTGATCAGCATCCTCGTGTTGCTTGGCGTCGCCATCGTCACCAGCCAGTTCGCGGCACGCGTGCGCGCCCAGGCCGACCTTGCGCAGTCGAGCGCCCGCCAGAATGCGGCGCTCGCCAGCTTCTCGCGCCAGCTTACCGCGGCGCCCGATCAGGACAGGTTGATGCAGGCTATCTGCGCCGAGGTCGGACGCCTGCTCGACGCCCGCACTGTCCTCCTCCTGCCGTCGGCCGATGGCCCGACGCTCCGCGCCGCCGTGCCGCCGGAGGACCGGCTCGAACAGATCGAGCGGGCGGCGGCGCAGTGGGCGATGGACAATGCGCAGCCCGCCGGGCGGGGTTCGGCAACGCTGACCGCGTCGGACTGGCTTTTTCACCCGCTACAGACCACGCGCGGTGTACTCGGGGTGCTCGGGCTGACGCGCGACGATGCGCAAGCGCCGGTACGGTCGGATCAGGTGCCGCTGCTGATGAGCCTGCTCGATCAGGCGTCGATCGCGCTCGATCGCATGGAACTCGAGGAAGCCTCGCTTCAAGCGCGGCAGGTCGACGAGCGCGACCGGCTACGCTCGGCGTTGCTGTCATCGGTCAGCCACGACCTCCGCACGCCGCTCACCACGATATTGTCGGCGGCGCAGGAGATGCGGCGCCATCCCACGGCAGAAATGGCCGAAACGATCGAGACCGAGGCGCTGCGCCTCAATCGCTTTGTCTCGAACCTGCTCGACATGGTACGCGTCGAGGCCGGCGCCCTTCCGATGAAGGCGGAAGCGACCGAGCTATTCGACGCTGCTGCGGGCGCCGCACACGACACCCGCGCCTCGCTGGCCGGGCACGATGTCCTGATCGAAATCGCGCCCGCCATTCCGCTTGTGCGCGTCGACCCGGTGCTGCTTCATCATTGCCTGATCAATCTGCTCGATAACGCCGGACGCTACGCCGATCCCGGCACGCCGATCACCATTCGCGCGAAGCGCATCGCCGATGCTGTCCTGCTGTCGGTGATCGACCAGGGGCCCGGTATCGCGCCCGGCAACGAGACGCGCGTCTTCGAAACCTTCACCCGGCTCGAAGGCAGCGACCGCGCCAAGCATGGCACCGGGCTCGGGCTTGCCATCGTCAAGGGCTTTGCCGAGGCGATGGGACTGACGGTCGAAGCGGGCAACAATGGCGAACCGCATGGTGCGTGCTTCACGATCCGCATCCCCGAAGCGCTGCTCGTCAAGGATCTGACCGTCGAGGATATTCCATGAAAATTCGCCACAAGATCCTGGTCGTCGATGACGAACTCCATATCCGCCGCCTGATCCGTGCGGCGCTGGAGCGGGCCGACTATGCGATCGTCGAGGCCGAAAATGCGCGCGAGGCGATCGCCCGCCTCGGTGAGGAACGACCCGACATCGTCCTGCTCGATCTCGGCCTGCCCGATCGCGACGGGCTCGAACTGGTTCCGCTCGTCAAGCAGAAGTCGGAGGCGACGCTGATCGTCGTATCGGCGCGCGACGCGACCGACGAGAAGGTCGCGGCGCTGGACCTTGGCGCGGACGATTATCTGACGAAACCATTCGACACCGACGAGCTGCTCGCGCGGGTGCGCGTCGCCTTGCGGAACCGGCTGACGCGCGACGGCGGCAATCTTGCCGTGACGGTCGGGGACGTCAAACTTGACCTGGTCGCCCGGCGCGTGACCAAGGGCGGCAAAGAGGTCCACCTCACACCCAAGGAATATGCAGTGCTCGCGCAGCTCGCCCGCTTTCCCGGGCGCGTCATCACGCACAAGCAGCTCATGGACGAAGTATGGCCGCGCGAGCATGAGCATCATGTCGAATATTTGCGCGTGCTGATCCGCACGCTTCGCCAGAAACTCGAAGCCGATCCGCAGCAGCCGCAGATCATCGGCAACGAACTCGGAATCGGCTACCGCTTGCGGCTCGGGACAGAGGGTTCCGGGGAATGAAAATATGGTGCCGATGTAAGCGGCGGTAGAGAGCAAGTCGTTCCGAATGGCCGAGGTTCGATCGTCAAGCCTCACGGCCGATCATATGCAATCTCAATGCCGGACGGCGTTTCGCGATCTCGAATTACTATGCCGCCCGGCGTAACTGGATAACCTCCTTTGGAGGTTATCATGAAAAAATGGCAGGAAACGCTCGCCGCCCGTCTGGGCCTTCGCATCGGCGGCGCCATGCTTCTCGTCCTCGGCTGGCCGGTCGCGGTCCGGCTCCATTGCCTTGTGCAGACGACGCCGGCACGCGACGCGACGTCGTTCACGATGCTGCTCGCCGCGTTGACCTTCATCTGCGGAAGCGCAGGCAGCGCGCTTCTGTTCGTCGGGCCCGGGCTTTGGGAGTCGGTGGAGGTTTCCGAGCGCTGGCAACGGCTGCCCGATCGCGATTAGGTGCAGTGGCTGAGTCTGCGCTGACGGACCATCTGACCCCTCGAAAAGCGGAGCGATGCTCAGACGGGGACGGTTCCCGCGACCGGCCGCGGCGGCGCTTCGCCTTTCGACCGGCGGCCATGCACCATGCGGTAGAGCGCCGGAAGTATGAGCAAGGTCAGGATGGTCGAGGAGACAATCCCGCCGATGACCACGGTTGCCAGCGGTCGTTGCATCTCGGCGCCGGCGCCGACGTTGAACGCCATCGGCACGAAGCCGAGGCTCGCGACCAGCGCGGTCATCAGCACCGGCCGCAGGCGGGTGAGGGCGCCTTCGCGGATCGCCTCGTCGAGGCCCGTACCGCTTTCGCGAAGCTGGCGGATGAAGCTCAGCATCACGGCGCCGTTGAGTACCGCGACGCCGGAGAGGGCGATGAAACCCACCCCGGCCGAGATCGACAGCGGCATTCCGCGGATCAGCAGCGCCGCGACGCCGCCGGTGAGCGCCAGCGGTACGCCCGAAAAGACGACCGCGGCATCCTTCCACGACCGGAACAGCGCGTAGAGCAGGCCGAGGATCATCAGCAAGGCCGCCGGAACCACGAGCTGGAGCCGTTTCGCGGCCGAGATCAGTTGCTCGAACGTCCCGCCGTAGCTGATCCAGTAGCCGGGGGGCACCCCGACCTCGGCACCGACCTTCGTCCGCAGTTCGTCGACGAACGATCCAAGATCGCGGCCGCGGACATTGGCGGTGACGACGACGCGGCGTTTGCCGTCCTCGCGGCTGACCTGGTTCGGTCCGACAACCACCTCGATCTTCGCGACGTCCGCGAGCGGGATGAAGCCGCGCAGGCCGGCATCGGGTGCCGCCCCTAGCGTCACGTCGCTCGACGGGCCGATCGCGGGCAGGGGGATGCGAAGCCGCCCGATTTCGTCGACCCGCTCGCGCATCGTCTCGGGCAGGCGGACGATGATCGGGAAGCGGCGGTCGCCTTCGAAGATCTGCCCGGCCTCGACGCCGCCGATCGACACGCCGACCACGTCCTGGATGTCGCCGACATTGAGCCCGAAACGTGCGAGCGCGGCGCGATCGGGGGTAATCTGGAGCATCGGCAGCCCCGTGACCTGCTCGACCGCGACGTCCTGCGCACCCTCGATCTTCGAGGCCACGCTTTCGATCGCATCGCCGATTTCGTTCAGCGTATCGAGATCGTCGCCGAAGACCTTGATCGCGACGTCGGCGCGAACCCCGGACAGGAGCTCGTTGAACCGCATCTGGATCGGCTGGGTGAACTCGTAATTATTGCCGGGGATCTCGGCGACCGCGGCCTGCATCTCGCGGACGAGCTCGGCCTTCGGTTTCCTCGGGTCGGGCCACAGCCTGCGATCCTTGAGCGTCACATAGGTGTCGGCAACCGACGGCGGCATCGGATCGGTCGCAACCTCCGCGGTGCCGATCTTTGCCACCACCCGTTCCACTTCGGGGAAGCGCTTGATCCGCCCTTCGAGCGCGGCCTGCATCTGGACCGCTTGCGACAGGCTGGTGCCGGGAATGCGGAGCGCGTGTAGCGCGATGTCGCCTTCATCGAGGTTCGGGACGAACTCCGACCCCATCCGGCTGGCGGCGAGACCCGCGAGCAGGACGAGGCCGACGGCACCCGCGACGAACGCCACGCGCAGCCGAAGCGCCTTGTCGAGCGCCGGCGCATAGGCGCGGCGCGCCCAGCCCATCAGGCGGCTTTCCCTCTCCTCGACCTTGCCCGTGACGAACAGCGCGATCGCTGCGGGCACGAAGGTCAGCGACAGGATGAGCGCCGCGGTCAGCGCCATCACGACGGTGATCGCCATCGGATGGAACATCTTCCCCTCGACCCCGGTGAGCGCGAAGATCGGCACATAGACGAGCGCGATGATCAGGACACCGAACAACGACGGCCGGATGACTTCGGAGGTTGCCGATGCCGCCAGCTTGAAGCGCTCGCCGCGATCGAGCAGCCGCCCGAGCCGGTGCTGCGCCTCGCCGAAGCGGCGAAGGCAATTCTCGACGATGATGACCGCCCCGTCGACGATCAGCCCGAAGTCGAGCGCGCCGAGGCTCATCAGGTTGCCCGACACGCCGCCACGCACCATGCCGGTGATCGTCATCAGCATCGTGACCGGAATGACCGCCGCCGTGATCAGCGCTGCGCGGACATTGCCGAGCAGCAGGAAAAGCACGACGATGACGAGCAGCGCGCCTTCGAGCAGGTTCTTTTCGACGGTTCAGATCGCGCGTTCGACAAGATCGGTGCGGTCGTAGATCGGCACCGCCTTCACGCCCGGCGGGAGCGCCTTCGCCGCCACCGCGAGGCGTTCGGCCGCCGCCTTGGCGACGACCCGGCTGTTCTCGCCGGCGAGCATCATCACCGTGGCGAGGACGACTTCCTTGCCGTCCTCGGTCGCGGCACCGGTGCGCAGCTCTTCGCCGAGGCCGATGTCGGCGACATCGGCGACGCGGATCGGAATGCCGTTCCGGTTGCTGACGACGACCGATTTCAGATCGTCGATGCCGGCCGCCTGACCCGGGGTGCGCACCAGATATTGCTCGACGTAACGCTCGACATAGCCGGCGCCGCGGTTGTCGTTGTTGCGTTCGAGCGCCTGGACGACATCGCCGAGCGTCAGCCCATAAGCCGAAAGCCGCGCCGGGATGGGGGTCACATGATATTGGCGTTCATGGCCGCCGATGCTGTTGACCTCGGTCACCCCCGGGGTGCCGCGAAGCTGCGGCCGGATGACCCAGTCCTGCAAGGTGCGCAAGTCTTCGGCCGTATATGCCGAACCGTCGGGCTTTTTTACCCCCGGTTCGGCCTCCAGCGTGTACATGAAGATCTCGCCGAGCCCGGTCGCGATCGGCCCCATCTCGGGCGAAACGCCCGGCGGGAGCCGTTCGCGCGCGGTTTGCAGCCGCTCGTTGATGAGTTGCCGCGCGAAATAGATGCTCGTCCCATCCTCGAACACGACGGTGACCTGGCTGAGGCCATAGCGCGAGATCGATCGCGTATATTTGAGCCCGGGCAGGCCGGCGACCGCGGTTTCGACCGGGAAGGTGACGCGCTGTTCGGCTTCGAGCGGGGAGAAGCCGGGCGCCGGCGTGAGAGGATCATCTTCTGTCTCCGCAAAAAGGCCGGGCGGACGGGATGCCCCGCTCGTCGGTCGCCGCCTTTCGGAACGCAGCGCTGTTTGTCTGGTACGCGAATTCATTGCGTCCGTCGATTGATGGCCCGCGAATGCCGATTGGACCGAATCCGTTCGCCGGATCAGGCATGGCACATGCATCCGTCCGTCCACGCTCGCCTCACGCCCGACAAGCCCGCCTATCGCATGGCGGGGTCCGGCGAAACCGTTACCTATGCCGAGCTCGACGCCCGGTCGAACCAGGGCGCCCATCTGTTGCGCGCGCTCGGCCTTGTGCGCGGCGACGGCATCGCGCTGATGCTGGAAAATGACGCCCGCTTTTTCGAGATCGTCTGGGCGGCGCAGCGCGCCGGGCTCTATTACACCTGCATATCGACCCGCCTCGCGGCGCCCGAGATCGCTTTCATCATCGCGGACTCGGGATCGCGCGTGCTGATCGCGTCGGCGCCCGTGTCTCCGGAGATTGCGGTGACCGGCCTCGAGATTTTCGCACCCGGCGCGCGCGATTTCGTGGCCGAACGCGTCGCGTTTCCCGGCATACCGATCGACGACGAAGCGCCCGGCATCGACATGCTTTACTCGTCGGGCACCACCGGGCGGCCCAAGGGTATCCGTCCTGCGCTGCCCGAAGGGTCGCTGGATCAAACCAACGCCCTGACCGAGTTCGGCCGGACAAGCTATGGCATGGCCGCCGATACGGTCTTTCTTTCGCCGGCGCCGCTTTATCATTCGGCACCGCTCCGCTGGTGCATGGCGGTCCAGAAGCTCGGCGGGACCGTGATCGTGATGGAGAAGTTCGACGGCGAAGCGGCACTGTCGCTGATAGAACGCTTTGCCGTCACCCATGCGCAGTTCGTGCCGACGCATTTCATCCGGATGCTCAAGCTGCCCGCCGAAACGCGCGGGCGTTACGATCTCTCGTCGCTACGCATCGTCTATCATGCCGCGGCGCCGTGCCCGGTGGAGGTCAAGCATGCGATGCTCGCGTGGCTGGGGCCGATCATCCACGAATTCTATGCGGGCACCGAAGCCAACGGGCTGACCGCGATCGGGCCCGGGGAATGGCTCGCTCATCCGGGCTCGGTCGGCCGCGCGATCTGGGGAACGCTGAAGATCTGCGACGAGGATGGCGATCCGCTGCCGGCCGGCGAGGTCGGCGCGATCCATTTCGCCGACGGCCCGGCGTTCGAATATCATAACGATCCCGAGAAAACCGCGGCGAGCCGCAATCGCCATGGTTGGACGACGCTCGGCGATGTCGGTTATGTCGATACCGGCGGCTATCTCTACCTCACCGATCGCCAGAGCTTCATGATCATATCGGGCGGGGTCAACATCTACCCGCAGGAGATAGAGGACGCGATCATCACGCATCCGCGGGTTGCCGATGTCGCGGTGATCGGTGCGCCCGACCCCGAAATGGGCGAGCGCGTCGTTGCCGTCGTGCAGCCCGCGGACTGGGCGGAGGCTGGACCGGAGCTCGCCGAGGATATCCGGCAATCGCTCCAAGGACGCCTTGGCCGGATCAAGCAGCCGAAGCAGATCGACTTCGTTGCCGAATTGCCGCGCCATCCGACGGGCAAGCTGCTCAAGCGCCTGGTGCGCGAACGCTACTGGCCGGGCTAAAAAAAATACCCGGCGCCAGGCGCCGGGTCATGGGAGGCGTAATGGCCCGCCGCGCATATGCGGCGGGCCTTTTCGTCAGAAGGTGACGCGCACCGATCCGCCGAAGGTGCGCGGCGCTGCCGGCACGAGGAACGGGTAAGGGAAGCCCGCCCCGCGCAGGTCGAGGCCATAGGCATAGGTCTTGCGGTTGAACGCGTTGTTGATGAAACCCTTAACCGTGAAGCGGCCGATCTCCAGCGCGAGCGTTGCGTTCACCTTGGCATAGGAACCTTGTTGCAGCTCGGCATTCTGCTGCCCCGTGCCGGGAGCGTTCACCTCGTTCAGCGGCGAGAAGAACTGGCGGCTGAAATAGGCGACATTCGGCGAGAAGGTCAGTTTGGAATCGCCCGTATCGAAAAGCCGGATGTCGGCGCCGGCCTGCGCCGTCCAGCGCGGCGCGAAGGGCAGGTCGTTGCCTGCGATGTCGGCGCCCTGGAGCACGAGTTCCTTATAGGTCGCGTGGAGATAGCCGACCGCGAGGTTCAACGTCAGCGCGTCCGAGGCGCGCCAGTTGGTCTCGAGTTCGGCGCCATAGACTTCGGACTTCGGCGCGTTGACGAGAATGCCGACCGGCCCGGGGCGCAAATCCTGCAACTGCTGCTTGGAATAATCATAATAGAAGGCGGCCGCCGAATAGGTCAGCCGGTTGTCCGCAAGCCGGCCTTTCGCGCCGATTTCATAGGCGTTGACGCGTTCGGGATCGACATAGTTGATGCCGCCCGAGGAGGTGTAGCTGCCGCCGTTGAACGCCCCCGAACGATAGCCGCGGTTATAGCTGGCATAGACCAGCGGCCCGGCATCGAACTGATAGCTCAGCGAGACGCGACCGGTCAGCGCGTTGTCGCGCCCGTTGCTCGCAAAGCGGGCATCGGGATCATAGGCGCAGGTGCCCGGCTGACCGGCGCACGGGACGGTGGTCGCGATCGGCGTCTTCGCCGTATCGACATAGCCCGCATAGAGATAGGCGAAGCCGTCGCGATATTTGGAGCGATCCCAGGTATAGCGGGCGCCAAGCGTCAGCGTCAGGCCGTCGGCGATCTCATAGTCGCCCTGTGCGAAAACGGCATAGGATCGGCGTTCCTGCCGGTAATGCTGGAAAAAGCCGCCGTCGACGCCGGGGCCGAGCGCCTGGCCGATGGCGAAGTCATTGTCGGTAACCACGCGGTCCCAGCCGTAGAAGAAACCCCCGACCAGGTTCAGCCCGTCCGCGCCATAGTTGAAGCGCGCTTCCTGGCTGAACTGCTGATATTTCGATTTCCACCAGACATCGAGAATATCGATCGGCGCCCCGTCGGCCGCCTGCTGGATGAGCTGCGAACCCCCGTCGCGCGAGGTGATCGAGGTGAAGCTCAAGGACGGCGACAGTTCGTAGGAGATCGTCGCCGCGATGCCATAGGCGTCGGTGCGGTTGAGCCCGATGCGGTTCTCGTTGACCTCGAAGAATTTGAGGCCGGTGCGCGCGGTGAGCAGGCCGTGGATCGCCGCCTGGGTGCCATGGTCGCGGCCGCCATAGGCCTTGATCTTGATATCGAGCGGTCCGCCGCCGGGATTGAAACGCAGCGTCGCGCGGCCCTGCAGCGTATTCTGGCGGTTGGGATCGCGGCCGCCGGGGAAGACATTGTCGATGAGCCCGTCGCTTTTCAGATAATTTCCGGCGATGCGGAGCCCGAGCTGGTCCTCAATCAGCGTCGCCTCGACCGCCGCCTGTGCGGTGATCGTGTTGAAATTGCCATAGCCGGCTTCGGCATAACCATTGCTGCCCGACAGCGAAGGCCCGCGGGTGATGAAGTTGATCGCGCCGCCGGTGGTGTTGCGCCCGAACAGCGTGCCCTGCGGCCCGCGCAGCACCTCGACGCGGTCGAGGTCGAACAGGCCCATGCCGTGCGAGGTGCGGCTCGCCATATAGACGTCGTCGATATAGACGCCGATCGGCGACGCCTGGTTCGAATTATATTCGTTGGCGACCGAAATGCCGCGCAGCGAGAAATTGGGCTGGGTGTTGCCATAGGGGCTGCTGATCTGGAGGTTCGGCACCGCATCCTGCAAATTAGCCGAATTGGTGATCCCCTTGCTGGCGAGCGCGTCGCCCGCGACCGCCGAGATGGCGATCGGCACCGATAGCAGGGATTGCTCGCGCCGGTTCGCGGTGACGATGATGTCGCCGACGCTATTATCGTCGCTCTCGGCCGCCGCCGGCGCGGTCGCGACTTCCTGTGCGAGCGCCACGGCGGGGCTCAGGGCGGTGGTGGCGGCGAGCAGCGCGCCCAATCGGACAATTTTCATTTTCCCTCTCCTGATCTGCGGTCTTTGCCGCTTTGGTTTTGAATGGATTAGCTTCGGCCGAGTTCGCCGACGCGGTCGCCGACCTCGCCGCCGATCGCGGCCCAGCCCGAACCGGGCGGGCGGCCGGCGAGAAAGTCGATCGTCGCCGATGTGTCGAAGGCTTCGGCGATGCGGGTGATGCCGGCGGGCCCCGCATGGACGAACAGCGTGTAATCATTCTGGTACCAGTCGCCCGCGAACAGCGACCAGGCGCGATAGACGAAACGCACGGCGCTCAGCGACGCGTCGCCGACCTCGTCGATGATCGTTACGGAGCAATCGCGGCGGTGATGCAAGGTCCACACCTGATCGTTGAACGCGCATACGGCTTCGATGCCTTCGAGTTTCGGCATGCCGAGCGAGGCTGAAATCTCCCAGCTCACATCGGGGGCATAGAGCGCGCGCATCGCGTCGGGCTTGCCGAAACGCTCGGCGAGTTGGCGCGCGGGCGTCATGCCCCGGCCTCCCGCACCTTATAGCGGATCGGCAGATGTTTCAGACCCGAGACGAAGCTCGCCTCGACCCACGCGGGGTCTCCCGCCAGTTCGAAATCGTCGATCCGCCGCAGCATTTCGGTGAAGAGAATCCGGATCTCCAGTTTCGCAAGCGCATTGCCGAGGCAGAGGTGCGGACCGTAACCGAAAGAGAGATGCTTGCGCGCATCGGGGCGGTCGACGCGGAATGCATAGGGGTCTTTGAACACGCTCGCGTCGCGGTTGCCCGACGGATAACACATCATCAGATTGTCGCCTGCCCGGATCGGCTTGCCGCCCACTTCGCAGTCGGCGACGGCGGTGCGGAAGAAATGCTTCACCGGGCTCGTCCAGCGGATGAATTCGTCGACGGCGGTGCCGATCAGCGCCGGATCGGCGCGCAGCTTGGCCATCTGGTCGGGGTTCTGGATCAGCGCGAGCAGTCCGCCCGAGATCGACGAACTCGTCGTATCGTGGCCGGCCGCAGCGACGATCAGATAATAGGCATTGCGTTCGGCCTCGCCGATCGGCTCGCCATCGATCGTCGCGGTCGCGAGGATCGTCGCGACGTCGCCCCGCGGATTGCGGCGGCGATCCTCGGTGACCTTGCCGAAATAGTCGTTGAAGGCGTTGAAGGCGTCGACCATTCCCGCCATGCCGTCGACCCCGCCGACGCTGCCGAATAATTTTTGCGACAGGTGCAGCATCAGCGGCTCGTCCTCGCGCGGCACGCCGAGGACGATCATGATCGTGCGCAGCGGGAACCAGGCGGCGATCTCGGCCGCGAAGTCGCAACTTTCGCCCATCTCGACCATCCGGTCGATGGTTTCGCGGGCCAGTGCGCCGATCTCTTCCTCGAGGCCGCGAATGCTCTTGGCGCCGAACCATGCCGAAGTCAGCGAGCGGAAGGCGCGATGTTCGGGGTCGTCCATCGCGACGAGGTTGTGCGCGAATTTGTGGCTGCCGGTCTGTTCGAGCAAAAGGTCTTCGTCGGCGCGGGTGACAAGGAACTGGCGCGGGTCGTTGAGGAAATTCTTCGCGTTGAGTTCGACCCCCATGATGTCCGCATGGCGCGTTACCGCCCAGAAGGGGCGATAGTCCTTCGGCTCGGTCCAATGCACCGGGTCGTCGCGGCGCAGCCGGTCGAATGCGCGGTGATAGCTATGCTCGTCGCCATAAGTCTTCGGGTCGACGATGATTTCATCGATATTGCCGGAAAGCGTGTCGCTCACGTCTTTCTCCTCTCCGCGGGCAAATTGCGGGCAGGCGCGGCGAGCGTCCAATCGGCAATGGCGCTGTATTTATCGATGCTGCCGATCCATCGTCCGGCGATCGCGGGCGATGGATTTCGGCTCCGACCATGCTATGCCTGACGCATCCCGGCGGCGATCGGGAGGCTTTTTGGGAGAGGTCGATGTTTCACCCGGATCTCCGCCTGTTGCGGAGCTTCGTGACGGTGGCGGCCGAAGGGTCGGTGACGCGCGCGGCGGAGCTTTTGCACCTCACGCAGCCGACCGTCTCGGGCCAGCTCAAGGAACTCGAGCAGGCGGTCGAGCATGTGCTGTTCCATCGCACCACGCGCAGCATCTCGCTGAGCCCGGCGGGCAAAAAGCTGCTTCCCGCGGCGCAGCGGGTGATTGCCGAGTCCGAAGCCTTGCGCGACCTGGTGGAAGCGATGCAGGGTTCGGGGCGGACGCAGTTTCGGCTCGGCGCGGCGCTTTATACGCTCGAAATTCCCGAAAAGGCGGCGCTCATCGACGCGTTTTCGATGCGTCATCCCGGGATCGGTTTCACGATCGACAACCGGCTCCAGAGCGCCCAGATTCCCGATATGCTCGGCGAGCGGCTCGACGTGGCGCTCCTGCTCGGGCTCAATGCGCCGCATGCCGCCGATGCGCGCGGCGACGAGATCACACCGATCTTCAACGAGACCCAATATCCCGATACGTTCGAGCGCGTCATCCTGCGGCGGCAGCCGATGAGCCTGCTCGTGCCGCGCGATTCGGAACTGGCCGAACAGGATATAATCGCCCGTTCGCAGCTCAACGGCCTGTCGGTAGCGATCCTCAACCGCGAGCATGGCAAGGCGATCTCGGATCCGCTCGAGGCCTTCTTCGTCGAGAGCGGCGCCGAAATCGTCATTCCTGCCGAGGGCAATGCGCTCGCCGTCGAACGCTACGCCGCGCAGCACGGCATCTGCGGCATCGGCACGGGCTGGTTCTCGCCGCCCGCCGCGCTCGTGCCGCGGCCCGTCGAGGGCCTCGACCTCTATCTGGACTTTGCGGTCGTGCTCGGCCCCGGCGCCAACCATGCGGCGCGGCAATTCTTCAACTTTGCCCGGAAATGGCAGGCAGACCGCGACGGGGGCGCCATCGCCGCCTAGCTGTCTCCGTTCGCTGTCCATGATGTCTCGTCCGAGAGGATTGCCGCGATGTCGCCGGCATCCCACCGGAACGTCGCTTCGACATCGCCGGCATCGGTGAAGGCGCCGGTCGGCTCCGCGAGGCGCGCCGCCGCCGCTTCGAAGCGGAGCGAGCGCCCTTGGTGATGCCAGCCGAAGGCAAGGCTGCCTGCGCCGCACAGCGACAGCGCGTCGATGGCGGCCGGAAAACGCAGCGTTACCTCGCCCGACGCCCGCCGCGTCGGCGGATCGAGCAGGACCGAGGCCCCGACGACCCGGGCGTTTGTGCCGGTTCCCGGCTGGAAATTCCCCGCGCATTCCGAAAGGCGCACCCCGGGGCGGGATGGGGTCGGCGACGGCAGCGCCGCGCTGTCGCTCGCCGTGCCTGCGAGGGCGATCGAGACATTGGTCAGCCCCGAGCGCGCCCACCGGATTTCGAGCGACGATATCGCGGCACCGGACAGCCTGCGCGGCGGTCGGCCCGGCTCGCGGTGGCACAATTCGAGCCGGGGCGGGGTGCCGGTCCATACAAATCGCTTTTCGCGATCGTCGATCGCCGGGGCGCCGAAAGCTCCCGTCAGCCACAGCGCGATCGTTCCGGTTTCGAGCGGCGCGACGAGCCGGGCGGCGCTGCCTTCGAAGTCGGCACTCATGACCGGGACATCCGAGGGCGGCGCGCCGTCGATACCCACCGACAGCGCGCCGCCGCGAACCCAGCGGCCGTCGACATAGGGGCCGTTCCAGACCTCGGCGATCTTGCCGTCGACCACCCGAAATACCTCGATCCCGCACCATTTCCAGTTGGGGTCGCGGCCGGTGACGTTCCACACGAGGGTCACATATTCATCGTCGCCGGCGAGGACGACGGGTTCGAAGGTCGGGCGCAGATCCTCGTAATTGTGGCGGATCCGGGCAATCTGTTCTTCGATGCCGAGGACGGCGACGCTGTTGGCGTCGTACCGGATCATGGGATCGGCACACAGCTCCGGGACCAGTTCGATCCGGCCCTTGTTCCATATCTCCAGATTGTACAGCGTCACGATCTCCAGTGCCGACCGCGTCATCTCATCTCTCCCTGTCGTTGCCGTGGTTCTCGCAAACACCCGGAGGCGCCACCAATCGATAATCGGGTCCATTTCATCGTCCGCGCCGATCAATCATCGCCTGCGCCGATCCCTTCCTCGCCAATTCCGATTGGTAGTCTCGCGGAACGCGCGGCAGCATGGTCCGAAAAGGATGTGGGAAGGAACTGCCGGTGGGCGACCATGACGCGCCGCGATTGCTCGATCGCCATGACGATATCGATCCGGAGTGGTTGACCCGGGTCCTCCGGGCCGCCGGCCATCGCGATGCCAACGTGATTTCGTTCGAAGCCCGGCCGATCGGCGCCGGCAATGTCAGCGAGACCTTATGCGTCGACCTGGCTTTCGCGGCGCCGACATCGGCCCCCGCGTCGGTCGTCTGCAAATTTCGCAGCAGCGACGAAACGTCGCATGCGCATGGTATCGGCAGCGGCTCCTATCTCCGCGAGCTCGAAAGCTACCGGCTGCTCAAGGGGCGCGACGATGTCTGCCGAATCCCGGCCGTGCTGTGGGTCGACGGCCATGCCGAGAATATCAATCTGGTGATGGAGGATCTGAGTTCGACGGCGCGCGCGGGAAACCAGATCGACGGATGCGAGCTGGACGATGCGCGCAGCGTAGTCGCCGAACTCGCCAAGCTCCATCGCAGTTTCTACCCGATGGAGCGGGGCGAGGCGCCGGGCTGGGGCATGACGATGGCCGGAACCGCCGATTATTGGTCGGCCGCCGTCGATCGGGGTCTGGCCGTCATCAGGCGCGATGCCGCCGACCGGCTGAGCGGCCCCGAGATGGATACCGTCGCGGCGGCGGCGGCATCGGCGCGCGGCTGGTACCGGCTGCCGATGGACCGCGGCACGCTGACCCATGGCGATCCGCGGGTCGACAATATCCTGTTCGGACCATCGGGCGCGGTGCTGATCGACTGGCAGATTACCGGCTGGCGCAATCCGATGCACGACGTCGGTTATTTCCTGTCAGGCAGCGTGAAGGTCGAGAGCCGGCGCCTGTCCGAGCATGAACTGCTGCGACTCTACGCCGATATCTTCGGATCGGGCTATGAGCGGAAATTGATCGAGCGCGACTATCGGCTCCAGTTGCTCAGCGGGTTGATGACGACCGTCGCGGCTTACGGCCTCCTCGCTTCCTCGCCCGAGGTCGACCGGCTCCTGATCACCTTGCTTCGGCGCAACGCTGCGGCGGCGGCCGATTGGGATTCGGTCGGCGCCTTCTCTCCATAATCGGGCCGGGGCTGCGTCAGGCGCTCGCTGCGACGACTGCTTCGATCTCGACCAGCGCGCCGAAATGGAGCGGGCCGCAGGGGACGATCGAGCGGGCCGGACGGTGCGCGCCGAAAAAGGCGGCATAGGCGCGGTTGACCTCATCCCAGTGCGCGACGTCGGTGACGTAAATGGTGCAGCGGACGATATCGTCGATCTCGGCGCCGACGACGCGGCCTATTGCGGCGATATTGGCGAGGGCGAAGGAAACCTGCTCGGCAACGGGGACCGCCGCCGGATCGGGCGTGTCGCGCGTCACGCCGAGCTGGCCCGAGACATAGAGCGTGTCGCGGTGGAGCATCGCCTGGACATAATGGCCGCCGGGCGGGGGCGCATCGGCGCATCGTATTTCGGTCATTTTCTCGGTCATCAAGGATCTCCGGACAGGTTCACCAGCCGCCGATCCGCGGCCATTGGTCGACGATGGTCCCGGCGCGCAGCACGTCGTAGGACTGATAGGCGGCGCAGGTCAGACAGGCGTGGTTGGGCAATATCCGCACAAGGCTGCCGATCGGGAGTCGGGCGAACCAGCTTGCGTCGGGGATGGGCACATTGCCATGTTCCTGATGCACGGTCGTCACCGCGAGTTCGCCGAGCGGTTCCAGCGTCGCCGCATCGCAGACCCGGCCATAGCCGGCATCGGGCATGAAGCGGTTGGCGCCCACATCTTTCGACAGGGCGAGAGCGCCGGCATCGAGGATGAGGCTGGGGCCGCCGCGCTGGTGGCCGATCACTGTCGCGAGCACCGAAATGGCAAGGTCGTCCTCGCTGCAAATGCCCCGTGAGAGCTGCGCAAGATCGTGGAACAGATAGATGCCCGCGCGGACTTCGGTGACCCCGGCGAGATGCTCGGCGAAGAGCGCGGTCGGCGTCGAGCCGACGCTGACGATCGGGCATTTGTGGCCGTGCGAGCGCAGCAGTTCGGCCGAAGCGACCGCCGCGAGCCGCTCGGTCTCGGCGAGCGCCCTGATCAGTGCCGGGTCGTCGAAGGCGTAGGAATGGCCGGCGTGGGTCATCACGCCCATCAGTTCGAGCCGCGGCGAAGCGGCCGCGATCGCATCGGCGATGGCGAGCAGCGCGTCCGAAGCGGGCTCGACGCCGCTGCGATGTTCGCCGCAGTCGACCTCGATGAGCAGGCCGAAGTGGGCGCCCAGTGCGGCCGCCTCCTTGCCGATCGCAACCACTATGTCGCGATCGTCGATGACGAACAGGATGCGCGCGCCATGGTCGCGCTGGATCTGCGCGGCGCGGCCGAGCTTCGCCGGCGCGATCGCGGTCGAATAGAGGATGTCGCGCCAGCCCGCGGCCGCGAAATATTCGGCTTCGGCCAGCGTCGAAACGGTGATCGGTCCTTGCGCGCCATCGGCGGCGACGCGCGCGACATCGGCCGATTTTGCTGTCTTGAGATGCGGACGAAGCGTGACCCCCAGATCGTGACAGCGCGCGCGCATGCGCGCCGCATTGCGTTCCAGCCGGTCCGCGTCGAGGAGCAGGCGCGGGGTGTATAATCCTTCGAACATTTCAATCGGATTCCTCACGCCAGCGTTACCAGCGGGTCGAGCGTGTCGGCAATAAGCAGCGGACGCGCCGTGTCGGCGACGAACGGCAGCCCGGCCCGGTTGTGCCAGAAAACGGACATGCCGACCCCGGCCGCACCCGGGATGTCCGCAGGCGAGCCCGCGACGAACAGCGTCCGTTCGGGGTCCGCGCCGAGCCGGTCGAGCGCGGCGCGGTACGCCTGCGGATGCGGTTTGTAAAAGCCGGCCTCTTCGGAGGTCATGACCACTGAAAGGGGAACGCCGACCTGCTCGGCAGCCTGCCGGCCGAGGGTGACCGAACAGTTGGTGACGACGCCGAGGCGCACACCGCGAGCGGTGAGATCGCCGAGCACGCGTTGCACTTCGGGCCAGGGCCGGAGCATGTCCCAGCCCGCGGTCAATGCCTCGGCCGCCGATGCAGCGACGCCCGCCTCGGCCGCCGCTTCGCGGACAAGGTCTTCATAGGGGCGATAGCTCCCGCAGCCGTAGGTCAGCCTCAGATAGGCGCGGCGCCAGCGCAGTCCGTCAGCCGCCGATCCGGCGGCGTGATTCCAGACCGACCAGGAGTCGAGGAGTGCGGTGAGGAGGTCGAAGAGCACGGCTTCGACGGGGGCGGCCGATTTCATGGCGAGGGTCCAGGTTCTTGCGGCCCGGATGCGACGTCCGGTCCTGCGTTGAAGTCGGTTGCGATTAACAGGGCGCCGGTCCTGCCCGCCAATGCCGGTTGCTGATGGTTTCATGCCGCGCCGTAAGCATCGCAATTCGCTCTCCGCGCCCCGGCGCTTCGTGATCACGCCGACGCCAGCTTCCAGAAGGCTTCGGCCGATGGCGATTGCCGGCCGCGCGGACGATAGAGCCGGATGTCGACCGGAATGTCCCATTGCGTGTCGCCCGCGCGGACCAGCAAACCCTGCGCCAGATCGTCCTCGACGATGCTCAGCGGCAACCACGCCAGCCCCCGCCCGTCCCTGGCCATACGCGCAAGGACGAGGGTGTGCGAGGTGAACACCGGCGTCAGGCTGGCGGGCGCCGCGTTCGTTCCGAGCATCGCCGATATGATCCGGTCCATGCCCGAGTCCGCGCCATAGGCGAGCAATTTGACCGGGACACCGGCCTCCTCGGCAAGGGTATGGAGCGCCCCCCGGTCGCTTGCGCGCGGCGCGCTGACCGGCACCAGCGTGTCGGTGCCGAGCGATATCGATTGAAAGCCCGCCCCATCGAGCACCGACACGGCGGCCGGGTGGAAATAGCAAAGCGAGAAATGTGCCTTTCCGTTTAGCATGATCTGTTCGGAAGCGCCCATATTGTCGGCGGTGAGCTGGATCGGAATCGCGGTGTCGGCCATCGACTGCAGCGTCGCAAGCCATTGCGGGAAGAAGGTCAGCGCCAGCGCGTGGGTAACGAGGATCTTGACCGTCGATGCCGATGTTCCCGCAATCTCCTGCACCTCGCGCCGGCCGTGTTCGATATCGCGCAAGACCGTTTCGGCGATCACGGCGAAGCGTTTGCCGGCGGGGGTCAGGACCATCTGATGGGTCGCGCGGTCGACGAGGTCGACGCCCAGCCAGTCCTCGAGGGCGCGGATGCGGCGGCTGAAGGCGGGCTGCGTGACATGGCGTGCCGCCGCGGCGCGCGAGAAATTCCCCGCGCGGATCAGCGCGCCGAAATCTTCAAGCCATGCCATTTCCATCGTTCAGCCCTCCGGACGCCGCGAAGCTTCTAATATATTGCGCGCGATCGGCCACCCTCCGTGGCGTGCATGGATTGATCCATATTGCGCATTGGTCCTGTTGCGGTTCGGTCGGCAATCTGCACTGATCGAAGGATGTTTCGGGGAGCGTGCGATATGGGTCTCGGGGTTGGGCGGCTTTTTGGTAACAGCGCCTGTGCCGCCGCGCTGGCGGTTGCGGCCTTCGGTGGCGGGACCGGCGCCGGATTGTCATCCTCAGCCTTCGCCCGTTCGGTCCAGCCCGAAACGCTCGTACCGCGCGACCTGCTGTTTGCCTCGCCGACCTATTCGGAACTGCAGATCAGTCCCGACGGCAAGCAACTGGCTTTTCTCCACCCGCTCGACGGGGTGCTCAACGTCTGGGTCGCGCCGATCGGCGACCCGGCGTCGGCGACACCCGTCACCCGTTTCGATAACCGGCCGCCCGACGGTTTTCAGTGGAGCGCCGACGGGCGTTTCATCCTGATCCTCAAGGATGTCGGGGGCGAAGAGCATAGCCAGCTCTGGATCGCCAATCTCGAGAAGGGGACGGTCATCAACGCCACCGCCGATCCGGCGGTGCAGACGAAGATCGTGAAGGTTTCGAAACGCCGGCCGGGCGAAATCCTCGTCGGCATGAACATCCGCGACCGCCGCTATCGCGACATTTATCGGATCGACCTCGCGACCGGCGCGCGCACCGAGGTGTTCCGCAACGCGCCCAATTATATCGACGTCGTCGCCGACCCCGATTTCAACATCCGTCTGGGCGTGCGCGGCAACCCCGACGGTTCCTCGACCTATTTCCGCCTCGACCCGGCCGGACCGCACGAGTTCATGACGATCCCGCTCGCGTCGCTTCGCAATTCCAAAGTGCTGGGGCTCGATGCCGAGGGGAAATTGACGATGCTCGACAGCCGGGGCGGCGACAAGGCGGGCCTCGTCTCGATCGATCTCGCAACCGGCAAGAAGACGTTGCTCGCCGCTGCCGGGCGCGCCGATATCGTCGATCCACTGCTCGACGAGGGAAGCGGGGCGTTGCTCGCGACGCGCGAAGACCCGCTGGTGAGTGAATGGACCGTCCGGGCGGACAGTGCGCGCGCCGAGTTCGCGGCGCTCGAGGCCGCTGCGGCGGGACCGTTCAAGATCGTCGGGCAGACGCCCGACAACGCGCGCTGGCTGCTCCTCGAAACGGTGCCGAACCGCCCCGACCGCTATAGCTGGTGGAACCGCAAGGAGCGGGCGCTGGTGCCGCTGCTGTCGACCCGGCCCGACCTCGAACAGCGCGCACTCGCGCGCCGCATTCCGGTCGCCATCGCATCGCGCGACGGGCTGACCCTGCCAAGCTATCTGACGCTCCCGGCAGATGCGAAACCGGGCGCGGACGGCATGCCCACGGCGCCTGTTCCGCTCGTGCTGCTCGTCCATGGCGGGCCCTGGCTGCGCGACGATCTGGCGTTTGATCCGCAGCACGCCTGGCTCGCCGACCGCGGCTATGCCGTGCTGTCGGTGAACTTTCGCGGTTCGGGCGGCTTCGGCAGCGATTTCATGGCGAAGGGCGACCGGAAATGGTCGGAAACGATGCACGACGACCTGCTCGACGCGGTGCAATGGGCGATCGACAAGGGCGTGACCGCGAAGGACAAGGTGGCGGTGATGGGGCTCTCTTACGGGGGCTATTCGACGCTCGTCTCGCTGAGCTTCACCCCCGACCGCTTCCAGTGCGGCGTCGATCTGGCAGGGCCGAGCAACCTCACGCGGCTGATCGGGGCAATGCCCGACTGGTGGACCTGGCAGCGGCCGCAATTCGTCAACCGGGTTGGCGATCCGGCGACAAAGGAAGGGGCGGCCGACCTGATGCGGCGCTCGCCGATCGCGCGCGTCGATGCGATCGTCAAGCCGCTGCTGGTCACCAACGGTGCCAATGATCCGCGCATCTTCCCCGACCAGTCGCAGGAGATCGTCGACGCGCTGAAGGCGCGCGGCAAGCCGGTGACCTACGCCTTCTATCCCGACGAAGGGCATGTCTATGCGAAGGACGCGACCAACATCTCCTTCGCAGCGATCGCCGAACATTTCCTCTCGCAATGCCTCGGCGGGCCGGCCGAACCCTATGGTGACGATCTCGCCGGCTCGCGCGTCGAACTGAAGGCCGGGGCGGCGCTCGTGCCGGGGCTCGAACAGGCGTTCAAGGACTCGGGCGGCGCGGCGGTGGCCGGGCAATAAGCGCCGCCGCTCAGGGTTCGCCCAGATATTGCGCGAGGCCCGCGTCGAGGGGCGGCCGCCGTCCGGCCGTCTCGGCAAGGTCCATGCGCAGGAAGGCGTTCTGGACATAGCGGATGCCCGCCCAGCGCAGCGGTTCGCCCTCCCAGTTCGGCGCTTGCGCGCGGATATAGGGTGCGTTTGCGCCCGGCTTCTGGCCGAGAACCAGTCCGGCGAGGGCGCGGGCGCAGATCGCGCTCGTGATGACGCCGTGGCCGGTATAGCCATAGCTGTGGCCGATCCGGCGCGCCGGATCGAAATGGACGGTCGGCAGCCAGTCGCGCGATATACCCAGATAGCCCGCCCAGCGATGCGTGAAGTCGACGTCCGCGAGCACCGGCCACCACTCGACCAGCCGATCGCGGATCCAGTCGAAATTGGCGTTTTCGCGCAGCGCGACCTCGGACATGTCCGAGCCATAGCGATAGGGGGCGCCGCGGCTGCCGAACAGGATGCGCCCGTCGGCGGTCCGGGTCAGATAGTTGGTCGTATTCACATAGGAACTGAGGCATTCGCCGCCCGCCCAGCCGATTTTATCCCATTGCCCGGCGCTGAGCGGCGCGGTGAGCATGATCGTCGAGGCCATCGGGATCAGCCGGCGGCGGTAATCGGGGAGGCCGGTCAGATAGGCCTCGCCCGCGAGCAGGATCGCGCGCCGCGCGCGGATCGTCCCGCCGGCGGTGACGAGCGCTGGCCGGGCGCCGTCTTCGACGCGCAGCACGTCGGTGCCTTCATAGATGCGCGCGCCGCGCCGTTCGACCGCGCGGGCAAGGCCGCGCACGAGGCGCCCGGGGTGGATCGTCCCGCCGGCGTCGAGGCGCATCCCGCCATGGACATGGGTCGCGTGCACCAGTGCTGCGGCCTGCGCCGCATCGAGCAACTCGCAGCCGTCCTCCATGCCGAGCTTGCCATAGGCGGCGAAGGATTTCTGCAACGCGGGCAATTGCGCCGCGCTGCGCGCGAGGGTCAGAACACCCGCCGGGTTGAAATGCGCGTCGATGCCTTCTTCTGCGCAAATCCGGCCGACCTCGTCCACCATCGCTTGCTGCGCCAGCAGGATGGCGCGGGTGGTCGCGACCCCGAAACGCCGGATGAGTGCCGACGGGTTGATCGGAAAGCGCGGCGAACACCAGCCGCCGTTGCGGCCCGATGCGCCGAAGCCGCAAAATTGCCGCTCGACGATGGCGATCGAAAGGCCGGGATTGCTCTGGAGCAGGAACCATGCGGTCCACAGTCCGGAGAAGCCGCCGCCCAATATGGCGATATCGACGCTTTCGTCGCCCGTCAGCGCGGCGCGCGGGGTCAGATCGTCACCGCAACTGGCGAGCCAGTAACTGCCGATGTCGGCGGGGGAGACGGCCGCGGTCACCGCCTTGGCGCCGTTACCGGACCGGCGGCCGGTATTCGAGCGTCAGGCTCGACACCGCGGTCTTGCGGATTTCGTCGGGGACGAGGGTGATCTTCTTGAGCTCGTTCGTCTCGTGCATCAGCGTCTGGTCGGCAAGGTTCGGATTGCCCTTGCCCTCGGGGTCGATGAACAGATTCTGCCCGCCGGCATCGACGACCGAATAGAGCGCGCGCCGGTCGCGCCCGATCTCCATCAGCCCGACCCAGCTTTCGCCGCCGTTGTGCGGCGCCATCGTCGGGCCGAGCCTGAGCACCGCCGACAGGCGGCGTTCGGGCGCATCCTCGGCCATTTGCGGGCGGTCGGGGGTTTCGAGCGAGGCGTCGAAATATTTCCAGAAGATCGCCTGCTTCCATTCGGCCATATCCTTGCCGGGGAAACGGGCTTTGACCTCGGCGAGTGTCGCCTTGATCGTCTCGACCATCACCGCGGTGCGATCACGGCCATTGAAATAGTCGACTGCCAGCGGCGCTCCGGCGGCATCGCCCTGAAAGGCGCGCAGCAACAGGCTCGATTGATAGGTCAGATAGCGATCGGCGTCGATCGCACGCCACCAGTCGCCCATATCGTCGCCGAATATGATCTTCGGCGCGATCTGCAGCCAGCTCCGATAGAGGGTGAGGCCCGGATTGTCGTATTTCTGGTCGCCGTCACGGTCCTGATACAGGCCGTTGAAGCTCAGCATATATTCGCCCGCGCGCTTGACCTCGGGATCGTCGCTCGCCGCGATCGCCTGACGGATATAGGGCGCGAAAAAGTCGGGCGCCGCCTGATTGCGGTCGACCGCACCCAGCGCGTTGAAGATCTTGCCGTTGAACTCGCGCATGTCGAGCAGGGTCAGCGCCTCGCCATTCTTCGCGAGCCGGTCGCCGAGCCAGGTGCGGAAGGTCGCGCCGATCCGGGCATTGTCGCCCTCCTGCGACCAGCCCGTCGCCTTGCTGTTCCACGACATGAAATATTGCTGCTTCGGATTGATCATGTGCGGCTTTTCGGCAGGGGTCAGAAAGCCGGTCCACTCATATTCGCCGGTGCCGGGGGTGGGCAGGCGCGGGTCGACCCCCGCCGCCTTTTTCGGCAGTGCGCCCGCCTCGAAATAGGCGATCGTGCCGTCCTCGCCGCCGTAACAGGCGCCCAAATTCCAGCCGAGCCGGTCGACGCCCTTTTCGCGGAACTCGGCAAGGCTTTTCGCGCGGCCCATCTCCGCGAACGCCACCCATGTGTCGAGCTCGCGGCCGTGTACCCCCATCTGCTGCGAATAGGCGGTGCCGTTGTCGGTATCCCACGCGATCACCGGGCCGTGGATCGTCCATGCGATCTCGTGGGTGACGGGCGCTGCATCCTTGACCCGGAAGGTCTCGGTGCGGTGCTCCATCTTCTTCCACGCGCCCTTGTACCAATATTCATAGCGGTTCTTCGGGTTCAGCCTCTCGGCGAACGTCGTTCCCGCTTCGCTGCTGCCCGAGACGAGCAGCCAGCCATGCTGCGCCCCGCGTCCCATCGTCGGCACGCCCCAGCCGGTCGATCCGAAGCCGGCATTGTCGAAGCCGCCGCCCTGCAGGTGGATTTCGGGGCCGTCGGCGGTCGCTTCCAGCATCAGCACATTGCCGCTCGCCGATTTTTGCGGCCCGATCACCATACAGCGGCTCATGCCCTTTACCGGCTCGGTCGGCGCGGCTTGTGCGGCGGCCGATGCGACGCCGCCGCCCGGCAGTTGGACTGGCGCGAGGACGGGGGCAGGGACCGAACGCGCCGGGGCGAGATCGTCGCCGGCGGGGATCGTCGTCGGCGAATCGGGGTCGGAGATCGGGACGACGTCATTGAAAATCTGCCAAGCCTTTTCAGGGCCGTAGCGATCGGTCATCGCCTTCAGAAATTCGAGATTGCGGATTTCATAGGTGTCGCGGCCGAGCGGCGCGGCGGTGATCAGCGCCAGATATTCGGCAAGGCTCCAGCGCGTCGGCTTGATCCCCCAGCGGGCGAACTCCAGCGGGGTCAGATGTTCGGGGTCGGCGTTTACCTCGTCGATGCGCTTGTTGATCCCGTCGACCATCGCGCGGATCATCTTGCGATGCTCGGGCGCAAGCGCATTGTAGCGCTGCATCAGCACCGCATCGGACAGCTTGCGGCCGCGCATGACCTTGTCGGTGTCGAGCGCCGACGCGCCCACCAGTTCGGCGCGGCGGCCCTGCGTGTTGTGCCGCGCCAGTTCCATTGCGGCGAGCCGGTCGTGCGCGATCGCATGGCCCGCGCCGAACATCACGGCGTCCGAGGTTTCGGCCTCGACATGCGGCACGCCGAAACCGTCGCGCGAAATAACGACCTTCTCCTGCGCCTGCGCGGTCGGCGCCATCGCCAGCAGGAGGGCGGCGGAGCCATGGAGCAGGGCGGCAGTCGAACGGCGCATCGAAATCGTCTCCGGGTTATTTTGGCAGGAATGCCTCGGCCAGCGCGACCCACAGCGCCGCACCGGTCGGCGAAATGCTGTCGTCATAGGCATAGTGCGAGTTGTGGAGCATCACCGATCCCGGCCCCTCGTCGCCGTTGCCGAGCAGCAGGAAGCAGCCGGGCACAACGTCGAGATAGCGCGCGAAATCCTCCCCCCCCATCCCCGGTGTGTCGAGGTCGACGAAGCGGTCGGGGCCGACGACGCCGATCGCGATATCGCGGACTTTCGCATAAAGATCGGCCGGGTTGTGCAGGGCAGGGTAGCCGCGCTCGTAATGGAGTTCGGCGGTGGCGCCGAAGGATGCCGCGACCCCGGTGACGATTTCGCGCAGCCGCTTCTCCACCGCATCCTGGCTGGCGCGCGACAGCGTGCGCACCGTGCCGCCCATCCGCGCTTCGTCGGCGATGATGTTGAACGCCGTGCCGGCCTCGACCTTGCAGATCGACACCACTGCGGCGTCCATCGGGTCGGTGCTCCGCGCGACGATGCTCTGCACCGCGATGACGATCTGCGCCGCGACGAGGACCGGGTCGATGGTGAGGTGCGGGCGCGCGGCGTGGCCGCCCTTGCCCGACACAGTGATTTCGAACTTGTCGGCGGCGGCATAGAGCGCGCCCGCCCGCCCGGCGAGCTTGCCGGCGGCGATGCCGGGGCGGTTGTGGATGCCGAAGATCGCCTCCATCGGAAAGCGCTCGAACAGCCCGTCGCGGATCATCGCGCTCGCACCGCCGTCGGGATCGCCGCCCGGTCCTTGATAACCGAGCGATTCTTCGGCGGGCTGAAAGATCAGGTGCACCGCGCCGTCGAAATTGCGTGTCGCCGCCAGATGCTTGGCGGCGCCGAGCAGCATCGTCGTATGGCCGTCGTGGCCGCAGGCGTGCATCACGCCGGGCGTGCAGCTTTTGTGATCGGACTCGGCGAGTTCGGTCATCGGCAGCGCGTCGATGTCGGCGCGAATGCCGATGGCGCGGCTCGCCTGTCCGGCACGGATCGTCGCGACGATGCCGGTGCCGCCGATGCCGGTGTGAACCTCGTCGACCCCGAATTCTTCGAGCAGGTCGAGGATGAAGCGGCCAGTGCCCTGTTCGTGAAAGCCGAGTTCGGGATGCCGGTGGATATGCCGGCGCCAGGCGGTCATGTCGGCTTCGAGTGATGTCAGGTCAACGGACATGGGGACGCACCTCCTGGCGCAGCGGCAAGGTAAGACTAGGGGCAGGGCTGGGCCGACCCCAATGCCGATTGGACATGCTTATATGTTCCGCTGCGATTTTCATGGTTCCGCTCCGTCAGGGTACCGCATGGGCCGCGACCTGATAATATACCTGCGCGTGCGGGCCGAGCGGAAGGTCAAAGCCGACCCATGCCACCACCATGAGGATGCCCGTTGCCATGAAGCAGAGCGCATAGGGCAGCATCAGCGCAAGCAGCGATCCCACGCCCATCGATTTGTCCCAGCGCTGGCAAAAGACGAGGACGAGCGGGAAATAGCTCATCAGCGGGGTCATGATATTGGTGTAGCTGTCGCCCATCCGGTATGCGGCAGTGGTCATTTCGGGGCTGATGCCCAGCAGCATGAACATCGGCACGACCACCGAAGACAGCACGCTCCACTTCGCCGTCGCCGATCCGATGAACAGATCGAGCAGCGACGAGAGCAGCAGCACGCAGACCAGCAGCAGCGGCGCAGGCAGGCCCATCCCCTGCAGCTTTTCGGCGCCGCTGATCGCGACGATCGGCCCGATGCCCGACCAGTTGAACATTGCGACGAAATGCGCCGCGAAGAAAACGAAGACCAGATAGGGCGCGATCGTCTTCACGCCCTCGCGCATCATGGCGATGATGTCGTTGGAGTTTTTGACCGTTCCGACGGCGCGCCCGAACACCGCGCCGGTCAGCAGGAACAGCAGGAACAACGCGGCGATGATCGAGCCGTAGAGTGGCTGCAGCCGGATCGGCCCTTCGGCGCTCTGGTCGATGAAGGGGGTATAGCCGGGCCACAGGCAGAGCGCGGCGAACAGCGCGACGACGAACAAGGCAGCGATCCCGGCGTGGCGCAGCCCGCGCCGCTCGTCGTCGCTGAGGTCGCCTTTTTCCAGATCGGCGCGCAGTTCTTCGTCGACCGGCTCGTTCCAGGTGCCGAGCCGCGGTTCGACGATGCGGTCGGTGACGAACCAGACGATCGGCGTGAAGAAGACGACGATGCCGAGGATGAAATACCAGTTGCCGAGCGGGTTCATCGTCCAGCCGGGCTCGACGATCCGCGCCGCTTCCTGCGTGAAGCCGAACAGCAGCACGTCGAGCTGGCCGGGCATGATATTGCCCGCATAACCGCCCGACACCGCGGCCAGCGCCGCCGCGATCCCGGCGAGCGGATGGCGTCCGACGGAAGCGAACAGGACCGCCGCCATCGGGATCAGCACGACATAGGCGGCGTCGGCGGCGTGGTGCGAGACCATGCCGACCACCGCGATGATCGGGGTCATATAGCGGCGCGGCGTGTTGCGGAGCGAACCGCGGATGAGCGCGAAGAACATCCCCGATCGCTCGGCGACCGCGGCGCCCATCATGATGGTGAGGACGATGCCGAGCGGGGTGAAGCTGGCATAGGTTTTCGGCATTTCGGTGAACAGGCGCGCGATATTGTCGGCCGAGAAGAGGCTCGAGGCGCGATAGGTGAGGATGCCGTTCGCGAGTTCGGCGTTGGCGGGGGCGGTCTTGCCCGAATAGGGCAGCGACGCGCTCCACCCCAGCGCCGCCCCGAGCGCGGAGACGAGCATCAACGCGACGATCAGGTAGATGAAGATGATCGTCGGGTCGGGCAGCAGGTTCCCGGCCCGCTCGACAAAGCCGAGGAACCCCCTCTGGCGGGCAGGACGGATCGTTTCAGCGGTCATCATTGCCCCTCCTGCCGGGCCGGTATCGCGTTGTTGTCCGCAAACAATATGAGGCCCGCGTCCATGACGCGAGCCTCATTGCTGTCGGCCGAAATCAGAAGTTCACTTCGAGCCCGAGCCGGACGACCGGCCCGAACTGATCGAAGCCGCCCCCCGACGGATCGATGACCTGAACCGATTCCATCACCGGCAGCTTGACGTTGAACAGGTTGCTGACGCCGAACGAGAATTTCGCTTCCTGCCGCCCGTTCATCGGCAGCGTGTAGGACCCCGAAATATCGTTGTAGAAGCGCGAACCCGTCTTGCGCGGCGCGATCAGTTCGCGGCTGATCCCCGGCGAGATGTCGGTCAGGCTCTGGCTCGACTGATAACGGCCCTGCCAGCCGAGAGTCAGCGGGCCGTTCGAATAGGTCAGCCCGACGACGCCCTTATATTTGGGATAGCCGTAAAAGCCTTCGAGCACGGTGTAGAGATCCGGGCGCGCCTGGAAGGTATAGGTGCGCAGCCGATGCAGATAGGTGAAGGCCAGATTGGTCGAGATTTTGCCGTTGCCCACCGGGAGGGTGTAGAAGATCTGCGTGTCGAGGCCCGAGGTTTCCAGCTTCGAGGTGTTGACATAGGTGCTGTTGCCGCCGGTGATGCCGAAATAGTTCGGGCTGGCGGTGTTCATGTCGCGGGTGATCAGCGAACACAGGTCCGGGTCGGGTCCGCCGGCGCGATCGACGCAGTTTTCGGCGATCTGTTGCGGGCTGAGGAAGCTGATCGCGTCGTCGATCTGGATGTTGAACCAGTCGGCCGAGATTTGCAGGCCCGGCAGGAAGTTCGGGGTCAGGACGACGCCCGCCGTCCAGCTATCCGATACTTCGGGACGCAGGTTTAGGTTGCCCGACACGATGAAGGGGACGCCGATCCCCCCGTTCAGCGGCACGAAGCCCGCCGGACGACCCAGCGTGGCGCAATTGGCCGCCCGGTTGGGATTTTCGCCGATGTTGGTCTGCGAACAGGGGTCGTCGACGTTGGTCGTCTGCCCCTCGCTCGGGCGGAAGGCTTCGAAGATGTTCGGGGCACGGATGGCGCGGCCGATCGTCGCGCGGAGGCGCAGGCCGTCGGTCGGCTCCCAGATGCCGCCGACCTTCCACGAGGTTGCCTGCCCGGCGTGGCTATAGTCGGCGTGGCGCACCGCGCCCTCGATCGACAGCAGCTTGGTGAAGGGCATGTCGGTCAGGATCGGGATGCTGAGCTCGCCGAAGAATTCGGTGACGTGATAGCCGCCCTCATAATCCTGCGTCGCCGCCTGGTTGGTGAAGCCGCCCTTGACCAGCGGATCGGTGGTACGGCCGTTGCGTTCCTTGCGATATTCGGCGCCGATCGCGAAACCGATCGCGCCGCCGCCCGGCATGGTCAGGAATTTTTCGCTGTCGCCGGCGAGCGAGAAGCCGGCCGTCGTCTGGCGGATGAAGGCGTTCGAGACCGTCGTCGCGGTGACGAAGTCGCGCGCCGCCTGCGAGCTGTTGACCGAACCGAAGGGATCGAACGGCGCGCAGGTGCCGCCGCCCTGGATGTTCGGGCGCACATAGCCGACCGGCTGTAGCGCGGGAACGTCCATCCGGCAGCGAATCTCGTTGGTCGCCGGATCGACCACCGCGTCGATCGCGGCGAGCAGGTTGGGCACGACGAGGCGGTTGTAGCCGATGAACTTCGCCTTGGTGCGGCCATAGGTGCCGTAGATGTCATAGCGAAGATCGGCGAAGCCGGTTTCGAATTCGCCCTTCAGGCCGCCGACGAACGACAGGCTGTTGCGGTCGACCTGGCTGTAACGGAGGCCAAGGTCGGTGAACAGGCGGTCGAGCCGCAGGGTGGTGGCCCCCGCCGCGAGCAGGTCGTCGCGGAAGTCTTCGTTGAGGAAGGCGTTCTCGGCGACGTTTATCGCCAGCCCCGTCCGGATCACCGGCTGGCCGCGGCCATAGCTTGACGTGTTGTTATAGTCGGCACCGAAATAGGCGGTGACATTGTCGCTGATGTCATAATGGGCGCTGAGGTTGAGGTTGTAACGCTCGATGTCGGGGACGAGCGAGATCGAATCGTCGAAACGGAAACAGGCGGTGCCGCAGTTTTCGAAGATGCCGAACAGGCTGCCGTCGCTCAGGCTGGGCGTCGGAAAGGGGCGGGGGGTGCCATCGTCGTTGAAGACGAAGCGCCCGAGACCGCCGGTGTCGTTGTTGAAGCCGACGACCCCATAGCCGGAGAAGCGCAGCGCTTCGCCACCGGGAACGACGATCATGTCGGGGATGCCGTCGTCGGGACCGGTGTCGGCCGGATTGAGCATCGCGACGTAATTTTTCATGCCCGCCTGCTTCGGCGTGATTTCCTTCACCTTCGCATAGTCGCCGGCGACGGTGATATTGCCGCGCCCTTCGCCGAAATTCATGCCGGCGACGAGGCTGGCGCCGTAGGTCAGCCCTTCGCCGCCGCGCGTCGGCTGCGATCCGTTGAACGAGATGCGGACGCCGTCGAAATTATCCTTGAGGATGATGTTGACGACCCCCGACACGGCGTCCGAACCGTAGATCGCCGACGCGCCGCCGGTGATCACTTCGATGCGCTCGATCAGATTGGGGTTGATCGAATTGAGGTCGATCGCGGTGCTGTCGGTCGCGCCGGCGACGCGGCGCTTGCCGTTGACGAGCACCAGCGTGCGGTTCGATCCGAGGCTGCGCAGGTCGACGAGGGCCAGGCCGCCGCTATTCTCGCCGCGCGAGCCCGACGCGCCGGTCTGCTGGCTCTGCTGCATGCTGCCCGAAAAGCCGATCGATGGCTGCTGCGCGAGCGCGCGGCCGATGTCGAACTGGGCGTTGTTGTTTTCGAGCGTATCCGACGAAACGACGCCGACCGGGGTCGGCAGGTCGAGGACGGGACGGCCGATGCGCGACCCCGTGACGACGATGTCGTTACCGTCCGCAACGCCCTGTTCGTCGACCGGTTCGGCGACGTCCTGTGCGTGCGCCGCGCCCGCCAGACTCGCGAAAAGGGAGATTGCGAGGATGGAAGTGGAAATTCTGAATTTGCCGCAAGCGGCTGCCGTTGCCGATCCCTGGATCATGTTTTTTCTCCGCCCTGAACCCCTGCCAAAGCCGTTCGTTTGCCGGATAGTGCAAGGGCCCATCCTGTCTATGGACATGCGGTCATCGATCCCAATGCCGGTTCGACATAGAATCATTCGTGCGATGCGGGCGGGGTTGGCGCAGCTTTGTTGCGCGCGCTTTCAGGCGGCTTCCGACCTGATCCGATTCTTCAGCGACGTCCAGAAGGCCTCGACGCTCGGGCTTCGCCGCGCGATCGGTTTGTAGATGCGGATTTCGATCGGGACGTGCCAGCTCGCATCGCCCGCCGCGACAAGGCGTCCGCTTTCGAGATCTTCGCCGGCAAGGCTGAGCGGCGCCCAGCACAGCCCACGGCCGTCGCGGGCCATCGACAGGAGCGCGGTCGCCATATGCGACCGGAAAACCGTGCGCAGCGCCGCCGAGCCTGCGGAGATCACCTGCGCCGCCTGCAGGATGCGCCCCATGCCCGACTTGTCCTCGAATTCCAGATAGGGAAGCGGCTGGTCGCCCGACCCGGGGAGCCGATGTGCCGGCGATCCGTCCTCGTACGGCGCCGCGACCGGAAGCAGCACGTCCTGTCCCAGGAGGAGCGACGCAAAACCGGCCGGATCGAGGCGGTGCGCCGCCGCGGTATGGTGATGGCAGAGGAGAAAATCGGCCTTTCCTTCGAGCATGAAGCGCTCGCAAGCCACCATATTGTCGGCGATCAGCGTGATCGTTCCCGCTTCCTGGCCGTCGCTGAGGCTGCGAAGCCACGACGGGAAAAAGGTCGTCGACAGCGCGTGCGTCGAGGCGAAGCGGATTTCGTTGCTCAGCGTCCCGCCGATTTCGCGGACATGATCGCGCCCAAGCGTCAGCCGCCGCAATATCTCTTCGGCGAGGATGCGAAAGGCCTGACCCGCTTCGGTGAGGGCGATCCGGTGCGTATCGCGATCGACCAGCGTCGCGCCGACCCAGTCCTCGAGCGCGCGGATGCGGCGGCTGAAGGCCGGCTGGGTCAGGTTGCGCGCCTCGGCGGCGCGGGAGAAATTGCCTTCATCCGCGAGTTTGATGAAGTCCTCGAGCCACATGATATCCATTTGATTCCACTCGTCGCATCAATTGATACTGTCCCGGCATTGGCATAGCCAGAACCGTGCACGGTAAGCCCAGCCCCGCAAGACCGCAGGAAGGGTAGAAGAATGTCGGCGCCCAAAACGCTCTACGACAAGATCGTCGACGAACACCGCATATTATCTTTCGACGAATCCGGCGGCGCTGGCGAACGATTGTTGCTCTATATCGATAGAACGGTGCTCAACGAATATACAAGCCCCCAAGCGTTCAGCGGCCTCCGCGCCGCCGGGCGAACCCCGTGGCGGCCGGCGGCGTCGCTGGGCGTCGTCGATCATGTCAATTCGACGAACCCGGACCGCGAGGCGGGGCAGCTCGACGACGGGGCGCGCCGCCAGATCGAATATCTGGGCGAAAACGGCCGCGATTTCGGCATCGAGATCTTCGATCTTTTCGATCCGCGGCAGGGTATCGAGCATGTCGTGATGCCCGAACTGGGGCTGGTGCTGCCGGGGATGGTGATCGCGGCGGGCGACAGCCATTCGACGACCTACGGCGCGTTCGGGGTCGTCGGCTTCGGCATCGGCACGTCGGATATCGAGCATCTGCTCGCCACCCAGACGCTCGTCTACCGGCGGCTCAAGACGATGCGGATCACCGTCGACGGGACGCTGGCGCCGGGCGTGACGGCGAAGGACCTCATCATGGAGGTCATCCGGCGGATCGGTGCCGACGGCGCCGCCGGACATGCCGTCGAATTTGCCGGCGATGCGATCGCGGCGCTGGGCGTCGAGGCGCGCATGACGATCTGCAACATGGCGGTCGAATGCGGCGCGCGCGTTGCGCTGATGGCGCCCGACGACAAGGTGGCGGCCTATATCGAGGGCTGCCCGCGCGCGCCTTCGGCCGGGCTGTTCGCGCGGGCGCGTATCGAATGGGACGCGCTGCGCAGCGACCCGGGCGCCCGCTTCGACAAGGAGCTTTCGCTGAGCGCCGGCGATATCCCGCCGATGGTAAGCTGGGGCACCAGCCCCGACCAGTCGCTCGCGATCACCGGCCGGGTTCCCGATCCGGACGATCTGCCGCCCGAACGCCGTGCCGACGCGGTGCGCGCAATGGCCTATATGGGCCTCGCGCCGAACATGGCGCTGCAGGAGATCGCGATCGATCGCGCTTTCATCGGATCGTGCACGAACGCCCGTCTGTCGGATCTTCGCGACGCGGCGGAAATCTTGCGGGGGCGCAAGGTGGCGCCTGGCGTGCGAGCGATGATTTCGCCGGGCAGCAGCCATGTGCGCAGCCTTGCGGAGGCCGAAGGCATCGACCGCGTCTTCGTCGAGGCGGGGTTCGAGTGGCGGCGGTCGGGCTGCTCGCTGTGCCTCGCGATGAACGACGACAGCCTGGCGCCGGGAGAAAGATGCGCGTCGAGCACCAACCGGAATTTCGAGGGACGGCAGGGGATCGGCGGACGCACCCACCTGATGAGCCCGGCGATGGTCGCCGCGGCCGCCGTCACGGGGCGGCTTGCCGACGTGCGGACACTCGCCGCGGCGGAGCCGGCCCGATGAAGGGGTTCGTCCGCGAAACGGGACGCGTGGCGGCGATGCCCGGCGCCAATATCGATACCGACGTGATCATGCCGAAAGCGTTCCTCAAAGGCATCGACCGGTCGGGGCTGGCGGTGGGGCTTTTCCACGACCTGCGTTTCGACGAAACCGGCGCGGTGCGGAGCGACTTCATCCTCAACCGCCCCGATATGGCGGACGCCCGCTTTCTGCTCGTCGGACCCAATTTCGGCTGTGGATCGTCGCGCGAGCATGCGGTGTGGGGCATGCTGCAATATGGCATCAGGGGGATTATCGGTTCGTCGTACGGCGCGATCTTTGCCGACAATGCGGCGAACAACGGATTGCTCCTGCTGTCGTTGCCCGTCGCCGAGGTTGCAGCGCTGGCGGCGCAGCTCAAAGGCGGGGCAGGGGATATGACGATTGATCTCGAAGCGCAGCGGATCGAGACGGGCGCGCAAATAGCCGGTTTCGACATCGACCCTGCCACGCGGCGCGCGCTGATGCTCGGACTCGACCGGATCGGCGAGACGCTGACCCACGCCGATCGCATCCGGGCGTTCGAGGAGGCCTATCTCGCGCGCAAGCCGTGGCTTATGGATGCAGGAAGCGATGAGCGCCTATCCTGAATATCCCGACCTTTTGCCCGGCTTTCGCTGGCAGGACATCGACGCCGGCGGGGTTCGCATCCGTACCGCCGTGGGCGGTTCGGGGCCGCCGCTGCTGCTGCTGCACGGGCATCCGCAAACGCACCTGACCTGGCACAAGGTCGCACCGGTTCTCGCGAAGCGCTTCACCGTCGTCGCGACCGATCTTCGCGGCTATGGCGACAGCGAAAAACTGCCCGGCGACGCCGACCATCGCAACTATTCGAAGCGGGCGATGGCGGCCGATCAGATTGCGGTGATGGCGGCGCTCGGCTTCGAGCGGTTCGACGTCGTTGCGCATGATCGCGGCGCGCGCGTCGCGCACCGGATGGCGCTCGACCATCCGGACCGCGTCGGGCGGCTCGTGCTGCTCGATATCGCGCCGACGGCGACGATGTATGCCGAGACCAACCGCGAGTTCGCGACGCGCTATTTCTGGTGGTTCTTCCTGATCCAGCCCTTCGACCTGCCCGAACGGATGATCGCCGCCGACCCCGATCATTTTCTCGACCGCCACCTCGCCGGCCAGATCAAGGTCGATGGCTCGCTCGACCCGCGTGTCGTCGCCGAATATCGCCGCTGCTACCGCGACCCCGCGACGCGCCACGCGATCTGCGAGGATTATCGGGCGGCGGCGAGCATCGACCTCGACCATGATGCCGCCGATGCCGACCGGCTGATCGAGGCGCCGCTGCTCCTCCTTTGGGGCGGCCTCGGCACGGTGGGCAGCCTGTTCGATGTCCTCGAAAGCTGGCGGCCGAAGGCGCGCAACGTGCGCGGCCGCGCCCTGCCTTGCGGCCACAGTCCGCAGGAAGAGGTGCCCGACTTGCTGCTGGCCGAGCTGGACGCCTTTCTCGCGGCCTGACGCGTTTAAGGCTCCGTCAGGACCCGCGCAAAGCGGCCGAAATGCCCGCCAGTCCGCCCTCGAGTTCCTCGGCGGTCGGCCAGCCGTAGCCGAGCCGGAAATAGCGGTCGGACATTTCGAACCAGTGCCCGGGCCCGACATAGGTGCCATGATCCTCGAGCAGCCGGCGGTAGAAGCCTTCGGTGCCGCCCGGCGGATCGGCCTTCATGCGGGGGAAGCAAACGACGCCGCCCGAGGGACGAACCCATTCGAGCAGTTCCTCTCCGTCGATCCACGCCGCAATCCGGTCGAGCCGCCGCCGCCATTCGGCCAGCGTCGGTGTGAGGAAGGCGTCGCGGCGCTGCAATATCTGTTCGGCGACCCATTCGTTGATCACGCTGCCGCAGATGCTGATCTGTTCCTTGGCGGCGAGAAAAACCTCCTGCAGCCCGGGATCGGTGTTGACGATCCAGCCGACCCGGATGCCGGGGACGCCATAGGCCTTCGACAGCGAGGACACGCTGATGACATGCTTGCCGAGCGTCGCCGCCATCGGCAGTTTGCCGGTCAGCGACAGGTCGCGATAGGTTTCGTCGACCAGCAACAGGCAGCCGCGTTCGGCGGCGAACCGGGCGATCCGGCGTAATTCCTCTTCGCTGATCGTCACCCCCGTCGGGTTATGCGGGCAAGTGATGCTGATCAGCCTCGTCCGTGGCGTGACGGCGGCCGCCAGCCGTTCGACATCGAGGGCAAAGCCATCCTCGAATGTCAGATCGACGAAGGATATCGGACATCCGATCGCACGCGGCGTTTCGAGGTTCGTGGCATAGTTCGGCCGGACCACCACCAGATGATCGTCGGGCCCGAGCAAGGCGGTGGCAATGATGAACAGGGCGCCGGCCGCGCCGCCCGCGATCAGGACGTCGTCGGCGGTCAGCGCCGGTTCGTCGGCGACGACCAGTTCGCGCAGCGCGGGGCTGCCGCGATGTTCACCATAAAGGAGAGTGAGATCGGGGATCGTCAGGCCGAGGCTGCCGAGCGACTGATCGGCGATCGAACTTTCGGAGAGATTGAAGCGGATATTGCCATATCCATATTCTTCGGGAGATTCGACTTCGATCGGCATTCGGACATAGCGCATGATGAAACCCTTTCGCTGGTCGCCGACGATTGGCACGGCCCGCGGGCACCCGCCATCCCCCCGGCGTGGGATCACCGCGCCAGCGCGAACAATTCCGCCAAGGCGCTGATCCCGAGTTTCCGGAAGATGCTCTTGCGGTGATCCTTCACCGTATGCCGGCTGAGCGACAGCCGCAGCGCGATGGCGTCGCTGGAGCAGCCCGCGAGGAGAAGCCGGCAAATCTCGTCCTCGCGCGCGGACAGGACGCCGGTCCGTGCCGGCCAGCCGGACGTCGTCGGTCGTGACGCTGGTGCGAGGAGGCGGTGGCGCTCGAATGCGGCGCCGACGGGTCCCGCCAGTTCGCCCAGGGCCCGCAGCAGGCGAGCGCGCGCCGGCCGGCGGCTGCGCTCGCGGTACAGGCCGATTTCGATCGTGCCGCCCCAGCCGGGGAAATAGACGCCGATCTCCTCTTGCCGCTCGGGCCAGCCGACGGTCCGAAATCCCAGCTCTTCGCGCGGCGCCTCGATCAGGTGCGGACGCATGCTCTCCGGAATGTCGGCGAAGCGCCCGCGATAGTCGCGTGCGCGCATGGCGCCGCTGCTGGCGCCGCGAAGCATCGGGTTGAACCGGCAGGTCCGGCGCGCATAGGTGTCGAGACCGGCGCGATGGCCGATTGCGCCGAAATTTTCGTGGAGGATGCGCGACCGGCTGTGCGGCCGGTGCGCGACGACGGCCGCAAGGTCGAATTCGGCGAGAGCGCAGAGGGTGCCGGCCGCGACGGCGGCGAAGTCGGGTTCGCCGATGGCGGCGATGATATCCGACACAACGGATTCGATGCTCATCGCCATCGCCCGATCGAGCCCCGGGGCTTAGCTGACGACCACACGCAGGAAGCGGACCACCGCACTGCCCGCATTGGCATAAGCATAGCTTTGTGCGCTGCTGTAGATGGCGAAATCGCCGGCTTCGACGGTGACGATGCCATCCTCCTTCTCGATCCGCAGCCGTCCTTCGGCGACCGACACCATCTCGTGCCATCCGGCCGGATCGGGCTCGGCCTGATAGCGCTCGCCGACCGCAAGCGACCATTGCCAGAGCTGCGCCTCGCGCCCCGCCGGCGCGCTGCCGAGCAGCACGCCCTTGCTTTCCGCCCCGGCGCCGCGCCAGCCGACGGCGTCGATGCGTTGGCTGCTCGCCGCCGGGTCGGCAATCATCGAAACGAAATCGACCCCCAATGCGTCGGCGAGCTTGTCGAGACTCGACAGGCTGACATTGGTGTCGCCGCTCTCGAGGTTGACGATCATGCGCCGGCTCAGGCCCGACGCTTCGGCCAGTGCACCCTGACTCAATCCGGACCTCCGCCGTAACCGCCGCAGATTGCTCGAGACATGCGCCAGCACATCGCCGCGTTCTCCCGCCGCCGGGCCTACGTCAGCCATCGGCGCACACGCCCCGCTGGGCCAGATAATCCGACATGCGTGCCAGTCCCTCCCGCAATACCGCCTCGTTGTTGCAGTATCCGATCCGGACATATCCTTCCATGTCGAACGCGCTTCCCGGCGTCATCATCACGCCCGTCTTTTCGAGCAGGTCGAGGCAAAAGGCTTCCGACGGAACCGGCAGATCGTATTTGAGCATCGCCGTCGTGCCGCCGCGCGGCTTGATCCAGTCGATCAGTGGTTCGCGGTCCACCCAGTCCGCAAGGATGGCAAGGTTCGTCCGGCTGATGGCACGCGACCGCGCGAGGATCGCATCGCGTGCCTCGAGGGCAATCGCGGCGAGATGGTCGTCGATCATCCCGACGCTGATCGTATTATAGTCGCGGTGGACCGTGATCGGGTGGACAAGATCGACGGGCGCAATGATCCAGCCCAACCGCAGGCCGGCGAGCGAGAAGGATTTCGACATGCTGCCGGTGCTGATCCCGCGCTCATAGAGGTCGAAAATCGATATCGTCATCCCGTCGCCGTCCTGTCCCGTACCGCGATAGACCTCGTCGCAGAGCAGCCACGCGCCGCATCCGCGGGCGATTGCGACGATCTCCTCGAGCATCGCCCGGTCCATGACCGAACCGGTGGGATTGTTCGGATTGTTGATCGCGATCAGCCGCGTGCCGGGGGTGGCGAGCGCGCGCAATTCGTCGAGATCGGGCAGGAAGTCATTCTTCTCGCGCAACCGCAATATCCGGACGTCGGCGCCATAGCTTTCGGGGATCGAATAATGTTGCTGATAGGTCGGCAGGACCGAGATGACGCGGTCGCCGGGTTCGACCAGCGTCTGGTGCACCAGCGCATTGGCCCCGATCGCGCCATGCGTCACGAGGACATTCTCCCGCTGCGCCGTCTCGGTCATGCCCGCGATCAGCCCGCGCAGCCGGTCGCTGCCCTCGATGGCGCCATAGGTCAGCTTTAGCGGCAGCAGTTCGGAGAGGAGGGTCTCGGTCCGCCCCGCCATCTCCAGCAATTCGGCGACCGTCAGCGACTCGACGCACGTCTCGGCAAGGTTGAGCTCGCACTCGAGCTCATAGCGGTTCATCCACATTTCGACGGCGAACTCACGGATTTTCATGGGTCATCCTTCCTTTCGGGTTGCACGGTGCACCGCATCGGCGAGCGCGACATCTTCAAGGCCGAGGCCGATCGAGCGGAAAAAGATACGCTTGCTGCCGGTCGGCTGCGGCGCCCTGCCGACCATCAGTGCGGGGAGGTCGCCGCGCAGCGCGTCGGCCGACCATAGGCCCGCCGCGATCGCCAGCTTCATCTCGCCGGCCGACAGCGGTGCGGTGGGCGCATAGTCGCAATAGACCTCCATCGCCGCGAGCGCCGCGGGGTCGATCTCGTGCGCGTCGGCCGCGTTGGTGCTGATCGAGGTGATGAGCGCGTCGGCCTTTGCTCGATCGACGTCGATCACCGGCGCGCCCGAAGAGGTGCAGAGCAGGATGACGTCGGCGTCGGCGATGGCGCGGCCGGGATCGGTCTCCACTATGACCGGGCATCCGCTGTCGAGCGTGCGGGGCAGGTCCTGCCGCTCGGTCGCGCCCGGCGAGCATAAGGTCACACGGGCCCAGTCGCGCAGCGGCCCGACGTGGCGCAGGTGGGCAAGGCCGACCGGGCCCGTCCCGATGACCGCGAGCGAACGGGCGTCGGGTCTCGCCAGCAGATCGACCGCCAGCGCGGTCGTGCCGGCGGTGCGCTCGGTGGTCAGCCGCTTGGCGTCGCAAAGCAGCAGCGGCGCTCCCGTCTCCATCGACAGGATTACCGTCCACGCCGTCACCAGCGCGCCGCCGTCGCGCGGCAGATAAGGGGAGAGTTTGGCGCCGAACACGGCGCGGTCGGCCAGCGCGCCGAGATAGGCGATGAAGTCTCCCATCCCGTCCGGAAACAGCGTCAGCGTCTGCGGTGGCTGGGCCGCGCGCCCGTTGGCGAGCCCGGCGAACATGACGGCCAGCTCGGCGGCGACGTCGATCGTCTCCAGCGCAGCCGCGACGGCGCGATCGTCGAGAACGAGCGGAAGCGTGGACATGCGAATCTCCCCGAAGTCGGTCGAACTTAGTGTGTGCAGTAAACTGCATCTTAATGAGCATTATAATGCTCACTCGTTAAGGTCAACAGCCTTGGGTCAGATACGTCCGGTCACCCGCCGAGGACGTAGCAGCACGATCTCCGCGCGGGCGCGGAGCTGAGGATGGCCAGGCGGGCGGGGCGCTCCGGCGTGGCAGCGCCGGGTTGGCTCAGGCTGTCAGGACGATGCGTCGGGCTCTTCGCGGCTGTTGCGGCTGCGCTTCTGGCCGACATGCCCGGTGAACTCCTGATAGAGTTCGGATACCAGATCGAGCCGGGGCTTGGCGGCGTCGCCGCGGCGCAGCACGACTTCCTGAACGAGGAGAGTGAGGGCAGAGACCATCGGGACGAGCGTCGCGAAGAACAGTGCGCTTTCGTCGGGCAGCGCAAGGACGTGCGGCGTGTACTCCTTTGCCCAATGGCAGAATTTGTCGGTGACGATGACGATCGTGAAACCCGCCGCCGCCGCTCGTTCAGCAAGCAGCTTCGCCTGGCGCGAGTAGCGGCGGATTTCTACGATGACGACGCATTTCCCGCGCCCGCTTTCGGTGAGGATGTCGGCGAAGCTGCCCGCGGCCAGATCGGCCATCCGGACGCCCGGCCGGACATATTGCAGCGTGTGCGCAAAATGCTCCGCAATGCCGCGCTCGGTCTGGAAACCCGCGACCAGCACCTCTTCGCTCGAATCGAGGATGGAGACGATCGCATTCCATTCGGCGGTGCCCGCCAGCTGGTAGACCTCGCTGATCGCCGCGATCACCATGTCGCGGTCGCGCTTCAGCAAGGCCTCGCTCCCGCCGCTGGAACTGCGGGGAGTGGACGATGGCCAAGGCTCGGAACCGATATCGTACCGCAGCGCGGCCTTCAGTTCGCGGAAATTGCGGAAGCCGACGCGCCGGCAGAAACGGCCGACCGTCACCGGGCTCACGCCGACCTTCTGGGCGACCGAGACCGCGGTCTCGAACGGAATATTCTGCCGGTCGGACAGGAGGAAGTTGGCGACGACGCGTTCGGCGTCGCTCAGCGTCGCGATCTTGTCCTCGATCATTTCGGTCAGGCCAGCGCCGCTCTTCGTGTTCATGAAAAGCGGCTTACCGAAGCCGCGTGCGTTTCGCCATTGCCAAACACCGCGCGGAGCAGTCGATGCGCTGCATCGTCGTCGGTATCGCGAAGCGTGAGCAGGTCGAACACGATCGTCCTTTCGATATGGAACCGCGAGCGGCCGGGCTTCTTGCCCTGAGCGCTTGTCTCGTATCGCATCTCGTTTCTGACTTGCAAACCTTCCCGTCAGAAATGGATCGCACGAATATGGCAACATAGCCTGCATCCGGCAGTTTTTCGTATGGGGCCATTGCTTGGTGTATCGTAGACACGATGACAACTTTTTATCGTTGACTGATAAAAGACAGTAAATTAAACACCCGGCATGCGCTGGAAGACTCTGCTCGCCCTCGGCCTTGCCGTATCGACGGCAACCAATTGCTACGCTGCGACCCTGATCCGGTCGGCGACGGTGGCCAACGGCCGCGATGCCCAGACGGCTCCGGCCGATGTCCGTATCGACGGCGACCGGATCGTGGCGGTCGGCAATCTGACGCCGCAAAAGGACGATATCGTCATCGACGGCCGCGGCCTTGTTCTGGCGCCGGGCTTCATCGACACGCACAGCCATCATGACGAGAAACTCGGCGAGCATCTCGACGCGACACAGCTGCTCGCGCAGGGGGTGACGACGGTCGTATTCGGACAGGACGGCGGCTCGGAGTTCCCCGTCGCGAAGCTGTTCGCCGAGCGCGAGGCGCATCCGGCCGCCGTCAACATCGCATCCTATTCCGGCCACGGAACGTTGCGCGGCGAGGTGCTCGGGTCCGACTACAAGCGCGAGGCGACGCCGGCCGAGGTCGACCGCATGCGCGCGCTGCTCGACGCCGACATGCGCGCCGGGGCGCTCGGGCTCTCGACCGGGCTCGAATATGATCCGGCGATCTATTCCTCGCACGCCGAAGTGCTCGCCCTTGCATCCGAAGCCGCGAAATTCGGCGGACGCTATATCAGCCATATGCGCAGCGAGGATCGCGAGCTTTGGGCCGCGCTCGACGAGCTGATCACGATCGGCCGCGAAACGGGCATGCCGGTACAAGTGAGCCACGCCAAGCTCGGTATGACCGACTGGTGGGGGCAGGCCGACCGCTACCTCGCAAAGCTCGATGCGGCGCGGGCCGAAGGGATCGACGCGTCGCTCGATATCTACCCCTATCCCTATTGGCAGTCGACGCTGACCGTCCTCTGGCCCGAGCGCGATTTCGACAATCGCGCGACGGCGGCATTCGTCCTCGGCCATCTGGCGCCGCCCGAAGGGCTGCTGATCTCGGGCGACAGCGGCGATGCGTCGCATGTCGGCAAGACGGTGGCGCAGATTGCGGCCGAGCGCGGAGAGGATCCGGTCACCACCGTCATTTCGCTCATTCGGGCGGCGCGCGCCAAGGACGGCGATATCAGCGTCATCGGTACCAGCATGGACGAGGGCGACATCGCGAAGCTGATCGCGTGGCCGCATGCCAATATTTCGTCCGATGGGGCCTTCGAGGATCTGCACCCGCGCGGCGCCGGGCCGTTCGCCAAGATACTGCGCGTCTATGTCCGCGAACAGAAGCTGCTGAGCCTCGGCGAGGCGATCAGGAAGATGAGTTCGCTGGCGGCGCGGCACATGGGTATCGCCGATCGCGGTGAAATCCGCGTCGGGGCGATTGCCGACCTGATCCTCTTCGACCCCGATACCATTCGCGACAATGCGACGACGGAAAATCCCGGCGCGGTCGCGACCGGCATGCGCCGCGTCTGGGTCAACGGCGTGCTGAGCTTCGTCGACGGCAAGGCGACGGGCGAGCGGCCGGGCCGCGTCGTCCGCCGCGGCCATTCGACCCCCTGGCCGGCCGCCGGGGGGCGCGCCGACTGAATTTCAACGACCGAATGACTCGCAACAGCGGGCGACAAGACACGCATGGGAGGCGGACAGGACATGAATAACAGGCTCAAGGTCGCGCTCAATTCGGCGACATTCCTGACCGGCTGCATGCTGACGACGGGGGCTATGGCGCAGGACGCTGGTGCATCGGCCGGGTCCGAAGAGATTGTGGTGACCGCGACCCGGCGCGAAACGACGCTGCAGGACACGCCGATCAACATCAGCGCGATCTCGGCCGACATGCTCGAAAAACAGCGCATCGACGACGTGCGCGATATCGCCGACTTCACGCCGGGGATCACGATCAGCGACACCGGCCCGACATCGACCGGCTCGATCGTCCTGCGCGGCATCAGCGCGGACGATACCGGCGACAGCGGTTCGGACGGCGACAATACGTTGGGCATCTATCTCGGTGAAGTGCCGCTCTATTATGATTTCAAGCTGCTCGATCTCGAGCGGGTGGAAACGCTGCTCGGGCCGCAGGGCACGCTATACGGCGTCGGCACGCTGGCCGGCGCGATCCGTTACATTCCGAAGCGCCCCAACCCCGACCGTTTCGAGGCCGAGGTGCACTCGCGCGTCTATGGCAAGGATCATTCGAAGGACGTCGGCTTTCAGGGCGACTTCATGCTCAACATCCCGCTCGTCCGCGATCATGTGGCGTTCCGTACCGCCTCGGGCTATTATTTCGACCCGGGCTTCATCGACTATCCGCTCGTCCTTCAGGAACCCGGTGTGTCGCTGCCGCAGGCGGGCGGCACCGGCAACGCGATCGGCCCCGACTATGCGGCCAATCTGCGCATGGTGAGGGACGTCAATTTCGAACGCACCTATACGACGCGCAACCAGTTGCTCCTTCAGTATAATCCGAACGTCAAAGCCATATTGACCTATGTCTATCAGCAGACGCGGACGAACGGCCGCCAGGCGAACAGCGCCGGTGTGCTCGGCACAGGCCCCTATGAGAATGGATCGCGCTACGTCGAACCGCATCGGCGCCACGCCCATCTGGTAAGCCTCGAACTCAACGCCAACCTCTGGGACATCGCCGATCTCGTGGCGACGACGGCCTATACCAACCGGAAAGTCCGCGAGGTGAAGGATCAGACCGACCAGCTGCTCGATCTCGAGCTCGGCTATGAAGCCTTTCCCGCCTTTTCCGCCTATTTGATCCGCGACAACAATACCGAACAATATAATGACGAAATCCGGCTGGTCTCCCGCCACGGCGGGCCGTTCAGCTGGACGATCGGCGGATTTTACAACAAGCAGACCTCATCCTATCCCTATGTCGAAATCGCGCCGGGCCTCGCCGATTTCTACGGCGTCGGCGACACCAACCCCGACGATATCGAATATGCCAGCATCACCCGCGGCAAGGTCACCGAAAAGGCGGCCTTCGGCGAACTCACCTATCAGGTGACCCCCGCCTGGCAGGTGACGGCGGGCGCGCGCTATTTCAAATATAGTTCGCGGCTGGCCGGCGCGATCGTGCTGCCGCTGCTCGGCGACCCGCTCGACCCCGACGAACTGCCGCAGGAAGGCGGGACGGCGGGCAAGTCGGGATGGGTGTGGAAGTTCAACAGCTCCTACAAGATCACCCCCGACCTGATGGTCTATGCGACGTACAGCAAGGGCTATCGTCTCGGCGGTCCGAACTACGTCGCGCCGTGCCCCGATCCGGTGCCGCCGGACCAGCAGAATGCGTGCGCGCTGCCCGACGAACTTCAATATGGGCCCGATACGACGAAGAATATCGAGATCGGCCTGCGCGGCGAGCTGTTCGACCGGAAGCTCCATTTCCATTTCGACGTCTTCCGCATCAACTGGAATGGACTGCAGCTCGGTACCGAAACGACCTATGGCGCGGTCGGCATTACCGGCAATGGCGGTTCGGCGCGTTCGCAGGGTTTCGAGGCCTCCTTCACCGCGCGCCCGACGCGCGAACTCAGCATCCAAGGGACCTATTCCTACGTCGATGCAAAGCTGACGTCGGACGCGCCGGGGATCATCAGCATTCGCACCATCCCCGGCGATTATTCGTCGCCGGTCGTGGCGCTCGACGCCCTCGCTGGCGACCGCTTGCCGGGGTCGGCCAAAAATGCCGGCAGCCTCGGCGTGACCTATACAAGGCCGCTCGGCGATGCCGAACTGATCGCCAACTGGACCGCCGTGTACCGCGGCAATGTCGTCTCGCGCCTCGGCTGGGAACGAACCTATGGCGAACTCATCCCCAGCTATGTCACGCATCGCGCGTCGCTCACCTACAGCACGGAGAAATACGACCTCTCGCTGTGGGCGAACAATATCTTCGACAAATATGCGGTGGTCTCGATCGGCGCCGACCGTTCGCGCATCGGCGTCAACGACGGCTTTGCGGTCCGCTATTATTCACGCGCGGTGATCAATCCGCGGACCTTCGGGATCGAAGGCCGGTTCAAATTCTAGGCCGAACCGGGCCGGGTCATGCCCGGCGCCGCGTCCTCGATCAGCCGGCGCGCGGCGCCGAGTGCGTCGGCATGGGGACGCCACTGGCCGATCGCGTCGGCGTTCAGCGGCCGCCGGACCTGCGCGGCGCTCGGCGTCGCCACCGCTCCGTCCTGCTCGTGAAAGTGGAGGCAGTTTTCGTCCCAGTCGAGTTCGCAATGATCGAGTAGCCGGCGCGTCTCGCCGGCCTGGTCGCGGATCAGATCTTCGTAACCGAGTTCGAGCACCGCACCGGGAAATTTCTCGCGCCAGAAGGCGATCAGCCGGTCGAAGCGCAGATAATAGCGGGCGATATCCTCGGGGTCGTAGGAATAATCGTGGAATGCCGAGCCGTCGGCGAAAAGATGCCGGTAATTGCTCCAGATGGTGTCCATCGGGTCGCGGCGCAGGCAGACGATCTTCGCGGCGGGAAACGCCTGCCGGATAAAGCCGACATACAGGAAATTGAACGGCAGCTTGTCGACGAAGCGCTGCCCCTCGACCGCCGGCTGTTGCCGGGCGCGGGCGAGATAGAAGGCGGCGACGTCGCTTGCCGCCTGTCCCCGCGCCGCGGCTATGGTTTCGGCATCGGCGACTGCTCGGGTGCGCGTGGCGGCGGCCTGTTTGATCGCGAGCGGCATCGCCGCAAGCTCGCCCGCCGACCGCACCTTGGCATGCGAGGACAGGATGCGGTCGACGAGCGTCGTCCCGGTCCGCGGCATTCCCACGACGAAGATCGGTTGCGCTGCGGGGTCGCTGCTCCCGCTCAGCGGCGGGCGTCCGGCGAACAGATGCTCGACGGTATCGAACAGCCGCGCGTCGCGCGCGAAGGTATAGCCGGATTGCTCCTTCCTTTGCTCGCCAGCCTGCTGAAGGTGCCGCAAGGCCTCGGCCGGCTGCCCGCATTCCTCATATTCCTTGCCGAGCGCGAAGCCGATACGCAGCCGGTTGTCGGGATTTTGCGCCACGGCCAGCGCCTGTTCGAGCCGCGCGATATGGTTGCGCTCCGGCGTCTGGCGCCGCAGCCCGGACAGGGCGAAATGCGCGCGGCCGTCGGTTGGCGCGGCGGCGAGGATCACATCGAAATGCCGTTCTGCCTCGTCGGTCTCTCCGGCAAAGCCCAGCTCTACCGCCAGATTGTACCGGAAATTCCGATTGCCCGGCGCGTGCGCGACCGCCTGTTCGAAAAGGCGCAGAGCGTCGGCATGCGACCCCAGCCGCGTGTGGACGCAGCCCAGCGTGTCGAACGTCAGGGCATCCGTGGGCCGCAGCGTTTCGGCGCGGATCGCTGCCTCCCGTGCCTCGCCATCGCGGCCTGCCGACAGGAGCAGGCGGGCCAGTTGCGCTTCATATTCGGCGCTCGGTGCGTGGGCGACCGCCGCTCTGATCAGTTCCAGCGCCGCCGCGGTGCGCCCCGTCCCTGCTTCGACGACAGCAAGCAGGAAATATGCTTCGGCAGCCCCGCCGGGCGCGGACTGCAGCGCTGCCGCAACCCGCCGGACCGCCTCGACATTCCCCATCGCCAGCGCTTCGCGACCGGCGCGGCGCAGATCGGCGGTCGCCCCGGTCACCGAAAGCCCATTCGGGAAAAAGCGCGCATCCTTATCGTCCTCGCTGACGAAATGTCGCCCGGCGGACGGGCAGCCGCGACAATTTTCTTTCGGAAACTCCGGTCTGTAGAAAAATGTCCCGCATGTCGAGCCTTGCGGTGTCTATCCCGTTTTCCGGCGGCGCAGGCCATAGAGCCAGTAAATGCCGCCGCCGATCGCCAGCCAGACGATCAGCCGGATCCACGTATCCTGCGGCAGCGTCCACATCAGATAGACACAGGCGATGATGCTGAGGATCGGGATCCACGGATAGAAGGGCACGCGGAAGGGCCGTGCTACGTCCGGTTCGCGGCGCCGCAGGACGAGGACGCTGGCCGAGACCATCACGAACGCGAACAGCGTGCCCATCGAAATCAGCTCGCCGAGCAGGTTGAGCGGGAGCACGCCCGCCGCGAGCGCGGCGACGAGGCCGGTTACCAGCGTTCCGGCATAGGGCACCGAACTGCCGGGCCGCGCACGCGTGAAGGCGGGGGGCAACAAGCCGTCGCGGCCCATCGCATAAAAAATCCGCACCTGACCCAAAAGGGTGACGAGCAGCACCGAAACCAGCCCGGCGATTGCGACGAAACCGACGATCAGCTTGGTCCACGCCAGACCGGGGCCGGCGCTGTTGAGCGCGACATAGATCGGATCGGCGACGTTGAGCAGGCGATAGCTGACCAGCCCGGTGATCACGAGCCCGACAAGGGCATAGAGCAGGGTCGTCACGCCCACCGACGCGAGCAGGGCCTGCGGCACCGTGCGCTGGGGATTGCGGACGTCCTGCGCCAGCGTCGAAACGGCATCGAAACCGACATAGGCGAAGAAGAGTACTCCGGCGCCCTGCATCACGCCCGACCAGCCGAAGCGACCGAAGACGCCTTCGTTGGCCGGGATGAAGGGCGACCAGTTGGCGGGATCGACGAAGGCGAAGCCCGTCGCGACGACGAGCAGCATCGCGGCGATCTTTACGACGACGATGAGATTGTTGATCCGGGCCGAAAAGTCGGTGCCGCGCAGCAGCATCGCCATGCAGGCGAGGGTCACCAGCGCTGCGGGAAGGTCGATGATCGAGCCGGTCGCGACCAGATGACGGTCGGCCGAGATCGAGAAGGGAGCCTGCGAAAAGATCGCCGGAAACACCACGCCGATGTCGTGCAGCGCGGCCTGGAGATAGGCCGACCACCCGATGGCGACCAGCGCGCCCGCGAACAGATATTCGAGGACGAGGCACCAGGCGACCGCCCACGCCGCGGCCTCGCCCATCGAGGCGTGCGTATAGGAATAGGCGCTGCCCGCGACCGGCATCATCGCCGCCAACTCGGCATAGCAGAGCCCGGCGAGCAGGCAGACGACGCTCGCGATGAGGAAGGACAGCGCCACCGCCGGGCCCGAATGCTGCGCGGCGACGGTGCCGGTGAGGATGAAGATGCCGGCCCCGACGGTGCCGCCGACCCCGAAACAGACGAGGGCGAACAGGCCGATCTTCGGCGCGAGGGCGTCGCCATTCTCGCGCGTGCTCGCCTGCAGCGCGGCAATGGTCTTGCGGGCGAAAGGCGTCATGGCAGCCTCCGCGCGCGGGCGGCGGGGCAGGGTGGCAGGGCAGGCAGGCTGGCAGGGGGTATGAAGGTTTTCAACCGCTCTCTCCGGATTCGATGTCATGTTAGTTTTTTACCGATTGACACGTTATAGTAATTTTTATTACTAGCAAGCCATTCCAGCGACGGGCGCGGCTTCGCGTCCATTTTTCAGGAAAGACGGCCGAATGATCATCCCGGGGAAATATCTGCTGTTTCTGGGCGATGTCGCCGACCGGCTCGACGCGAAGACCGCTTGCGGATTGGTCGACTGGTCGCGCGAACGCTGCGTGGGGCAGTGGCGCCTGCCGTCCTGCGGCATCGACATGGGCCTCGAGGACATGGACTTTGCGCAGGCGCGGGCCGCCGGCGCCGAGACGCTCGTCATCGGTGTTACACCTTTCGGCGGCGCCATTGCGCCGCAATGGATCGCCCCGATCGTCGCCGCGCTCGGCGCCGGTCTCAATATCGCGAGCGGCATGCATGTTCGCCTCGGCAGCATTCCCGAAATCGCGGCGGCCGCCCGCGCCTCGGGCGCTTCGCTGTTCGACGTCCGGGACCCCGGGCGAAGCTTTCCCGTGGGTTCGGGCCGCAAACGGTCGGGCCGCCGCATGCTGATGGTCGGCACCGATTGCGCGGTCGGCAAGAAATACAGCGCGCTCGCGATCGCGCGCGACATGAAGGCCCACGGCATGAAGGCGACCTTTCGCGCGACGGGTCAGACCGGGATATTGATCGCGGGCGAAGGCGTGCCGATCGACGCGGTCGTGTCCGATTTCGTCTCCGGAGCCGCGGAAACGCTGTCACCGGACAACGACCGCGACCATTGGGACGTCATCGAGGGACAGGGGTCGCTGTTTCATCCGGCCTATGCCGCGGTGGCGCTCGGCCTGCTGCACGGTTCGCAGCCCGATGCGATCGTTCTCTGTCATGCCGAAGGCCGGACGCATGTCGACGGCTATCCCGATTTCCCGCTGCCCGGGCTCGCCGAATGCATCGAGGCCAATCTGGGCATGGCGCGGCGGATCAATCCCGCGGTTCGCTGCGCGGGGATCAGCATCAATTGCTCGGCGTTGCCCGCCGACGCGCGGGCGGATCATCTGGCGGCCGTGTCCGATCGCTTCGGTCTCCCGTGCTTCGACCCGGTGGCGACGGGACCGGCGGCGCTGGTCGCGCATATTGCCGCCACCTTCGATTGATTGAGGCAAAGGCAGCGTCATGGATATCGCGGTCCGCGTCGAAACCTGGCCCCTCGTTCACCCGTTCCGCATCACGGGCTGGACCTATGAGGCGATCGAGGTCGTCGTTGTGACGCTGAGCGATGGCGACTATCGCGGACGGGGCGAAGCGGCGGGGGTCGATTATCTTGGCGATACGCCGGCGAGCGTCGCGGCCACGATCGCGTCGATGCAGGACGCCTTCGGTTCGGGCATGGACCGGCAGCGGCTCCAGTCGCTGCTGCCGCCCGGCGGCGCGCGCAATGCGCTCGACTGCGCGCTGTGGGATATCGATGCCGCCCGCTCGGGCCGGCCGGTCTGGCAAGAGGCCGGGGTTCGTGCCCCGAAACCACGTCTGACCACCTGGACCATCGGCGCCGAGCCGCCCGCGGTCGTGGGCGAACGGGCGAAGGAATATGCCGGTGCGCGCGCGATCAAGCTCAAGCTGATCGGCGACGGGCAGGATGCCGCCCGTGTCCGCGCGGCGAGAGCGGCGCGTCCCGATATATGGCTGGGCGTCGACGGCAATCAGGGATTCTCGCGCGCGACGCTCGAGCAGATCATGCCGGCGCTGGTGGAAGCGCGGGTCGAACTCATCGAGCAGCCGCTGCCGCTCGACCGCGACGCGGACCTCGACGGCTTCGCCTCGCCGATCCCGCTCGCCGCCGACGAAAGCGCGCAGGGGCTGGCATCGATCGCGACGCTGCCCGACGCCTTTTCGGTCGTCAACATCAAGCTCGACAAGTGCGGCGGCCTTACCGAGGCGCTGGCGATGGTCGAAGCCGTCCGGGCGCGGGGGATGCAGGTGATGGTCGGCAACATGCTCGGCACCTCGCTGGCCATGGCGCCCGCCTTCATCGTCGGCCAGCTTTGCGACATCGTCGACCTCGACGGTCCGTTGCTGCTGTCGCGCGACCGGTCGCCGGCGGTCGAATATCGCGACGGCATGGTCTGGTGTTCCGAAGATATCTGGGGCGGCGCATCGCGGACCGCCCATGGTCTCGAAAATGGCTAGCCGCACCGACGGCAAGCAGGATGGAAGGGGAGAGAGAATGCTCGAACGGACGAAGATCTTTTTTGCCGCGGCGCTGGTTTGCGTCGCCGCACCGGCGCGTGCCGCACCCGACCCCGACACGTTCAGGAAACAGGTCGATGCATTCGTCGAGCAGGAAATGCGCAGCGAGAAGATCCCCGGCGTCTCGGTCGCGGTGGTGCACAAGGGCGAGATCGTTCTCGCCAAGGGCTATGGCCTCGCCAACGTTGAACATAATATCGCCGTCACCCCGCAGACGATTTTCCAGTCGGGTTCGGTGGGCAAGATGTTCACCGCGGCGGCGGTGATGCGGCAGGTCGAACAGGGGAAAATGAGCCTCGACGATCCGCTGACCAAATATGTTCCCGATGCGCCGGCGAGCTGGCGTCCGATCACGATCCGCCAGCTCCTCACCCACACGTCGGGCATCCCCAATGTCGGCGAAGATTTCGACTTCAAGCGCAACTACACCGACGACGAACTGATCAAGAGCTTTGCGGTGCTGCCGCTCAGCTTCCAGCCCGGCGCGCGCTACAGCTACAGCAACAGCGGCTACGTCATGCTCGGCATCGTCATCGAACGGGCGACGGGCCGCTTCTACGGCGATATTTTGAGGACCGACATTTTCGAGCCGCTCGGCATGAAGACCGCGCGCGTGATCAGCGACCGCGACATCGTGCCCAATCGCGCGGCGGGATATGAGGTCGTCGACGGCGCGCTCAAGAATCAGGATTTCGTCTCGGTAAAGATGAACACCACCGCCGATGGTTCGCTCTACTTCTCGCTCGACGATCTGATTTCGTGGAACCGCGGGGTGGAACAGGGCAAAGTGCTGAGCGCCGCGAGCTGGAAGCAGGTCTACACCCCGGTCCGGCTGAACAGCGGCAAGACCTATCCCTATGGCTTCGGCTGGGATGTCGACATGGCCGGGGGCAAGCCGCGCCTTCATCATGGCGGCTCATGGCAAGGTTTCCGTTCCTATTATTCGCGCTATCTGGGCGACGATCTGGCGATCATCTTCCTCGCCAATTCGGCGGAGGCCAACACCGAAACCTTCGTCGACGGGGTGGCGAAGCTCTGGGATCCCGCGCTCGTCGCCGTGCCGCGTCCCAAACCCGAACCGGAGGTCGCGCGCAAGGTGACGGCGCTGATCGAAGCCGCGCGTGCCGGCCGCCTTCGTGCCGAGGACGTGCCGCTCGCGCCCGCCAATTTCATCCCCACCCAAGCTCCCTATTTCGTCAAGGACCTGCAGGAACTCGGCGCGCTGACGAAGCTGGAGCTTGTCGAGCGCAGCGAGGCGGGGGACGACGTGAATTATGTCTTCAAGGCAAGCTTCGGCGATCGCCTCGTGCGGGTCTATTATTCGGTGGCACCGGGCGATCAGGCCTCAAACTTCTTCCTCTCCCTGTAAGCCGAAGCAGGGGCGACATGCTCAACCCAGATGCCCCTGCTGCAACGCCTTGAGCGCTGCCCTGGTCCTGTCGCGGGCGTCGAGTTTCAGCAGCAGGTTGGAGACGTGATTCTTGGTCGTTCCTTCGGCGATCGCGAGAAGCTCGGCGATTTCCCTGTTGCTATAGCCGGCGCAGATCAGGTGCAGCACCTCCTTTTCCCTGGCGGTGAGCGCATCGCCGGCCTCGTCGTCCAGCGATGCTGACGGACCGCGTTGAATGGCGGCGATCAGGCTTTCGGTCATCGCCGGCTGAAACGCCGTCCGGTTGTCGGCAAGGGCGCGAATGGCTCCGGCAAGCGATTCGAGCGACACATCCTTCAGCATCAAGCCCCTGGCGCCTGCCCGGATCGCCGCGATCGCGGCATCGCTGTCGTCGAAGGTCGTGAGGATCAATGTCGGAGGCAGCGCATCCACTTTTCGAAGCGCCTCCAGCACCGCGATGCCGTCGAGCCGCGGCATGCGAATGTCGAGAAGCAGCACGTCCGGTCTGAGTTGGGGTACCTTTTCGAGCGCTTCGGCGCCGTCGCACCCCTCTCCCGCAACCTCTATGTCGGGAAGCAGTTCGAGCAGGCTGCGGATGCCCTGCCGCACGAGCGTCTGGTCATCGACAAGGACGACCCTGATCATGCCGGCTGCGGCGGGCGTGACGGCAACCAGGCGTCGATCGTGAAGCCGAAATCGATCCCGCTGCGCAGCGTCAGCTTGCCGCCGAGGCATTCCAGCCGCTCGCGCATCCCCACCAGCCCGGAGCCGGGCGAAGAAGCGGCGGGACGCGCGTTGCCGTCGTCGCGCGCGATCATGCGCACGCCGCTGTCGTCCGCCGTCACCCGCAGCCAAAGGTTCGCGGCGCCGGCATGCCTGACGGCATTGGTAATGGCTTCCTGCGCGCAGCGGATCAGGGCGTGGGCCTGATCGGGGTCGACGTGGACGTCCGGCGCGAAATCGACATGGACGGTCGGTGCGGGCACACTCTGCGCCAGCGCCTCCAGCGCCTCCTTCAGGTCGCCGCGGTCGGCTTCGCGTAATGTCGCGACGACATCGCGGACCTTGGTGAGCAGGGCAGCGGCGAGCGCCTTCGCCTGCCGGACATGGTCGGTTGCCCGCCCCGGCTCGGTCACATGGCTTGCGATCTCGAGCTGCAGTCCGAGCGCGGTCAGTTCATGGCCCCAGGCATCGTGCAGTTCGCGCGAGATGCGCAGGCGCTCGGCATCGCGGACGCTGTTGGCGACGATGCGATTGGCTTGGCGCAGGTCCCGGTTCGCCTCGGCCAGCGCTCGCGAGCTTTGCGCTTCCCGTCGCAGCGCCTGCGCGGTGAAGACCAGCAGCAGTTGCAGCGCAAAGGCCTGACCGATCACCCAGCACAGGTCGGGGTTCAGCGCCTGCGCCAGCGCGCCGATGATCGCCAGCGTCTGAAACGCCACCCACGCCAGCGCTTTGCCGGGCGTCGTCGTCATCGCCACCTGCCACGCAATGATGATGAGGAAGGTCGACATTCCGGCCCAGGGAACGATGACCGCCATCGTCACGACCGCGAGAAGCTGGACGCACAGCAGCGCCCAGCGCACGCCGGGGCGCAGCTTCATTACCATCGCGGCGAAGACCGCTAGCGCGAACAGCGCGAATGGCGCCAGCCACAGCGGCGATACCGGCGCCCCGCGCATCGTTGCGCCGGTCATGAGCTTTTGCAGCACCGGCCAACCCCAGGCAAACCACACGGCCAGCGCGGTGGCGCAGAAAATCCAGTGCTGCCGGGACCTGAGCTGCTCTGCCATCGGCGCATGCTGCCACAGCGCGGCTCCCCTTCCAATAGGCCAAAAGTCACGGGTTGCGGGCGCGACCTCCGGCACTTTTGCGGATCGGAGCGGCGCGGCATCGATGACGGACGAAAAGGGAGTGAAAGCCATGCCAAGGTCCGTCGCTATCATCGCCATCCTCCTCGCCTCCGCGCCCCGGGCGTGGGGACAGGCCGCAAACGGAAACGCGGCGGAGCCGGCGGAAAGCGAGGCTGGCAACGCGCAGACCGGGCGCGCCGACGAGAATGCGGTGCGGGCGGCCAATGATGCGTTCGGCACCAGCGTCGGGAACGAAAAGATCGGCCTTTACGGCGTCGGCGACGTCCGGGGTTTCAACCCCGCCACCGCCGGAAATATCCGCGTCGAAGGACTGTCGGTCACCGAACATGGCGGCTTCACCAGCCGGATCGCGAGCGGCTCGACGATCAGGGTCGGATTGACCGCGCAGGGTTATGCCTTTCCGGCGCCGACGGGGATCGCCGACTATGCGCTCCGCAATCCCGGCGACGAGGCGGTGCTGAGCCCGGTGTTCTATTTCGGCCCCAATGGGACCGCGGCCGCCGATCTCGACGCGCAAATCCCCATTGCCGGCAGCCGCCTCGGCATGGCCGCGGGTATCGCCTATCGCTATGAGGAGAATTTCCCCGGCGAAGACAGCCAGACGCTGCAGGGCGGCGCCGTCCTGCGCTGGCGGCCCGCCGATCAGATCGAATTCAAGTCCTTTTACACCCGCGCGGCGATCATGGACGATCTCGACATCGGCAACATCTTTTCGGGCGGACCCTGGTTGCCGCCGCAGATCGAACGGCGCTATTTCGGCCTCGACTGGACGCAGACCGAGGTCCGGCGGCAATTCTATGGCGCGCTGGGGGCCGCCCGGCTTTCCGACGCCTGGCAGATCCGCGCCGGTCTCTTCCGGTCCGAAAACGAAGTGAAGCTCAACCCGGTCGAACTCTATCGGGGCGTCGGGCGCGATGGTTCGGCGCAGCGGCAACTCGTGGTGACGAAGGATCAGGCGGCGAAATCGAAGTCGGGGGACGTTCGTTCTTCCTATTCCTTTGGCGAAGGATCGCGGCGGCACATCATCCATCTTGCCGCGCGCGGGCGCGAGACGCGGCGTGCCTATGGCGGCGGCGACGTGCGCGATCTGGGACCGGCGACGATCGGCGAGCGAAGCGATCTTCCGCAGCCGGCCTTCGATTTCGGGCCGCTGACCCGCGACGATGTCCGGCAAATCACCGGCGGCATCGGTTATGAATTGCGCTGGCCGCAGGTGGCCGAACTCAGCCTTGGCATACAGAAGACCGATTATGAGAAGAATGTCCGGATTCCGGGCCGGCCGCTGCTGACGACCAGGGATCGGCCGTGGCTCTACAATGGCACGCTGGCGTTCCATCTTACCGGCGAACTGGTAGCCTATGCCGGCTATACGCGCGGTCTCGAAGACAGCGCGACCGCGCCATCGGATGCGGTGAACCGCAACGCGGCCCCGCCCGCGCTGCGCACGAGCCAGCGCGACGCGGGGCTTCGCTATGCGATCCGCCCGGGCTTCAACCTCGTCGCGGGCCTGTTCGACGTGCGCAAACCCTATTTCAACATCGACCCCGACCGCGTCTACCGCCAACTCGGGACGGTCCGGCACCGCGGTATCGAACTGTCGCTCGCAGGGCAGCCCGCCCCGGGGCTGAGCGTCATCGCGGGCGCGGTGTTCCTCGACGCAGATGTTTCGGGTGAAGCGGTGGATTTCGGGATTATCGGCCCGAAGCCGGTGGGCACGGCAAACCGGATCGTCCGCGCCAACCTCGATTATCGCTTGCCCTTCTTCGCGCCGCTTTCGGTCGACATCGGCGTCGTCAGCCAGGGAAAAAGGATCGCCAGCGCGCTCGAATATCCCGAACTCGGCGGACGGCAGTTGACCACCCGGCCGCTGACGACCGTCGACATCGGCTTTCGCTATCGCTTTCAGGCGGGCGCTGCGCCAGCCACCTTGCGCGCCCAGGTCACCAATCTCTTCGACGCCTATGGCTGGAACGTGTCGCCGAACGCGTCCTTCAAGTTCAACGAGACGCGGCGTTTTCTGATGACGCTGGCGGCGGATATCTGACGCTCGCACGGGGAAGGGCAGGGGCGGCCGGACGCCGTCGCCATGTTAACACCGTAAATTTCACTTGACCCCTCTCCGGCAATGTTTACAACGACAACATTGAGTCGCCCGTCACCGCTACAGGCTCTCCCCCGCCGCGGGCGATCGGAAAGGATGTCGATATGAGGTCGCTGTTATACGCTGTCGGACCGATGCTGTTCGACTCGCTGGGCGTGATCGTCTTCGCCGTTTTGCTCGGGCTCGGCGTCGATCTGGTCGTTGCGACGATCGCGGGTACTGTCACGGCGGTGGGCGTCGTCGGCTATGAGCTTGCGCGGGGCAGGAAGGTCGCGGCGCTGCAGTGGATCAGCCTTGCCTCGGTCCTTTTTACCGCCGCCGCGACGCTCTTTACCGGCGACCCGCGCTTCGTGATGGCAAAGCCGACGATTGTCTATCTGATCGTCGGCAGCGTGATGCTGCGCAAGGGCTGGCTCGACCGCTACATCCTGCCCGAACAGTTGGCGCTGGCCGGCGATGTGATGGACCGGTTCGGGATGATCTGGGCGGCGCTGATGTTCGCGAGCGCCGGACTGAACCTCGTCGTCGCGCTCTTTTTCACCGCGTGGTGGCCGCTGTTCATCGGGATATTCCCGCTGGCGTCGAAATTCGGCCTGTTCGCGGTCCACATCGCGGCGGTGCATTTCATCGGGCAATCCCGGCTGCGCCGCCGCGCGGGCGGCGAGCTGCAACCGCTGGCCGCCGAATAGCCTAGTCGGCGTCGAGCCCGTAGGCGGTGTGGAGGACGCGCACCGCGAGTTCGGTTTCGTCTTCGTCGATCAGCACGCTGACCTTGATCTCGCTGGTCGAGATCGCCTGGATGTTGATGCCGCGATCGGCCAGCGCGCGGAACATCGTGCTTGCGACCCCGGCGTGGCTCTTCATGCCGACACCGACGACGCTGATCTTCGCCACCTTGTCGTCGCTGATGATGCGGTTGAAACCGATCTTGTCCTTTGCGCCTTCGAGCAGGTCGATCGAGCGGAGGAGGTCGGTGCCGGGAACGGTGAAGGTCACGTCGGTCTCGCCCTTTTCGCGGCCGACGTTCTGGATGATCATGTCGACGTTGATCCCCGCGGCGGCGAGCGGGCCGAAGATGTTCGCGACCGCGCCCGGCTTGTCGGGGACGCGCGTGACGATGATCTTTGCTTCATTCTTGTCGTGGGCGATGCCGGTGATCAGCTGCCGTTCCATCTGATGTTCCTCTATTTCCTCGTCGCTGACGATCATCGTGCCTTTTGCGGGTGCCTCGTCGCCCTCGACGAAGCTCGAGAGGACCTGCACGCGCACGCCCATCTTCATCGCGAGCCCGACCGAGCGCGTCTGGAGCACCTTGGCGCCGACGCTCGCGAGTTCGAGCATTTCCTCATAGGTCACATAGTCGAGCTTGCGCGCGCGCGCGACGATGCGCGGGTCGGTGGTGTAGACGCCGTCGACGTCGGTGTAGATGTCGCAGCGGTCGGCCTTGACCGCGGCGGCAACGGCAACCGCGCTGGTGTCCGACCCGCCGCGGCCGAGCGTCGAGACGCGGCCATCGTCCATCATGCCCTGGAAGCCGGGAATAACCGCGACCTCGCCCTTGGCCATGGCGGTGGTCAGCGCGCCGGTATCGACGTCGATGATGCGCGCGCGGGCGTGGGCTTCCTCGGTGCGGATCGGCAGCTGCCAGCCGAGCCAGCTGCGCGCGGGAACGCCCATCGCTTGCAGGGTGAGCGCGAGCAGGCCCGACGTTACCTGTTCGCCGGCGGCGACGACGACATCATATTCGGCGGGGTCGTAGCGCGGGTTCGCTTCGCGGCAAAAATTGACGAGCCGGTCGGTCTCGCCCGCCATCGCCGAGACGACGACCGCGACCTCGTTGCCATTGGCAACCTCGCGCGCGACGAGCTTCGCCACGGTGCGAATCCGCTCGGTGCCCGCCATCGACGTGCCCCCGAATTTCATCACGATCCGCGCCATGTCGCCCCGCTTTCCTGTTCTGGTTCCGGCCGCGACTTTTCCATGATTTCCGCAGCGCTCGCGCTGTTAGGCAAGGGGCGCGCCGATGGCAAGCGCGGCGGCGCCCGCACGCGGATAGATTTTCTTGCACGGGCGAAGTCATAGTGCCACATCGCGGGCATGACCGCCGCGACGATCAACCCGCACGAAGCCGCCCATTTCGGGGCGCTCGCCGCCGACTGGTGGGACCCGCACGGCTCGTCGGCGATGCTGCACAAGCTCAACCCCGTGCGCCTGTCGTACATCCGTGACCGGATCGACGCGCATTGGCATGTCGACGCACGCGAGCGCTATCCGCTGGCCGCGCGCACCGCGATCGACGTCGGCTGCGGCGCCGGACTGCTCGCCGAAACGCTCGCCCGGATGGGCGCAAAGGTCACGGGCGTCGATGCGGCGCCCGAAAATATCGCGGCGGCGCGAGAGCATGCGGCGGGGCAGGGGCTGTCGATCAGCTATTTTGCTGGTGAACTAGCCAATCTGGAATCCCTAATTCCGTTCGCATCGAGCGAAGTCGAGATGCCCATCGGTCAGGCACGAACGAGGGGTGTCTCGACTTCGCTCGACACGAACGGGAAGAGAGTGAAACGTCGGTTCGATCTCGTAACCTCGATGGAAGTCGTCGAGCATGTCACCGATCCCGCGGCCTTCATCTGCGAACTGGCGGCGCGGCTCGCGCCCGGCGGATTGATGATCCTGTCGACGCCGAACCGCACGATGCTGTCGAAGCTGCTGCTCGTCGAGGCGGCCGAGCGCGTCGGCGCTGTGCCGCGCGGGACGCACGACTGGGACCAGTTCCTGAAGCCCGAGGAGCTGACCGAGCTGCTCGAAAGTGCGGGGCTGGAGGTTATCGACCGCACCGGCCTGTCGCCGTCGCCGGCCAAAGGCTTCAAGCTCGGCGGTAGCGAGGCGCTCAACTATCTTGTCGCGGCGAGGCACGCGGGGTGAGCCGCGACCCGCGCGTCGACGAATATATCGCGAAGCGGCAAGCTTTCGCACAGCCGATCCTGAACCACCTTCGCGAACTGGTGCACAAGCACGCGCCGGGCGCCGAAGAGACGCTGAAATGGGGCGTGCCGCATTTCGTGCTGAATGGGCAGAATCTGGCCGGTATGGCGGCATTCAAGGAACATGCGACCTTCGGCTTCTGGCGCGACGAAGAGGTAACGGGATCGCCGCGCGATACCGGCGCGATGGGCAGCATGGGGCGGCTGGCGTCGCTCGCCGATCTGCCCGGCGACAAGGTGATGGCGGCGTGGATCGGGAAAGCCGCGGCGCTCTGCGCCGGGGGCAAGCCCAAGCGGCCGGCGCCGAAGCCGAAAGCCGCGCTCGACCTGCCGGAAGATCTGGGCACGGCATTAAAGGCCGATGCCGCGGCGCAAGGGCATTGGGACGCTTTTTCGCCCGGCAAGCGCCGCGACTATATCGAGTGGGTGCTCGAGGCGAAGCGCGAGGAAACGCGCGTCAAACGCATCGAGACGATCGTCGCGCAGGTTGCGGAGGGCAAGGATCGGAACTGGAAATACAAGGGCTGTTGAGTCCGTGTTCCCCGGCGAAAGCCGGGGCCCAGACTGCGCAGCGCTACATGGCATGGACTCCGGCTTTCGCCGGGGAACACCGACTTCCTCGCCGCGTCAAAAATCCACGTCCTCGTAATATTTCGGCGGCGTCACGATCTCCATCCGCTCGGCGAGCAGCGGCCGAAAGCTCGGTCGCGATTTCAGTCCCGAATACCAGCCCTTCGTCTGTTCGTGCCCGGTCCAGTCGATGCCGCCCAGATAGTCGGCGACCGAAATATGCGCCGCCGCGGTCAGGTCGGCGAGCGTCATCGTCGCGCCGGCGAGCCAGGTGCGGTGGTCGATCAGATAGTCGACATAGTCGAGATGGTTGTTCGCCGCCTTCATCGCCTCGCGCAGCGCACCGCCGTCGGGGGGCTGGCGGTGGACGATGCGCTTTTGCATCCGCTCGAACAGCAGCGGGCCGGTGACTTCATAGAAGAAATCCTGGTCGAACCAGGCGACGAGGCGGCGGATCTCGGCACGCTGCGCCGCGGTGCCGTTGATCATCGCCTTGCCTTCGACGGTTTCCTCGAAATATTCGGCGATCGCATTGCTGTCGATCAGCACCTGCCCGCGCCCGCCATCGACCATCACCGGGGTCCGCCCTGCCGGGTTCAGGTCGATGAACTCGTCGCGCCGTTCCCACGGCGATTCGCGCACCAGTTCATAACCGACGCCCTTTTCGCCGAGCAGCAGGCGAACCTTGCGCGAAAAGGGACAGAGCGGGAATTGATAGAGTTGCCACATAAGCTTGGCATAGCGGCAGCGACGCGTTCCGCGCAACGGCTATACGAACAACTCCGTCATCCCGGCGAAGGCCGGGATCTCGCTGGTGCGTTGTTGCGATCGGTCGAGACCCCGGCCTTCGCCGGGGTGACGGAAAATGAATGAAGTTACCGCCGCGCGGCGTCGCGTTCGCGTTCCCACTGCGCTGCCATGTCGCGCGCCATGCTCTTGAGAACGGGCGCATAGGCCGCGAGCGCCGAGGCGGCGTGGCCCGCCATGCGCGTCGTGGCGCGGACATCGTCGCCGAGGCGTTCGGCATAATAGGGATCGTCCTGCCCGGCGACTTCGCCGAGTGTCGCGTCGGGCGGGAGATAGGCCGCATCCGAGGTCGGATCGACGCGCGCGACGGCCTCGGCCAGCGGGCCGACGTTGAGCTTCATCAGCGCGCCGACCAGCGCGGTGACGGTATCGGCCATGCGATCCTGCGCGACCGGGTCGTTCAGCGTCGCGACGGTATCGTTCATCTGTCCGGCGGCGGCCGGCATCGGCGCCGCAAGCGCGAGCAGGGGAAGGGCGGCAAGGGCGATACGAAACGTCGAGCGGGTCATCGGCTTCATCCTTTCGAAGGACGCAGGTTCGAGCAATGCCGCGCCTTCTAGAGACCCGACGCTTTCGCTGCGCTGAACGTTAATCGGCCGTGCGACGAAATGCGGCAAGGCTGCGACAGGCTCCTTCGCAGGGAAGCGGCCGGCCTATTCGGCCGCGACGACCTTTACCTCTTCTTCGTTCAGCGAATGGGTCAGGCGGCTGATCATTTCCTTCGGGCAAACCTGCCAGAAACGACCCTTCCAGCGATCCCAGTCGGCAAGGATCTCGTCCGACCATTTACTGCCGGTGGCCTTGGCATGATCTTCGACCAGCGCCTTGAGCTCACTTTCCCAATGGCTGCTCGCGAGCCGCTGCCAGACGATCGATTCGCCGTTCGCATGCCGCTCGAAGCTGTCGTCGCTGTCGAGCACGAAGGCCATGCCGCCGGTCATTCCGGCGCCGAAGTTCGACCCGACAGGGCCGAGGATCACCGCGGTGCCACCGGTCATATATTCGCAGCCATTGGCGCCGCAGCCCTCGACCACGACGCGCGCGCCCGAGTTGCGCACCGCGAAGCGTTCGCCCGCCTGACCTGCCGCGAGCAGGGTGCCCGCGGTCGCGCCGTACAGCACCGTGTTGCCGACGATGCTGTTGTGCTGGCTGACCAGCGGGCTCGACACGGTCGGGCGCACGACGATGCGGCCGCCTGACAGGCCCTTGCCGACATAGTCGTTGGCATCGCCGAACACCTCGAGCGTGATGCCCTGGCAGAGGAAGGCGCCGAGCGACTGGCCCGCGGTACCGCGCAGGCGGACCTGCACATGGTTGTCGGCAAGCCCCTTCATCCCGAAGCGTGCGGTGACCTCGGCCGACAGGCGGGTGCCGACCGCACGGTGCGTGTTGCGGACATTATAGGTGAGTTGCATGCGCTCGCCGCGCTCGAACAGCGGCTTCGCGTCGTTCAATATCTGCGCGTCGAGGCTGTCGGGCACCGGGTTGCGGAAGCTCGGCCCCTGCGAGCGGCGTTCCTCGTCGGGGGCGTCGACCTTGGCGAGGATCGGGTTCAAATCGAGGTCGTCGAGATGTTCGGCGCCGCGGCTGACCTGACGCAGCAATTCGGTGCGGCCGATCACCTCGTCGAGGCTGCGGCAGCCGAGCTTGGCGAGGATTTCACGCACTTCCTCGGCGATGAAGGTCATCAGGTTGATCACCTTCTCGGGCGAGCCGGTGAACTTCTGGCGCAGCTTTTCGTCCTGCGTGCAGACGCCGACCGGGCAGGTGTTGCTGTGGCACTGGCGCACCATGATGCAGCCCATCGCGACAAGGCTGAGCGTCCCGATGCCATATTCCTCGGCGCCCAAAATGGCCGCGATCACGATGTCGCGCCCAGTCTTGAGCCCGCCGTCGGTGCGCAGCCGGATGCGGTGGCGGAGGCCATTGAGCGTCAGCACCTGATTGACTTCGCTGAGCCCCATTTCCCAAGGCGTGCCGGCATATTTGACGCTCGTTTGCGGCGAAGCGCCGGTGCCGCCGGTGTTGCCCGCGACGAGGATGACGTCGGCGTGCGCTTTGGCGACGCCGGCCGCGACGGTGCCGATGCCTGCGCTGGAAACCAGCTTCACGCAAACGCGCGCTTTCGGGTTGATCTGCTTGAGATCGTAGATGAGCTGTGCGAGATCTTCGATCGAATAGATGTCATGGTGCGGCGGCGGCGAGATCAGCGTCACGCCGGGCGTCGCATGGCGCAGCCGGGCGATGAACTCGGTGACCTTGAAGCCCGGAAGCTGGCCGCCTTCGCCGGGCTTGGCGCCTTGCGCGACCTTGATCTCGATCTCGTCGCACGCGCCGAGATATTCGGCAGTGACGCCGAAGCGGCCGCTTGCGATCTGCTTGATGTTGCTGTTGGCATTGTCGCCATTGGCATAGGGTTGATAGCGCTCGCTCGCTTCCCCGCCTTCGCCCGACACCGCCTTGGCGCCGATGCGGTTCATCGCGATCGCCAGCGTCTCGTGCGCTTCGGGCGATAGCGCGCCCAGCGACATGCCTGGCGTGACGAAACGCTTGCGGATTTCGGTGATCGCCTCGACGCTGTCGAGCGCGACTCCTTGGGTGGGATAGTTGAATTCCACCAGGTCGCGCAGATAGATCGGCGGCAGGTCGGCGACCCCGCGCGAGAATTGCAGATAGGTCGAGTAGCTGTCGGTCGCGACCGCGGTCTGGAGCAGGTGCATCAACTGCGCCGAATAGGCATGCGCCTCCCCGCCGGCGCGCTGGCGGTAGAAACCGCCGATGGGCAGGGTGGTGACGCGCGCATCGAACGCCGCCTCATGCTTCTCGACTGCGTTGATGAACAGCGACTGATAGCCTTCGCCGGAGATTTTCGCCGGCATGCCGGGGAACAGGTCGTTGACCAGCGCGCGCGACAGGCCGACCGCCTCGAAATTATAACCGCCGCGATAGCTGGAGATCACCGCGATCCCCATCTTGGCGAGGATCTTGAGCAGGCCGTCGTCGATCGCCTTGCGGAACCGCAGGAGGCAATCGCCCAGCGACAGTTCGCGGCCGAACAGGCCGCGCGCATGGCGGTCGGCGATCGCCGCTTCGGTCAGATAGGCGTGGACGGTCGTCGCGCCGACGCCGATCAGGACGGCAAAGGCATGGGTGTCGAGCACCTCGGCCGAGCGGACGTTGATCGAGGCATAGCTGCGCAGCCCCTTGCGGACGAGGTGCGTGTGGACCGCGGCGGCGGCGAGTACCATCGCCATGCCGACGCGCTTTTCGCCGATATTCTGGTCGGTCAGGAACAATTCGCTGCGTCCCGCGCGCACCGCATCCTCGGCCTCGCGGCGGACGCGGGCGATCGCTTCGCGGAGCGTCGAGGCGTCGCCGCCGGCCGCGAAAGTACAGTCGATATCGGCGACCGCATCGCCGAAATAGGCACGCAGCCGGTCCCAGTCGTCGCCGACGAGCACCGGCGAATCGATCGCGAGGACGTGATCGCTCTGTCCCTTTTCGTCGAGGATGTTGGCGAGGTTCGCGAAGCGCGTCTTCAGGCTCATCACATGCCGTTCGCGCAGACTGTCGATCGGCGGGTTGGTGACCTGGCTGAAATTCTGGCGGAAGAATTGCGCGACGTGGCGCGGCTTGTCCGAAATGACCGCGAGCGGCGTATCGTCACCCATCGATCCGACGGCTTCCTTGGCATCCTCGACCATGGGCGAGAGGATGAGTTCCATATCTTCCATCGTCAGCCCGGCGGCGACCTGGCGGCGGAGCAGTTCGGCGCGGTCGAAGATGGGCAGGCTCGACTTGCCGCCCTTCGGCAGGTCGGCCATGGTGCGGAAACCCTTGACGCGTGCAGGATAATCCTGCGCGTCGGCGATCAGATCCTTGATCGCGCGGTCTTCGTAAAGTGCGCCGTCGTCGAGGTCGACGGCGATCATCTGGCCGGGGCCAAGGCGGCCCTTCTTGCGGATGCTCGCTTCGGGCAGCAGCACCATCCCGCTTTCGGAGCCGACGACGAGCAGATTGTCGGCGGTCAACGTGTAGCGCAGCGGACGCAGCGCATTGCGGTCCATGCCCGCGACCGCCCAGCGGCCGTCGGTCATCGCGAGCGCGGCGGGGCCGTCCCACGGTTCCATCACGCTGGCGAGATAGGAGTACATCGCGCGGTGGTTGTCGGGGACGTCGCACTCGTTGGTCCACGCCTCGGGGACGAGGATCAGCTTTGCGGTCGGTGCGTCGCGGCCGGCGCGGCACAGCGCCTCGAACACCGCGTCGAGTGCGGCGGTGTCCGACGCGCCCGCCGGGATCACCGGCTTGATGTCTTCCGAGTGCTCGCCGAACGCAAGGCTCGCCATCTTGATCTCGTGGCTCTTCATCCAGTTCTTATTGCCGCGGATCGTGTTGATCTCGCCATTATGGGCGAGGCAGCGGAACGGCTGGGCCAGCCACCATTGCGGGAAGGTGTTGGTCGAATAGCGCTGGTGAAAGATCGCCACCCGGCTCTCGAACAGCTTGTTCATCAGGTCGGGATAGAAATCGCCCAGACTCTCGGCGAGGAACAGGCCCTTGTAGATGATCGAGCGCGCCGACAGGCTGCAGATATAGAAGTCGGCGATTTGCGCCGCGATCACCTTTTTCTCGATCCGGCGGCGGACGAGGTAAAGCTGCTTTTCGAACTCGGCGACCGACTGTTCGTCGGGCAGGGGGCCGGCGATCATGATCTGCTCGATCTCGGGGCGCGTGCGCTGCGCTTTGTCGCCGATCACCGATACGTCGACGGGTACCTGACGCCAGCCATAGATGGTGAAACCCGCGTCGATGATCTCGGCCTCGACGATCGTCCGGCATTCTTCCTGCGCGCCAAGGTCGGTGCGCGGCAGGAACACCATGCCGACGGCGAGGCGGTTCGGACGCACCTTGTGCCCCGACGCCGCGATGGCGTCATCGAAGAAACGCACCGGCAGGTCGACATGGATGCCCGCTCCGTCCCCCGTCTTGCCGTCGGCATCGACCGCGCCGCGGTGCCAGACCGCGCGCAGCGCCTCGATCGCCGCCTCGACGACGCGGCGCGAGGCCTTGCCATCGGTCGCCGCAACGAGTCCGACGCCGCAGGCATCGGATTCCATGTCGGGGCGATACATGCCGGTCTCGGCAAGGCGCGCATGGTCGGGGGTGGGGTAATGGGTCATGTTGCAGTCCTGATTTCGTTCTTACCGTCATCCCGGCGTGCGCCGGATGACGGCAGCGATGCTATTTCTTTTTCTTGCGGGCGTTTTCGACCGCTTCGTCGGCGGCTTGCTGCACCGCGACCGAGGCATTTTCATACGCGGTTTCGAGATCCTCGACGCGCTTCAGGTCGGCCGCCGACCAGTTGCTGCGGTCATAGGCGGGGTCTTCGACCGCGGCGTCAGCCGCCGCTGCGGCTGCGGTCGCCGCATCCGATGCCGCATCCACGGCATAATCGTCCGCGGCGGCGTCGGCGGCCGCATCGACGGCATAATCGTCTGCCGCGACCGCGTCTGTGGCCTCCATCGTGTCGGTCTTCCACATGTCGCGCTGCTCTTCCAGCGTCTTGACGTCGACCTTCATCAGCTTGGCCAGCTTCGACAATTCGGCATCGCTCAGGTCGGCGAGCTGCTTTTCCTTGGGCAGCTCCTTCATGTCCTTTTCGATCTGCGGCGCGCGATCGATGAACTTGCTGATCAGCGGCGGCATCGCCTTGATCACCGCCAGCATCACTTCGGGATCGGCCTGCAGCGCCATCCAGTCATTGCCGTAAGCGGTGCCGGTCGGGGTCGCGAGGAAGGCGTTGAGTTCGGTGAGCTGCGCCGCCGAGAATTTGCGCGCATAGGCCTTGGCCATGCCGGCGCGCATCGGCGGCTCCATGTCGGCGAGGACTTCGCTGATCAGCGGCTTGATCACCTTGTTGATCTGGTCTTCGCGTTCCTGGCGGTTCGGGTCGAAGACGTCGGCGATCTTGCCCTTGGTCGCTTCGTCGAGTGCGGCGATTTTCTCGCTCTCGACCCCGGTCTTGATCGAGATCATCAGGTCGGACTCGCCGCCCATCTCGCCCATGATGGTCTTGAACATCTTGCCGTAGAGATTGTCCATCATCCGCTCGAGACTGCCCGAAGGGATCAGCGCGCCCATCGTCGTCTGCGCGAGCGTCAGGCGTGCGGGTTCGACCGGCGGCAGGTCGCTGGTGTCGAACATTTTTTCGACGATTGCGATCGCCGCGTCCATCTCGCGTTCCATCTTCGCCTTGGATTCGGCGGCATAGGCTTCGCTATCGACGTCAGCGCTGTCCTGGCTTGCATCGACGACCACCTCGGCGGCGGGCGCTTCCTCGGGCGCGGCCTGCACGGCCGTACCCAGCGGCAGCAGCGCGATCGTGCCGGCGAGCAGCATCGTCTTGAACTTCGGCATCATGAATTTCCTTCCCTGTTGGTCATGCTGCCTTCTTTTCGCTTTTCGCTTTCGCTTTCAACCATTTCGACATCTGTTCGCTGACGTCGCGGCCGTCGCGGATGCCCCAGACGACCAGGCTGGCGCCGCGCACGATGTCGCCTGCCGCAAAAACGCCGGGCAGGCTGGTCATCATCGTCTGGTGATCGACGCGCAGCGTGCCCCAGCGGGTGACCGACAGGTCGGGCGAACCGAACAGCTGCGGCAGCTCCTCGGGATCGAAACCCAGCGCCTTGATCACCATGTCGGCGGGCAGGTCGAACTTGCGGCCCGGGTCGACCTCGGGGCTGCGGCGGCCGCTCGCATCGGGCGCGCCGAGGCGCATCCCGGCAACCGCGACTTCCTTGACCTGCTTGTCGGCGGTGAAGCTTTCGGGGGCGGAGAGCCAGACGAACTCGACGCCCTCCTCCTCGGCGTTCGACACTTCGCGCTGCGATCCCGGCATATTCTCGCGGTCGCGGCGATAGAGGCATTTGACCGACCTGGCGCCCTGGCGGACGGCGGTGCGGACACAGTCCATCGCGGTGTCGCCGCCGCCGATGACGACGACATGCTTGCCCTTGGCATCGAGGCTGCCGTCGTCGAACGCCGGCACCGCATCGCCGAAGCCCTTGCGGTTCGAGGCGACGAGATAGTCGAGCGCGGCGATCACGCCGTCGGCGCCATTGCCTGCGACATTGATCTCGCGCGCCTTGTAAACGCCGGTCGCGACGAGGATCGCGTCATGCTTCTGGCGCAGTGCGTCGAGCGTCGCGTCGCTGCCGACGTCGAAGCCGAGGTGGAAGTGGATACCGCCCTGTTCGAGCCGCTCGATGCGGCGCATCACCACGTCCTTCTCCAGCTTGAAGCCGGGGATGCCATAGGTCAGCAGCCCGCCGGCGCGGTCGTGCCGGTCATAGACATGCACTTCGTGCCCTTCGGCGCGCAGATATTCGGCGGCGGTCAGCCCGGCGGGGCCGGCGCCGATGATCCCGACCGACTGGCCGGTCGCGGCGCGGACATGCAGCGGCTCGACCCAGCCTTCGGCCCAGGCGGTGTCGGTGATATATTTCTCGACGCTGCCGATCGTCACCGCGCCATGGCCCGAGAACTCGATGACGCAATTGCCTTCGCAAAGCCGGTCCTGCGGGCAGATGCGGCCGCAGATCTCGGGCATCGTCGAGGTTGCGTTGCTGAGCTCATAGGCTTCGCGCAGCCGGCCTTCTGCGGTCAGGCGCAGCCAGTCGGGGATATGGTTGTGCAGCGGGCAGTGGACCGAGCAATAGGGCACGCCGCACTGCGAGCAGCGCGCCGCCTGCGCGTCGGCGTCGGGCGCGGCATAGCGTTCGGCGATCTCGCGAAAGTCTTGCGCGCGGTCTTCGGCGGAGCGCTTGTCCGGATAGGATTGTTCACGCTCCACAAACCGGAGCATGCGATCGGCAGCCATGCAGTTTCCCCTTCGTTGCGGGGCAAATGCATGGCCGGACCGGGGCTGTCACGATATTTATGCCGATTAGGGCAGTATTACTGACATTAATTCAGGGCTGGGGGAGAGAATTTTGTTCCCCACGCAACTATCTTTCGCAAATAGTAAAATATCGGCCCTATCTCATGGTGAGCCACACCAGCGCGGCGGCCCCGACAATGATTCGATACCAGGCAAAGGGCGCAAAGCCATAGCGGGTCACCACCGCGAGGAAGGCCTTGATCACCACCCACGCGACGACGAACGAGACGAAGGCGCCGAGCCCGATCAGTCCGAGGTCGTTCGAGGTGATCGCATCGCGGTGCCTGAAAAGCTGCAACGCCGTGGCACCGCTCAGCGTCGGCAGCGCGAGGAAAAAGCTGAACTCGGCGGCGGTCTTGCGGTCCACCCCGAACGACATCGCGCCGAGGATCGTTGCGCCCGACCGGCTGACCCCCGGGATCATCGCGATGCACTGGACAAGGCCGACCAGAATCGATTGCCGGGTCGTCACATTGGCCACCCCGCCGACATCCTTCGTCTTGGCAAAGCGCTCGACGAGCAGGATCGCGAAGCCGCCGATGATCAGCGCCCAGGCGACCACCACAGCGTTTTCGAGGAGCAGCTCGATATAGTCGCCGAACGCCAGCCCGAGGATGACGGCCGGGAAAAAGGCGAGGAGCAGGTTGCGGACAAACGCGATGGCGACGGGGTCGCGGCGGAAAAAGCCGGTGAACATGTCCCAGAACAGCTTCCGGTACAGCACGACGATCGCCAGGATCGCGCCCGGCTGGATCGCGATGTTGAAGATCGCCCAGCGCGATGCGTCATAGCCGAGCAATTCGGTGGCGAGGATCAGATGGCCCGTCGACGAGACGGGAAGGAATTCGGTCAGCCCTTCGACGATGCCGAGGATGATCGCGGTCAGCCAGATGCTCATCGTGCGTCACCCCGCAGTTCATGGCGCGCGGCCGGGGCGGGGTGGGGAAGCAGATGGGTGCGGGTCATGGGAATCCTGCGATGGCGATGGTCGGTCATATGCGAAAGGGCGTCCGGCCGATGCCGGGCGCCCTGTCCTGCATCGAGTACGCAGGAGAGGCCGACTTTTCCAGCCGCTATTTTGGGTGGGGGCGAACTTGGTTGGGGAAGCGCACGACGAATAATGGCTGGAAATGGCCGTAACTGGCGTGTGCCCCGGCGAAGGCCGGGGTCCAGGGCGCAAGTGCGCGGCGCCGGCTTTCCAACGCTCTGGACCCCGGCCTTCACCGGGGTACACAAAACGGGCAAACGTCCGCTCCCACCCCAAATCCGACAATGACATCAGACCCGCAATGTCGCTCATTTTCCGGGTCAGTTGACGCCGCGGTGACGCAGCCGCCAGTTGGCGAGATGCGCACCAGCAAGGCCGAGCGCGCCGAATGAGGTGAGCAGCCGGTCGGCTGCCGCGGGATCGGCGACCGCGATCCATCCCTCGTGCGCCGCGAGCCCGGCCGCGAGCAGGCCGAGCCCCATCGCGGCCGCGAGGCCCGGGGCGATGCGCCGGTGCCGTTTCCAGCCGTCGTGCATCGCGACCAGCGCCGCAGGGACGGCGAGCAGCAATATCGCGGCATGCACCCCTTCGGGCAGCGCGATCCAGCGGCTGAGCGCCGGGGCCAGCAGGATGATCAGCGGCAGCGCGAGACAGTGGATCAGGCAGGTCAGCGACAGGAGGATTCCCGTCAGGTCGGCAAAACGCGGGCGCGCGGCGGGGAAGCACATGGGATGTCTTTCGCGGGAGGGGTTCGTGCGCGAGATAATGATACAAAGTATCATTGCAAGGGCGATTGTGAATCCGCCCCCTTGCCGCCCATATCGCATGCTGGCAAAGGGGCGCAGTTTTGGCGCCTTTTCACCGGTGCCGTCCAACCGCCAGAAAGGCCGATTTTTCGATGTCCCAGATGATCCGTGTCACCCTTCCCGATGGCTCTGCCCGAGAAGTCGTGCGCGGGACTACCCCGGCGCAGATTGCGGCGGACATCGGCCCCGGCCTCGCCAAGGCGGCGCTCGCCGCAAAGATCGACGGCGAACTGCGCGATATCATGCGCCCGCTCGAAGAAGATACGAACCTTGCGCTGGTGACGAGCCGCGACGAGGCCGACGCGCTTGAACTCGTGCGCCACGACTATGCGCATGTGTTGGCGGAGGCGGTGCAGAACCTGTTTCCGGGCACGCAGATTACCTTCGGCCCCTCAACGGGCGACGGCTTCTATTACGACTTCGCACCGACTGCCGACCATGGCGCTTTCCGCGACGACGAATTGCCGCTGATCGAGGAGGAGATGCGCCGCATCATCGCCGCCGATCTTCCCTTGACGCGCGAAGTTTGGGAACGCGACGACCTGATCGCCAAATGGCAGGCCGAGGGCGAGAGTTTCAAGGCCGAATGGGCCGCCGAACTGCCGCAGGGCGAGGAACTGACCGTCTATCGTTCGGGTGACGGCTGGATGGACATGTGCCGCGGGCCTCACTTGGCGTCGACGGGCAAGCTCGACCCCGCGGCGTTCAAGCTGACGCGCGTGTCGGGCGCCTATTGGCGCGGCGACCAGAAAAATGCCCAGCTCAGCCGTATCTATGGCACCGGCTGGCTCAACAAGAAGCAGCTCGCCGAGCATCTCGTCCGGCTCGAAGAGGCCGCGAAACGCGACCATCGCAAGATCGGCCGCGAAATGGACCTCTTCCATCTGCAGGAAGAGGCGCACGGCAGCATCTTCTGGCACCCCAAGGGCTATCGCATCTACCGCGAGCTCGAGGCGTTCATGCGCCGCGCGATCGACGGCGGCGGCTATGTCGAAGTCAAGACGCCGCAGGTGATGGACGCGCGCCAGTGGGAGCAGTCGGGTCACTGGGGGAAATATCGCGAGAATATGTTCGTCATCCCCGACGAAATCCCGAACACCGAGGATGACGGTCCGATCATCTCCGACGATGCCGAGTGGATGGCGCTGAAGCCGATGAACTGCCCAGCGCACGTCCTGATCTTCCGCCAGGGGATCAAGTCGTACCGCGACCTGCCGCTGCGCATGGCCGAAATGGGCTGCTGCCACCGCAACGAGCCGCATGGCGCGCTGCACGGCATCCTGCGCGTCCGTCAGTTCACGCAGGACGACGGCCATATCTTCTGCCGCGAGGACCAGATCGTCGAGGAGGTGCGGACCTTCTGCGAACTGCTCGACCGCGTTTACCGCGATCTCGGCTTCGAGAAATATGCGGTGAAGCTGGCGCTGCGGCCCGAAAAGCGCTTCGGCACCGAAGAGATGTGGGACAAGGCCGAGGCCGAACTTCGCGAGGCCGTCGCGCGCGCCGGGATGGCGAACGACGATTATGGCTGGGAAGAACTGCCGGGCGAGGGCGCCTTTTATGCGCCGAAGCTCGAATTCCACCTGACCGACGCAATCGGCCGGACGTGGCAATGCGGGACGATCCAGTCGGACCGCGTGATGCCCGAACGCCTCGACGCCTCTTATGTGGGCGAGGATGGCGAACGCCATCGCCCGGTGATGCTCCACCGCGCGATCCTCGGCACCTATGAGCGCTTCATCGGCATCCTGATCGAGCATTTCGCCGGCCGCTTCCCGACCTGGCTGGCGCCGGTGCAGGCGGTGGTCGCGACGATCGTCAGCGATGCCGACGATTATGCGACGGATGCCGCCGAACAGCTCGCCGCCGCCGGCATCCGCGTCGAAACCGACCTGCGCAACGAGAAGATCAATTACAAGGTGCGCGAGCACAGCCTGCAAAAGGTTCCGTACCTGCTCGTCGTCGGCAAGCGCGAGGCCGAAGAGGGAACGGTCGCAATCCGCACCCTGGGGCAGGACGCCCAGCGGATCATGCCGCTCGCCGAGGCGGTCGCGCTGCTGAAGGGCGAAGCGACCCCGCCCGACCTCAGGGGCTGATGGCCGAGCCGCGCCGGCGCTGGTGGCGCTGGGCAGTGCTGCTCGCACTGCTTGGCGTGGCCTTGCTCGCCAAGGGCTATTGGAACGCGACGCGCGACCCGATCGTCCGCCACGCGACAGTCGCGGTGGGCGATTGGCCCGCCGGGCAGCCACCGCTAAGGCTGCTGCTGCTGTCCGATATTCACGTCGCGGGCCCCGACATGCCGCCCGAACGGCTGGAACGGATCGTCGGCGAACTCAACCGGCTGAAGCCCGACCTCGTGCTGATCGCGGGCGATCTCGTCAGCGAAAAACGTACCGCGACCCATATCTATACGGCGGCCGAAGTCGTCGCGCCGCTCGCCGGCCTGCGCGCGCCGCTCGGCGTCGTCGTCGCGCCGGGCAATCACGATCACTGGTTCAAGCCCGACGCGCTGCGCAGCGAGATGGAGAAGCTTGGGCTTCGCGTGCTCCAGAACGAAGCGATCAGGCGCGGCCCGCTGATCGTCGGCGGGGTCGACGACGATTTTTCGGGGCACGACGATATTGCCGCGACCTTTGCCGCGATGGACCGGCTCGGGCCCGGCGTGCCGTTGCTGCTGACCCACAGCCCCGACATCGTTCCCGACTTGCCGCGGCCGGTCGCCGCCGTCTTCGCCGGGCATACCCACTGCGGCCAGATTCGCTTTCCCGTCGTCGGCGCGATCAGCTATGTCTCGCGCTACGGCGACCGCTTCGCCTGCGGCGACATGGTCGACGGAAAACAGCGCGTCTTCGTCGGCGCGGGGCTGGGAACGAGCATTGTCCCGCTTCGTTATCTGTCTCCGCCCGACATATGGCTCGTCACCTTGGGTCCGGGCGGAAAGGAATGAGCGCTTTGCCCCAACTCGCCGAAATCGCCCGGCATGGGGCGCGGGAACGCCTGCCGCGCCATCGCCACGCCCATGCTTATGTAGCGCTGGTGCTGGGCGGCGGCTATGAGGAAGCCGGCGATCAGGGGCGGGTTGCCGCTGCTGCGGGAACGGTGGTCATCCATGGCGACTGGACCGCGCATCGCGACCTGTTCGGCCTTCGCGGGGCGCGGGTGCTCAACCTGCCGATCGCCCCCGATATGGTCCCGGGCGCCGGGCATATCGACGATCCCGACGCGGCCGCGCGCCTTGCCGAACGCGATGCCGCCGCGGCCGCCGATTATGTGCGCGATCATTTCCGCCCCGGTGCCGCTCTGCATTGCGACTGGCCCGACCTGCTCGCCGCTGCGCTCGCGGACGATCCCGATATCGCGCTTGCGGACTGGGCGGACGGGGTGGGGCTCGACCCGGCGTCGGTCAGCCGCGGCTTCATGCGCGCCTATGGCGTCACGCCGAAGCGTTTCCGGCTCGAGGCGCGGACCCGGCGCGCGCTGCTGGCGCTTACCGGTTGGCGCGGCAGTCTCGCCGCGCTCGCTGCCGACCAGGGCTTCGCCGATCAGGCGCATCTCGCGCGGTCGGTGGCCGCGATGACCGGTATGCCGCCGGTTCGGTTCCGGGCAAAGTCCGTTCAAGCCTAGGTCGCTGCCCTCGGGGTAGGTGGGGGCATGGATCGCCGTCTCTTCCTCGCCGCCGCGCTTGCCGGCCTCGCCGCACCCCCTCTTGCTCCCATTCGCGCCAATGCCGAGAGCCCGCCCTCGCGGACGCGATGGAAGGTCCGCGCCTCGGAAGGCTTCGATGCGCTTGCCTTTCTTGGCCCGCTTGCCGGAGGCGAGCTGTATCTGCGCTATTATGAGGCCGACGCCGATGCCTTTGCGCCGCGCCTGCCTGCGGCGATCCGCGCCGATATCGCGGCGCTGTGGCAGGAGGCAGAGACGGCCGGCTTCGGCCTTTTGGGACCGGTGCTGTCGGTGCTTTATTCGGGCGGCGACGACAGCAGTCTCGCGTCGCTGATCGCGGCATCGGCCGACCCCGAAACGCTGCTGCTGCCGGCCTATCGTGCCAGCAACAATTGGGACGAGAAGGATTGGCGCTGGTTCCTGTCGGCCGCCCCGCGGCTGAAGGCAGTGTTCGAGGCGATGGCGGACGCGGGTTTCGCGGCTTTCCGGGCCGAACGCACCGCCGGCCTCGACGCGCGTATCGCCGAACTCGGCCGCGATCTCGCCGCCTATGACGTGATCAGCTTGCACGAAAAGCTGACCGGCCGCAGCTTCGACCCGCAGATCGAGGTCGTGCTGCTGCAATTCTGCAAACCGCACGGCATCAAGGTGCAGGGCCAGACCTTCCTGCAGGCGGCCGACTGGAACACCGCGATCACCGTGCGCAACGCGGCGCACGAGATGCTCCACCCGCCGGTGCCGATGGATGGCGCGGCCGCCAAGGCTGCGCTCGCGCTGCTCGAAAAGGATGCGCTCGTCATGCGCGTCGTGCGCGAGCATGATCCGAAATGGGGCTACACCACGCTCGACGGCCTGCTCAACGAGGATCTGGCGCAGGCGCTCGACCAGCTTATCGGCGAGGCGCTGGGCGTCGGGCGCAATCCCGCCGATCGTTGGCGGCAATCGGACGACGGCATCCATGTGCTCGCGGGCGCCTTCTACGGCATGCTGCGCGACGATAAATGGATCGAGACCGGGGGTTCGATCGAAAACTGGCTCGCGCGGGCGGTCGACAGCGGCCGGCTGGCACCGGCGCGCCTGCACGCGATTGCGGCGCGCGTCCTCGAACGGCCCGCCGATCGTCTCTGGCCATTGATCGCGCCCTGACGCTCGGCTACGGCCACCCGCTGCAACTGGCGGGGACGAAAAATCGGCGCGATTGCTCTACAAAACCTGATCGGGTTACCTCCGCTGACGATTGCGGGTGCCGCGGCGATGACCTTTGGTGCGGCCTATGTCCGCGGGCTTACCGGCTTCGGCATGGCGATCATCCTCGTGCCGCTGCTCGGCCTGATCATCCCGCCGGGCGAAGCGGTGGTGATGGGCATCCTGCTGCAATTGCTGATCGGGCCGGTGGGGATCGGGCATATCGTCGCCGACGCCGACCGCTCGACCGCCGTGCCGATCGGGCTGGCCGCGATGGCGACGACCCCGGTCGGCATGTTCGTGCTCGACATGACGCCTGCCGACATCGCGCGGCTGCTGATCACCGCAGCGGCGGTTGTCGCCTTTATCGCGGTGCTGCTGCCGAAAAAGCCCGAAGGGCACCGCCCGGGCCGGCTGGCCGTCGCCGGAACCGGGATCGCGTCGGGCATTCTCACCGGCTTTGCCGCGATGCCGGGGCCGCCGGTCGTACCGTTCTATCTCCGCCGCCGCGTCGATCCGAAGGTCGCGCGCGCGTCGATGCTGATGATCTTTTTCATGACCGCCATCGCCGGCACCCTCGCCGCGCTGTGGGTCGGCATCGCGACCTGGCGGCTGTTCCTGCTGTCGGTCATCCTCTTTCCGCCGATGTGGCTCGGCAATTATGTCGGCGCGCGCCATTTCGGTCGCGTGCCGCCGCATGTCTGGCAGGCGATGGTTGCAGTCGTCCTCGGCATCGCCGCGGTGTCGGCAGTGGTGCGCCTGCTGAACTAGAGACTGCGCAGCGCCTGCGCGGGCTTGGCCGAGAGCAGCGGCCAGCTTCCCGCGATCCCGATCAGGAACGACAGCCCCGCGCCGCCGATCAGCGTCGCACCGACGATCAGCGGGTCGGGCGCGAAGCTGAAATCGAAGAGCTGCGTCACGACATACCACGCCCCCGCCAACCCCAGCCCGAGCGCGAGCAGCGCGAGGATCGACGCGAGCACCGCATATTCGAGGCCCTGCGCTCCCAGTATCTGGCCCCTCGTAGCGCCAAGCAGCTTCAGGATGACGCTGTCATAGACGCGCCGCTCGCGGCTCGCGGCGATCGCGCCGATCAGCACCGCAATGCCGGCAAGGATCGCGATGCTCGCCGCCGCGGCGATCGCCTGGCTCATCTGGGTAAGCAGCGTGGTCACCTGCGACACGACATCGCGCACCTGGATCAGCGAGGCTGACGGGAAGGCGCGCGGGATGCTGCGCGCGAGGTCGGTCTCGGCCTGCGGTCCGACCGCGACGGTCGCGACCATATTGTGCGGCGCCGCGTCGAAAGTGCCGGGCGAGAAGACGAGTACATAGTTCAGCCCGAAATTGTCCCATTCGACGGTGCGGAAGGACGCAACTTTGGCTTGCACCTCGACCCCCAGCACATTGACCGACAGCGTGTCGCCGAGCTTGAGGCCGAGCGAGGTTGCGACCTCCTGCTCGACGCTGACCAGCGGCGGGCCCTTGTAATCCTGCGGCCACCATTGTCCGCCGACCAGTTCGCTGCCGTTGGGCAGCGCCGGGCTGTAGGTCAGCCCGCGGTCGCCGCGCAGTACCCACGCGCCTTCGGGCAGCTCGGCGAGTTCATCGACGCGCTGGCCGCGAAATTCGGTGACGCTGCCGCGCAGCGCCGGGATCATGTTGATCTGCGCTTGCCGGTCGGCTCCGGTCACCAGCGAACGAAAACGCTCGACGCCGTCGCGCGGCACATCGAGCACGAAGAAACTCGGCGCGCGCTGCGGCACCGTACGGGCGATTTCGGCGGTGATGCTCGTCTGGATCGCGGCAAGCGTCACGAACAGGGTCAGCCCGAGCCCGAGCGCGACGACGAGCGCGCCGGTCGCAGCGCCAGGCCGATGGAGGTTGGCGAGCGCGAGGCGGAGCAAGGGGCGGCGCGGACGCGGCACGCGGCTCGCGGTGCGGCGGACGAGCCAGCCGAGCCCGACGAGGACGATCAGCAGGCCGACCGCCGCGGCGATGAAGCCCAAGGCGAACAGCGGCTCGCGCGCCGTCGCCACTGCCAGCGTCACGATCGCAGCAAAGGCCGCAGCCACCGCCACCAAAGTCCGCCGGTCGATCCGCCCGGCGCTGTCGACCGTCGCGCGGTAGAGCCCCGCGGCGGGCACATGGCGGGTTGCCGACAGCGGCGGCAGCGCAAAGGCGACGGCGATCAGCAGGCCGTACGCTGCGCTCACCGCCAGCGGCAGCGGATAGAGCGCAAAGCCCGGCCGCACCGGCAGGACATCGCCCGCGATCCAGCCGATCGCCGACGGCATCAGCGCGCCGACCGCCAGCCCGAGGACGATCGATATCGCCGCAACGGCAAGGATTTGCAGGCCATAGATGCGCGCGACGGTGCCGCTGTCGGCGCCGAGCACCTTCAGCGTTGCGAGCCCCGGGCGCTTGCCCGCAAGATAGCTCGCGACGCCGTTGCCGACGCCGATCCCGGCGATGACCAGCGCGGCGAGCCCGACGAGCGACAGGAACTGCCCCATGCGTTCGATGAAGCGCCGCGTGCCAGGCGCGCCGTTGCTGCGATCGGTGACGTCCCAGCCCGCATCGGGAAATTCGGCGGTCAACGCCTTGCCGACCGCTTCGGGATTGGCATCGCCGGCGAGGCGGACGCGATATTTGCTTTCGTAGAGGCTGCCGGGCTGGATGAGCTGGGTCGCCGGCAGATCGGCCAGCCCGATGATCGCCACCGGGCCGAGCGTGAAGCCTTCGCCGAGCCGGTCGGGTTCCTCGGCGATCACGCTGTCGATCAGGAACGCTTTTTCGCCGAACTTCACCCGGTCGCCGACCTTGAGGTCGAGGCGCGAGGAAAGGTCTTTGCCGATCCAGATGCCGCCCGGCGGCGGCGGCCCGCGCCGCGCGCCGCTGTCGAGGCGCATCGTGCCGTAGAGCGGATAGGCGCCGTCGACCGCCTTCAATTCGGACAGCAGCGCGTCGCCGTCGGGATCGTTCGCCATCGCGCGCAGCCGTACCGTCGCCGAAGCGGCGCCGGCGCGGCGGAAGGCCGCCATCTCGGCTTCGGTGGCTTGCCGCTGCGGCAGGCTTAACTCGATGTCACCGCCGAGGATCGTCTGGCCGCGCACCTCGAGTTCGGAGGTGATGCCGCGCGTCAGGCTGCCGATCGCCGCGAGCGTCGCGACGCCGAGGAACAGGCAGACGGCAAGCAGGCGCAGGCCGCGGATGCGCGCCGCAAGGTCGCGCCGGGCGATGCGCCAGAGGGTGGCGAGGGGCAGCACCTAGGCGGCCCGCTCTTCGATCCGCCCGTCGTGCATCACGACGACGCGGTCGCAATGTTCGGCGAGCTCGGGATCGTGGGTGATGATCAGCAGCGTTGCGCCGAGCGCGGCCCGCCGTGCGAAGATCAGGTCGATGATCGCATGGCCTGTCGCGGTGTCGAGATTGCCGGTCGGTTCGTCGGCAAAGATGATCGCGGGCGAACTCGCCATCGCGCGAGCGATGGCTACGCGCTGCTGCTCGCCGCCCGAAAGCTGGGCGGGATAATGCGTCAGCCGGTGGCCGAGACCGACCGCCTCGAGTTCGGCCGCGGCGCGCCCGAACGGATCGGCGATGCCTGCGAGTTCGAGCGGCACCGCGACATTTTCGAGCGCGGTCATCGTCGGCAGCAGGTGAAAGGCCTGCAGCACGATGCCGATCCGCCCGCGCCGCGCGCGCGCCAGATCGTCCTCGTCCATCGTCGCGAAATCGAGCTCCGCGACCCTGACCGTGCCGCCCCCGGCGCGTTCGAGCCCGGCGAGCACTGCCATCAGCGAGCTTTTGCCCGATCCCGAAGGGCCGAGCAGCGCCACCGAGGTGCCGGCGGTGACTTCGAGGTCGACCCCGCGCAAAATTTCGACAGGGGCCTTGTCGCTCCCCAAAGTCAGCGTCACATTATGGGCGGCGATCGCCAGATCAGGCGAAGGTCGGGTGTCGGGCAAGAAAAGGACCCTTTGGAAATGCGAACGGCCGGATGGCGCTCTTACACTCTATATGGTTGCGCGATTTTGCTTTGCCAACCACTCGCCGCATGCGGATCGGCGGAAAAGCCGGCGGCTTCGACGAACGAAGCGGCCGCGGCGAAGGCCACGCCGGCGATCCCCGCCGACGCGCCGCTGGTCATCGCCTTCGGCGACAGCCTCTATGCGGGTTACCAGCTCGGCCCCAGGGAAGGGCTGGCGCCGCAACTGCAAGCGGCGCTCGCCGAGGACGGCGTGGTGGTGCGGGTGCAGAATGCCGGCGTTTCGGGCGATACCACCGCAGCGGGGCGGCAGCGGCTGACCTATGTGCTGGGCAATGCGAAGACGAAACCGGCGCTGGTCCTACTAGGGCTCGGCGGCAACGACATGCTGCGCGGTATCGGTCCCGACCAGACGCGCGCCAATCTCGATGCGATGCTTGCCGAACTTAAGAAGCGCGAGATTCCTGTCCTGCTCACCGGCATGGTTGCCGCGCCCAATCTCGGCAGCGATTATGCGGCGAAGTTCAATCCCATCTATCCCGAACTTGCCGCGAAATATGACGCGAGCTTCTATCCCTTCATTCTCGACAATGTCGTGGGCAAGAAGGAGTTGATGCTCGGCGACAATATCCATCCGAACGCAAAGGGCGTGACGGTCGTCGTCGATGGCCTTGCGCCGCTGGTCGAGGATGCGCTGCCCGACGCGAAATAACCGACGTGCCCGCGGGAGCGTTAACCTGCGTCGTCTCGTTTGCGCTGCCGGTCAACCGAGCAGCTTCGCCGCCCGCGCGCGCCAGGTGGTCGCCAGCACCTCCATCGCGGCGAGCAGGCGGAGCGCCTCGGGCTCGCGCTTTCCGCCACCGCCGATCAGCAGCGCGAACACGCGCTCGACGCTCCACCCGGGCAGCGGCCGCTCGACCAGTGCCAGCGCGTCGCCCGCCGCGACCGCGCCTTCTTCGATCACCCGGTAATACCAGCCGCTCCGCCGCGTTATGACCACCGTCGCGGGCACCGTTGCCACGCCGAAGCGATGGCCCAGCTTCCAGCACGGTTGCCGGCCCTGGCTGATTTCGACCAGCGCGCTACCCAGCCGGTAGCGGTCGCCGATACACGCCTCGGTTTCGATCAGGCCTGCGGTCGAAATATTCTCGCCGAACGCGCCCGGCGCGGCGAGCAGGGCATGGTCGCCAAGTTCGCCCGACCACCAGCCGTAATGATCGCGCGGATAATGGTGGATCGCCTTGTCGACGCCGCCATGCACCGTCAGGTCGGCCTGTTCGTCGCCGTCGATCCCGAGCAAGCCGACGTGCAGGGCGCCGTCGACCGGGCGCTTGGCGATCGCGCTCGCTTCGTCGCCGCGAAAGGCACGCGCCTTGCCGGTCAGCACCGCATCGATCGCATAGCTCATGCCGCGGCACCCCGCGGCCCGAACAGGATGATCGCCGCGCCGCCGAGGCAGATGACGGCACCGATCAGGTCCCATCGATCAGGCTTTGTACCCTCGACCGCCCACAGCCAGAGGAGCGCGGAGACGATATAGACACCGCCATAGGCGGCATAGGTGCGCCCCGCACGGTCGGAATCGACGAGCGTCAGCAGCCACGCGAACAGCGCCAGCGAGGCCATGCCCGGTACGATCCACCACACCGATTTGTCGAGCCGCAGCCACGCCCAGAAGGCGAAGCAACCGGCGATTTCGGCAAGCGCCGCTCCGATATAGGCCAATGCGGTCATGCGGGCACCGTGGCGGCGGCGGGGCGGAAAGAAAAGCGGATTATGCATGATCCGCCGTTCTCGTCCGGAATGAGGGAATGTCTTGAAGCGGCCGGGAGCGGACACGTCCCTCTTCGTCACCCCGGGCTTGACCCGGGGCCTGCCTTTTCTTTGATCCGGCGTCGAAAGAAGGAAGGCGGGTCCCGGGTCAAGCCCGGGATGACGACTTAACAAGCGGCAACTCACCGCCCCAAAAGCCGACAATCGCCGATGGCGATTTACTCCAGGATTACCGACAACAAAAAAGGGCGGCGCCGATGGCTGCCGCCCTTTTCCTTCGGGAAAGCCTCGCGGCGCTCAGACGGCGCAGCCGCCCTGTTCGCGCGAGCGGCGCGGTGCGGCCGCGCTGCGCTTCCACGGTGCGGCGTACTGGATCGCCACCGCGGCGGCGGATGCTTCGGTAACGGCGGTCCAGGCCCGGCCAAGCCAATTGCTTTCGTGATGATGGTTCATGTTTTTTCTCCTGCCGTCCGGGCCGCAGGGGAGGGAGAGAGGCAGCCCGGACGCGGTCCTTTTACGCCGCCCGGAACGGCTATTGGCGCCAAAATTCATCGTGCGGGCGACCAAATTTAGCGCTAAATACGAAATCATGCGAAAAATGATCGATCTCGACCGATTCGACCGGCGTTTGCTGGAAGAGGTGCGGCGCGACAATCTCCAGCCTGCCCGCATTCTTGCCGACAAGGTCGGCCTGTCGGTTTCGGCGGTGCTTCGCCGGCTCCGGCGCCTGCGCGAGGAAAAGGTGATCGTTGCCGACATCGCGGTGGTCAACCCGGCGCTGACCGGATCGGCGCTGACCATGCATGTGCTCGTCCAGATGCAGCAGGCGGGGCCGCAGACGATGGACGGCTTCGCGCGCGAGATCGTCCATCATCCCGAAGTGACCGGCGCGTGGGATGTCACCGGCGACGATGATTTCCTGCTCCGGGTGCAGGTCGGGGCGATGGAGGAATATGACGCGTTCACCCGCCGCGCGCTCGGCGAGGACAAGGGCGTCCATTCGTTCACGACGCTCATCACGATCCGCAACATCATCGAAAACGACGTGGCGCGCCGCCCGCTGCGCGACCGCTGAAGATTCAGGCCCGGATTGCTGCCGCGATCGCTTGCGCGCGCGTATCCAGTTCGGCGACCATCGCCCGGATGTCGTCGGCGGTCGCATCCGGACTGATCGTGCACGCGCGGAGGACGACGGCATCGTCGAGCCGCGTCGTCAGCGGCGCCGCGACATTGTCGTCGATCATGCGCCGCGCGATCGCCGTGTTGAGCGCGTCGAGTTCGCTGCCATCATATCCCGGCGGCTCGTACCGGAAGGTGACGATGCCGAGCTGCGCAGGCGAAACGATCCGCCAGTGCGGGCGCTCCCCCAGCGCTTCCGCCAGCGTCTCGGCGAGCATGAAACCATGGTCGATCGCTTCGCCGACCGCACGCTCGCCCATGACCTGCAGCGTGAACCACAGCTTCATCGCGCGCGCGGGTCGGGTGAGTTCGACGCCATAGTCCCAGAAGTTTGGCGTCTCGTCGCCCGCCGCCGCATCCTGCAGATATTCGGCGCTGGTGGCGAAGCTTTCGAGCAGATGGCGCCGGTCGCGGACCAGCACCATGCCGCAGCAATAGGTCTGGAACAGCCATTTGTGCGCGTCCCAAGACAGGCTGTCGGCGCGGGCGAGCCCGTCGACCAGCGCCCGGTGGCGGCCCGACAATACCACCGATGCACCATAAGCGCCGTCGACATGCAGCCATAGCCGCTCGCGCGCCGCAAGGTCGGCGATGGCGTGCAGATCGTCAATGCTACCGGTGTTCGTCGTGCCGCAGCTTGCCACGACCGCGAACGGCGCCCGGCCGGCCGCGCGATCCGTCGCGATGGCCTCGCCGAGCGCCGCGATGTCGAGCCGCCGCTCGGCATCGACCGCCACCTTGCGGATCTGCTCTGGCAGGAAACCCAGCACGCGCAGCCCCTTCGCCACCGACGAATGCGTCTGCGTCGAGACATAGGCGACGCCGCGATGGCGCTCTTCGGGAGGCAGCATGCGATCGCGCGCCAGCATCAACCCCGTGAGGTTCGCCATCGATCCGCCCGAAACGAACAGTCCGCCCGCGCTGTCCGGCAAGCCGGCGCGTTCGGCCAGCCAGGCGATCAGGCCCTGTTCGATGGCGGCAGGCCCCGAGCTCTGCATCCAGCTTCCGGCATGGGCATTGTAACCGCTGGCAAGGAGTTCGCCGACCAGCGACAGCGGCGAAGCGGGCGAGGGGATAAAGCCGTAGAAGCGCGGATGGTCCATGCGAACGCGGTGCGCAAAGATCCGTTCGGCGTCGCCCACCACTTCGGCAATCGCCCGTCCGGCCCCCGGCGCCGCCAGCGCGCGGAAGGCGGCAGCTTCTTCGGGCGAGGCGATCGACACGATCGTTTCGCGCCGCGCGCGATCGGCCGCGATCCGGTCCAGCGCTCCGCGCGCGGCGCCCCAAATATCGTCGTTCATCATCGAAAACCCTGTATCGTATCCATACACAAGTGTCTGTTACCGCGATATCGGGCTTTCGCGCCACCCCGAAATGAAGCAGGCGTAAAAAAAAGGGGCGGCCCGCAGGCCGCCCCTTCCGTTTCGTATCGCTGTTCCGAAAGATCAGAAAGCGAAGCCGATGCCCGCGGCAAAGCTGTCGAAGTCGCTGAAGTTGCCGATGAACTGGTGGCGATATTCGACCTTGCCGTACAGGTTGGTGCCGAACTTGTGCTGGTAACCGGCACCGATGTACGGATCGTCGATGTCGCTGAAGGTGTAACCGCCGGTGGCATAGAGCTTGCCGGCATCGCCAAGCTTGGCGCCCAGACGGCCGCCAGCCGAGAACTGGACGTCGAAGCCGTCCTTCAGCACCTTGTCGCCAGCGACTTCCGCACCGGCGAAAGCGGTCGAACCCAGGTCGAAGTCATAACCGGCGGCAACGCCGAGCGTGGCGTCGTCGAGGCCGCTGCCGGTCACATAACCGCCGCGCACTTCGACGCGAGCTTCGCCGCCTTCGGCGGCCATGGCGGGAACGGAGACGGCGGCCGAGAGGAGAGCGGCGGCAACTGCGAATTTCTTCATTTTGTTTTCCTTTACTCTGGACTGGACCGCGCCTTTTGGCTCGCGGCCCGCGCCCTAAATGGCGCTCGCGGCTGTCCCGTCAATGAACAGCTCATTCAGAATATGACAATTTTCTTACCTGTGTTATTTTTACAACACGGTACAGAAAGATTGGGGCTGAGGCTTAGCCCAGCGCAGCCTGTTTTTCCTCGGCGATGCGGTCGAGTTCGGCGCGGGTCGGCCTGGTCGCGGCGCTCTTCAATTGCCCACACGCGGCCATGATGTCGCGTCCGCGCGGCGTGCGCACCGGTGCCGAAATCCCCGCCTTGAAGATGAGGTTGCTGAACGCCTTGACCCGTTCGGGCGTCGAGCATTCATAGGGCGCGCCGGGCCAGGGATTGAACGGGATCAGGTTCACCTTCGCGGGCAGTTTGTACTGCTTGATCAGCCGGACGAGTTCGCGCGCGTCGTCGTCGCTGTCGTTCTTGTCCTTCAGCATGACATATTCGAAGGTGATGCGCCGCGCATTGTTCGCGCCGGGATAGTCGGCGCACGCCTGCAGCAGTTCCTCGATGCCATATTTGCGGTTCAGCGGCACGATCTCGTCGCGTACTTCCTTGTTCACCGCGTGGAGCGACACTGCGAGGTTGACGCCGATCTCGTCGCCCGCGCGCGCCATCATCGGCACGACACCGCTCGTCGAAAGGGTGATGCGGCGCTTCGACAGAGCGAGCCCGTCGCCGTCCATGACGATCTTGAGCGCGCCCTTGACCTCGTCAAAATTATAGAGCGGCTCGCCCATGCCCATCATCACGATGTTGGTGAGCATGCGGCCGTCGGCGGTATAGTGGCCGGCGGCATCCTCGTCGGCATCCTCGTCCTCGGGGTCGGCGCCGAAGCCCGCCATCGTCCCCTTCGGCCATTCGCCGAGCGCGTCGCGCGCCAGCAGCACCTGTCCGACGATCTCGCCCGCGCCGAGGTTGCGGACGAGGCGCATCGTTCCCGTGTGACAGAAGCGGCAGTTGAGCGTGCAACCGACCTGGCTCGATACGCACAGGGTTCCCCGATCGGCGTCGGGGATGAACACCATTTCATATTCCTGGCCGTCGGCGGCGGCGAGCAGCCATTTGCGCGTGCCGTCGTTCGACACCTGCGCCTCGCGGACGGTGGGCCGGCCGATGATGAACCGGTCGGTCAGCCAGGGGCGCATCGTCTTGGCGATGTCGGTCATCGCCTCGAAATCGGTGACGCCGCGGTGATAGATCCAGTGCCAAATCTGCTTGGCGCGCAGCTTCGCCGCCTTCGCATCGAGCCCGGCCTCGACCAGCACGCCGCCGATCGCGTCGCGGGTCAGCCCGACGAGGTCGATGCGGTTGCCGCCGCGCAGCGGAACGGTGCCCGTCGTGACGGGGTCGATATGGCCGGGAATCTGCATGATGGCGCGCGATATAGTCGCGATGGTCCGCGAGCGCAATCAGGCGCCGCTGCGGCCCGCCATGATGCGCCGGTCAGGCGCCGTTATAGCCGACGAGCGAATCCTCGAACTGGTCGAGCGGCCCGACGGGCTCCTTGGGCGGCGCACCGTCGACCTGCGGAAAGATCGCGTCGAGCCGCCGCCGCAACGTGTCGTCGAACGTCGTCCGGTTGCCGACCCGGGCATTGCAGACGGTCAGTTCCGAACGGATCGCGCCCTTGATCCGTTCGAGCCCATCGGGGGTCAATATGCCGGCGTTCAGCAATTCCTCGCAGAGCTGGATCAGCCCGACGGTCGTTGCATGCGCGCGCAAGCCGATAAAATCGAGCGTCCGGTGCCGTTCGCGCGCCGCCGCATCGCACTGAGTAATGGCATTCATGCCGGTAAGTCTCCTCTCCCACCAAATATCGGACGGTGCGCCTCTGCGGGCACCCGATAGATCGTCCGAATCCGATCATGCGCCGACGGGCGCGCATGGGCAAGGGCCGATGTAATATTATGTCGGATTTGGTGGGCAGGAGGGATGCAACGTTGCCGGGTCCGGCGGCCGCGCGGCCTATAGCGTTTTCAGCATGGCGAGCACTTGCGGCACATTGCCGTTCGCTTCGGCGTGGCGTAGCGGCAGGACATTCTGGACGAGGATTTCGGCCGGTGTCGGCTGCTGTGCGAACAGCGCCATCACCTCGTCGGCGAAGGCATCGAGCGGCATATAGGTCTCGCGCGTCGCCTGCCCGGGGGTCAGGTCGGTGCGCACTGCCGGCGGCGCCAGTTCGATCACTTCGATCTGGCCTTCGAGCTGGGCGCGTAGCGCGACCGAATAGCTGTGCATCGCCGCCTTGGTCGCCGAATAGGTCGGCGCCTTGGGCAGCGGCACAAAGGCAAGGCCCGAGGTGACGTTGACGATCGCGGCATCGTCCTGCGCCGCCAGATGGTCGACGAGCGCGTCGATCAGCCGGATTGGCCCGAGGATGTTGGTGACCACCGTCGTTTCGGCATCGGCGAGGTCGCGTTTCGCGGTCGCGGCTTCGTACATCATGACCCCGGCGTTGTTCACGACCACGTTGAGCGCCGGAAATTTCGCGGCGATTTCGGCGCCGAAAGCGGCGATCGCCGCCGCATCGGTCATGTCGAGCGCTATCGCGTGCATGCCGGGGCGTCCGGCGATCGCGGCTTCCAGCTTCGCGGCGTTGCGCCCAGTGACGACGACGCTGTTGCCGGCATCGTGCCAGCGCTGCGCCAGTGCCAGCCCGATGCCCGAGCCGCCGCCGGTAACGAGGATGGTGTTGCCCGTGGTCTTCATCGCTTTTTCCTTTCGGGGGGGGGTGATGCACCGGAGATAGCGCTATACTCTCCAAAAGAAAGAAGGCACCTGAAAGTGCCATAGTTACCGAAAAGAAAGAAATGGGTTTTCAGCTTTGGATGCGCCGAAAAAAATCGCCTACGACCCCAACGCGCCGGTCGATCCGCGCGTCGAAACGCTCGTCAACGAACTGATCGGCCGGGTCGCCGACAAATGGACCCTCCTAGTCCTCGAGGAATTGGAGGCTCACGGAACCTGCCGTTTCACCGAATTGTCGCGGCGCGTTCCCGGCATCAGCCAGAAGATGCTGACGCAGACGTTGCGCCAGATGGAACGCGACGGCCTGCTCGTGCGGACGGTCTACCCGGTCGTGCCGCCCAAGGTCGAATATTGCCTGACCGAGCTTGGACATAGCCTCGGCGAAGCCTTTTGCGGCGTCTGGGTCTGGGCCGAGGCGAATCTGGAGAAGGTCGCACGGGCGCGGATGGCATTCGACGCGCGAGGGTAGGGCGGGGAGCGGTGGTGTTTGTTGTCGAGGTCGGGTTTCGGCCGAAGGCCGCCTTTCGTTTCATCGTCACCCCGGACTTGATCCGGGGTCCCTGACTTCGGTGCCGCAGTGGATCCCGGATAAAGTCCGGGATGACGAAAGTGTGCGAAGCAACGGCAGCGCACCACTCCGAAGACGCCATACTTAAAAAAGACGGGGCCGCGTCGTGCCCTGATCGCGGCCCCGGTTCTGGCAAGCCCCGCACCGGCGCGGGCCGTCATTTCTGGATCGAACTGACCTGGATTGCCCGGTCGCGCGCCGCGCCCGCGATCACCAGTTCGGCCTGTGCTGAGGCCAGCACCCGCGTATCCTTGCGGCACTGCCGCACGTCGTTCTTGCCTTCGATATCGAAGTCGGACGCGGTGCCGCAGACGGTCGCGACGGCGTGCCGGATGCGGTGCTGGAGCGTGCGGGCGCCGGCCTCGGTCCGCAGGTCGAGGTCGCTATGCTGAACGACCACCGTCGGGTTCGCGGGCGCGGGCCGAGCGAGGGCGGGCTGGCCGAACGAGGCGGCGGCCAGCGTGGCGAGGATCAGAAGCTTTTTCATCTCATGTCTCCATCGGCCGGCTGAAAAGGAGGGGGAGGAGCCGGTGGAAGACAAATAATCTCTATGAAGCGGCGAAAGGAGCAACGATGTTGCGCGACCATTCTGCAAAATTGCAGAATGAGGCGAAGGCGATTATGGCGCACAAGACGCCATGTACGACTGGAACGATCTCAAGGCGTTTCTCGCGGTCGTGGAGACGGGCAGCACCCTGTCCGCCGCACAGGCGCTGCGTGTCAGCCAGACCACCGTCGCCCGGCGCATCGCCGCGCTCGAGGAAGCGACGGGGCTCAGCCTGTTCGAACGGCGTCAGGCCGGCTACGCGCTGACGCCGGTGGGCGAGGCGATGCTGGCGAGTGCGCTGGCTGTCAAGGAAGCCGCCGAACGCTTCGGCGAAGCGGCGGGCGCGCGTTCGCGCGATGCGGGCGGGACGGTCAGCGTGACGACGATGGAGATTTTCGCGGTAACCGTGCTGCCGCCAATTCTGCGCGACCTGCGAGCTGCGCATCCCGAAATCCACATCCATCTCGACACGGCGGACGAGCCGCGGGACCTTGCCGCCGGCGCCGCCGATATTGCGATCCGCAGCAGCAAGCAACCCGCCGGTGCGGGGCTCGTCGGGCGGCGCATCGCCGACAATCCGTGGACGCTCTATTGCAGCCGCGACTATGCCGACCGTCACGGCATCCCGCACACCCGCGCCGAACTCGCCACCCACCCGTTCATCGGCGGCGGCGGCGGGGTCTGGGAACCCTATCAGGCGTGGCTGCGGCAATATGGGCTCGAGGCATCGGTGGTGATGCAATATGACAGCGGCACCGGCCTGCTCGCCGGGGTCCGCTCGGGGATGGGGCTCACCATCCTGCCGGCCTTCCTCGCCGACCGCGAACCCGACCTCATCCGCTGCCTGCCGCCGAAGGCAGAGGACACCACTGGACTCTGGTTGTTGACCCACGAACGTCTGCGCCATGTTCCGCGGGTGCGCACGGTGCTCGACTTTCTCGCCGCCGAATTGACGAAACTGGCGCGCGGCTAGGGTCTGGTCTCTAGCCGCGTCCGGCAGCATGGCCTCACCGCAGCCGCGCGCACCCAAGCGCCGCCGCGTCGATCGCGGTCGCGGCGCCGCGGAGACGATAGGTATCGGCGATCGCGCGTCCGTTCGGCGTGTCGCTTTCGACGCTCATGCTCGGCGCCGACCGCATCGCGGCGATGATCGCGGCGTCCATCCGTGCGTCGCTCGCCCAGCCGTGCGCGCCGTTGCCGGTCAGGATGAAACGGCGGTTGCCGACCGTCAGCCGCAGTTCGCGTTGCGGGCTGCGGGCTTTCGACAGGCGGACATAGAATTGTCCGCGGATGCGCGATTTCGGCCAGTAACCGATGCTCGCATAGGCTTTGACCTCGGGCCGGCCGATCGTCGCGGCGGGCGCGGCGATCGCATAGCATCGCGGCGCCGCAGGATCGCGGAAGGCCCCCCAGCCGTCGAATATGCCGAGCGCGGTGCGGGCGGCCGCGGGGACCGCCGCCCCGATACCGAAAAGCAGGGGTGCAAAGAGAAAGAGCGCGCGCCGCATCGGCCCTCGTTTGCGCGAAAGTGGATGCTTTGCAAGCATGGCTTGCCTCGCGCCGCGCGTGCGTTAAGGAAGGTGGACATTTTCAGGGGCCGGGAATCGGGGCTGCGAATCGCCTCCGATGCTTGTCCCCTCGGGAAATCTCCCGCGAAACAAGGGATGGCGGAGTTAGAATGAAAGCGACGATCGAACGCGCAGTGTTGTTGAAGAGCCTTGGCCACGTCCAGTCGGTGGTCGAACGGCGCAATACCATCCCCATCCTCTCGAACGTCCTCATCGAAGCCGATGCGTCGGGACAGCTCAAACTGATGGCGACCGACCTCGACCTGCAGGTCGTCGAAACCATCGCGGCGAAGGTCGAAACCCCGGGCACCACGACGGTGTCGGCGCACACATTGTTCGAAATCGCCCGCAAACTGCCCGAAGGCACCGAGGTCAGCCTCGCCGCCGCCGAAGGCAAGATGCAGGTTAAGGCCGGCCGGTCGAACTTCAACCTGCCGACGCTGCCGCGCGACGATTTCCCGGTGATCGCCGAAGGCGACCTGCCGACCAATTTCGAACTGCCGGTCGCCGAGCTGATCCAGATCATCGACAAGACGCGCTTCGCCATCTCGACCGAGGAAACGCGCTACTATCTCAACGGCATCTTCCTGCACGTCGCAGAGGATGCATCGGGTCCGGTGCTGAAGGCCGCGGCGACCGACGGCCACCGTCTCGCCCGCTATACGGTGACGCGCCCCGACGGCGCCTCGTCGATGCCCGACGTCATCGTGCCGCGTAAATGCGTCGGCGAGATCCGCAAGCTGCTCGACGAGGCCGAGGGCAATGTCGAGATCAGCCTGTCGGCGACGAAGATTCGCTTCCAACTCGGCAACGCGGTGCTTACCTCGAAGCTGATCGACGGCACCTTCCCCGATTACAGCCGCGTCATACCGACCGCGAACGACAAGCTCTTGAAGGTCGATCCGAAGAGCCTGTTCCAGGGCGTCGACCGCGTCTCGACGATCGCCAGCGAAAAGACCCGCGCGGTCAAGGTCGGGCTCGACAAGGATCGCATCACGCTCAGCGTCACCAGCCCCGAAAACGGCACCGCGGCCGAAGAACTTGCGGCGGCTTACGACAGCGACGCGATGGAGATCGGTTTCAACGCCCGTTATCTCAGCGACATCCTGGGGCAGGTCGATGGCGACAATGTCGAACTTCACCTCGCCGACGCCAACGCCCCGACGTTGATCCGCGAGAGCGAGAAGAGCCCGGCGCTTTATGTGCTGATGCCGATGCGGGTTTGATGATCGCCTGATCCAAATCGTCGCCCCCGCCTTCGCGGGGGCGACGATTTGTTTATCCGGCCTTCGCCACCCGCCAGATCACATTGCCGGTATCGTCGGCGACCAGCGCGCTGCCGTCCTTGGCGACCTTCACATCGGCGGGGCGGCCGCGCGTCGTCTTGCCGTCCTTGGCGAGGAACTGGTCGAGCAGCGTGACGGGGAGCGCATTGACCGGCTTGCCGTTGGCGCCGAACTTGACGAACACGACGTCATAGCCCGCAACGGGCTCGCGGTTCCACGATCCGTGCCGGGCGATCAGCGCACCGTTCGTCCAGCGATCGCCAAGATCGAGGCCTTGGGTGAAGGTAAAGCCGAGCGGCGCGGTGTGGGCGCCGAGGCCATAGTCGGGACGCTTGACATATTGCCGGCGATCCTCGGCTTCGGGCTCGACGCGCGGATCGATGAAACCGCCCCAATAATACCAGGGCCAGCCATAGAAATCGCCCTCGGTGACGTCGGTCAGATAGTCGGGAACGAGGTCGCTGCCCAGCATGTCGCGTTCGTTGACGACGGTCCACAGCCGGTCGGTGCCGGGGTAGAAGGCGACGCCGACGGGGTTACGGATGCCCGCGGCGAAGGTGCGCATATATTTGTTTTCGGGGCGCACCTCGAGGATGCTGGCGCGGCGGAACTCGCGGTTCATCCCCGCTTCGCCGATATTGCTGTCGGCGCCGACGCCAATATAGAGCCAGCCGTTCGGGGCAGCGGCAAGGCTTTTGGTCCAGTGGCGATTGGTGCCCTTGGCGGGCAGGTCGACCAGCTTCTCTCCCTTGCCGCTCATCTTCGTCTCGCCCTCGACATAGGGGAAGGCAAGCAGCGCGTCGGTGTTGGCGACATAGAGCGTCTTGCCGACCAGCGCCATGCCGTACGGCGAGTTGAGCCCCGTGATATAGGCGGTCTTTATTTCAGCCTTGCCGTCGCCGTCGGCGTCGCGGAGCAAGGTGATGCGATTCGCCGATTGGCCGCCTGCACCGGCCTTGCCCATCAGCGCACCCATGATCTTGCCCTCGACCCCCGAGGTGTCGCGCGGCGGGCTCTGCGATTCCGCGACGAGCACGTCGCCGTTGGGCAGCACGAGCATGTTGCGCGGATGGTCGAGCCCTTCGGCGAAGCGCGCCACCGTCAGCCCCGCCGCGGCGCGCGGCGCCTGCCCGGCGGGCCAGCTTGTCGCATCGGGCACGTTCATCGTCGGGAAGCTCTCGGTCTTCTGCGATGCCATCACCGGCACCCGGCCGCTGAGTTCGGCGGTCGAGAAGCGCGCAACATCGGGGCGCGACATGATGTACAGGGTGATCCCGCCGACGATCACAAGGATGAGCAGGGCGAGGGCGGCATATTTCAGGATCTTGCGCATGGCCCATGTCTACACGGGCGAAGCGCGGCGGCAAAGGTCGAAACGCGGTTCGTCTGCACGGTGCAAAGGTTAACGCCGCGGCCGCCATGATTAACCTTACCTACTTGTTCATCACGGTTGGGAACGGGGCAGTGATCGCCCGGCGCTACGAGAAAGGCGTGACGCAAACGACCGGGAACCCGATGCAACTGCCAGCCCCATTTCTTGCCGATCGCGCCGCGGTCGACGATGCCCATGCGCTGATCGCCCAGCATGGCGAGGAAGCGGGCTATGCGGCCGCGGCGCGCGCCGAGCAATATCGCGTGCTCGGCAACCACATCTATTTCGCGCGCTGGCGCCAGATCGAACGGCTGATCACCTATTTGTCGGTCGAGGATGTGCTCGACACGGTACACTAGGTCCTAGGGTCAGGACCCATTGATTTGCCGTTCGAGGCGTCGAAATGGCGAAGATATCGGGTGCGGGCGGATGCAGCGGGTAGCGTCGCTACCCGCAAGGCCGCGCGGGCCTGAGATCGAAGCCATTTCGGCGTCCCTTCGGGATTTGACCGATTTTGTCCATGGCGTCGTCGAAAAGCCTTGAAATATATCCATATTCCTACGCCTTTTCTCCTCGCCCTGAACAAAATCGCTTCAAACTCGAACGGCAAATTAATGGGTCTTGACCCTAGAGCCGCAGGCCCGCCGTTTCGGGCAACCCCGCCATGATGTTGAGGTTCTGGACGCAGGCGCCGCTGGCGCCCTTGCCGAGATTGTCGAGCCGCGCGACGAGGCGCGCCTGGCTGCCGCCCGAATTGCCGAACACGAACAATTCGATGCGGTCGTCGCCCGCCTGCGACCCGCGAAGCAGCATTTCGCCGTCGGCCGGGGTTTCGCCCATCACCGCGACCGGGCTGCCCGCGTAAAATTCCGCCAGCGCCCTGCGTAACGCGTCGGGCGTTGCGGCGCCGGGCATTGCGGCAAGCGGCAACGGCACTTCGACGACCATGCCGCGATGCGCCGCGATCACGGCGGGCGAAAAGAGCGGCGCGATCGACAGGCCGCAGTTCGACTGCATTTCGGGCAGATGTTTGTGGCCGAGAGCGAGGGCATAGCCGCGCCAGGCGATATCGGTGTCCTGCTCGAAGCGTTCGATCAGCGCCTTGCCGCCGCCCGAATAGCCGCTGACCGCGTTGCAGCTATAGGGCCAGTCGGCGGGAAGCAGGCCGGCGCGGACCAGCGGTGCGACCAGCGCGACGAAGCCGGTCGAATAGCAGCCGGGATTGCTGACACGCGCCGCTGCGGCGACGGCCTTGTGACCGCTGACTTCGGGAAAGCCATAGACCCAGCCGGGCGCGACGCGGTGCGCGGTCGACGCGTCGATCACCCGCGTCGTATCGTTTTCGATCATCGCGACGGATTCGCGCGCGGCATCGTCGGGCAGGCAGAGGATGACGAAATCGGCATCGTTCAAGGCTTCGCGCCGCGCCGATGCATCCTTGCGGCGCGCGTCGTCGAGCGTGACGAGCGTGAATTCGTTCCGCCCGGCCAGCCGCTCGGCGATTTCCAGGCCCGTCGTTCCCGCCGCGCCGTCGATGAAGACCGTCTGTGTCATGATTTTACCGCAATCGTTTATAGCCGGAGACCGGCACATCATTCCCTTTCGCCGCCGAACGCGCGATGACGTCGGCCAGCGGTTCGCTGTTCACCGCCATCCATCGTCGGCTGGCGTGGATGATGTTGGCGTCGTCGGCCATGATCCCGACATGGCCGGGAAAGAAGACGAGGTCGCCGCGCGCCAGCGCCGCGGGGTCGACATCCTTGTCCGCACCCAGCGATGCGAGTTGCAGGTCGCTGTCGCGCGGCAACTGGACACCCGCCATGCTCCATGCGAGCTGGACGAGCCCCGAGCAGTCGATGCCCTTTGCGGTGCGGCCGCCCCAGACATAAGGGGTGCCGGTGAGCGCTTCGGCGATCGCCGCCGGGTCATCGTCGCGGGCATCGACGTCGACCAGCGCCGCCAGCGGCAGGAAGCCGTGCGAGGTCGCGAGCCATTCGCCCTCGGCTTCGCCCATGACGAGCGCGCCGCGCGGCAGGATCGCCGAGCCGCCGGCCGCGGCGTCGGGGGCGCTATGCAGGATCGCCTCGGCGGCATGGACGCGGTGCGTCGGCGCGATCGGCACGCCGAGCGCATCGGCGGCAAGATAACCGACATAATGGTCGGCGAGGCTGTAGCCCCATGCCCAGCCGCCGGTCAGGTCGAGCAGCGCGAAACCCTCGCCGAACAGCAGCTCGCTCGTCTGTTCGGCATCGAGCGAGGGTGCGGCGCGCATCGTCGCGGCGGGTAGCGCCCCGCTGCGCATCATCGGCGCGGCATAATGCGGCGCGAAATGCTGGCCGGCGACGGCGATATCGGCCAGATCGGGACGGATTGCGACGACGCGCGGGTCGAACGTCTGCGACGTGCCGGTCAGGCCGAAGCGGTCACGCCCGGCGCCGACGACGCCGGGGCGTCCCATGCGCACGCGGTTCGCCGCTATACTGTCGCCATTCTTCGCTGTCACATGCCGTCCTGTTGAAGTCGCCGCCCGCCCGCGGCGGACAATCGCGGCGCATTAGACCAGCAGGCCCGCCTTTATCAAGACGCTTCGCCCGCCGGGCTACGCTGGCTCCGGCGGTCGTAGCGCGCCTGCAACATCGCCCATGCGGCGCGCAGTCCGAGCGCGGCACCGCCCTTCGGCCGGCCGGGTTTCGCCGCGGGGCGCCAGGCGAAGGTGTCGAAATGCGCCCAGGCGGTGTTGTCGGGGATGAAGCGTTTGAGAAACAGCGCGGCGGTGATGGTCCCGGCGAAAGCCGAACTCCCGGCATTGCCGATATCCGCGATGTCGGTTTCGAGGAGGTCGGCATAACCGTCCCACAGCGGCATCCGCCACAGCGGATCTTCGCGTTCGCTGCCGCCTTTCAGCAAATCGTCGGCGAGGCTGTCGTCGTTCGCGAACAGGGCCGGCAGGTCGGGACCCAGCGCGACGCGCGCGGCGCCGGTCAGCGTTGCGAAATCGAGGATCAGTTCGGGCTTGTCTTCGCCCGCCCTGGCGAGCGCGTCGCCGAGCACGAGCCGCCCCTCGGCATCGGTGTTACCGATCTCGACCGTCAGCCCGAGCCGGCTCTTGAGCACGTCGCCGGGGCGAAAAGCGTCGGCGGAAATCGCGTTCTCCGCTGCGGCGACGAGGCAGTGCAGGCGTACCGGCAGCCCCGCTGCCATCACCAGTTCGGCGAGCGCCAGCACATGCGCGGCGCCGCCCATATCCTTCTTCATCAGCCGCATGCCCGCCGACGGCTTGATGTCGAGCCCGCCGCTGTCGAAGCTGATGCCCTTGCCGACCAGCGCGACGCGCGGATGATCTTCCTTGCCCCAGACGATCTCGATCAGCCGCGGCGCGTGATGTTTCGCCGCCGCGCGCCCGACCGCGTGGATCATCGGATAGCCCTGTTCGAGCGCTTCGCCCTTGGTGACGCTGAGCTTGCCGCCGTGCGCCTTGGCGATACGCTCGGCCGCCTTCTCGATGCTCGCGGGCCCCATGTCGGCGGCGGGCGTGTTGACGAGGTCGCGGACGAGCGCGGTTGCGCGCGCCTCGGCCACCATCGGCGCGATCGCGCCGACATCGCTGGTCAGCAGCACGCGCGCGCCCTTGGTCTCGACCTTCTTGCGATAGGCATCGAAGCGATATTGCGCGCTCATCCAGCCGAACAGCGCCTTGCCCGGCTGCCGCCCTTCGACGCGATAGCGGCCCTCGGGCAATATCTGCCCCAGCTTGGCGAGGCACCAGGCCGAGAGGTTTTCGACGTCGGCGACGGTCGTCACCACGCCCCAGCGTTCGGGGTCGTCGCCGGGCAGGATCGCGTGGACGAAGGCATCGGGCTTGAACCCGACGGCGGCGAGGTGCGCACGCTCGCGCGCGCTGCGCTCCTTCAGCCAGCCGTCATAGCTTTTCTTGTCGACGAGGTGGATGGCGCGGGCGTCCTGCCCCTGGTCGGGCTGGATCATGTCGGAATAGTCGATCATGCCAGCGTGCTAGGCCCGCAAGGAAACTTTGTCGATTCCCGGCGTTGTTCGGGGATGACGAACCTTCGATACCGTTCCGCCGTCGCGCTGCTCCTGTCGGGCGCGCTCATCCTGACCGCCTGTTCGGAGAAGCCCGATACGCCCGCCGAAAAGGCGGCGGCCGCCGCCGTCCCCGGCGCGCCGCCGGGCGGGCCGGCCGATGTCGCGGCGAAAAATGCGCCGGCATCCGACGTCAAGGAGAAGAACGATCTCGTCGAGTTTGCTTATAGCTATCCCGCCGAAGCGGCCCAGATTCCCGGGCTTGCGGCATGGCTCGACAACGACCGGGCAACGCAGCGTGATGCGCTGGTAAGCGCCGCGCGCCGCGATCAGGAGGCCGCGAAAAAGGAAGGCTTTCCCTATTATGCGCACAGCCACCTCCAGAAATGGCAGCGGATAACCAATACGCCGCGATTCCTCAGCCTGTCGGCGGAGATCGAAACCTATATGGGCGGCGCGCATGGCATGCAGACCTTCGACACGCTGGTCTGGGACCGCAATCGCGCGAAGCGGCTGAAACCCCTCGACATGTTCGCCAGTGGCGAAGCATTCGACAAGGCGGTGAACGACGACCTGTGCGCGGCAATCGAACGCGCGAAGGCGGCGCGCGGCGTCGAATGGGTCCGCGATGGCAGCCCCTTCGGCAAATGCCCGTCCGCCGCGGCGCAGACGATATGGCTCGGCTCGTCCGACGGCCGCTATCTCGACCGGCTGACGATCGCGATCGCCCCTTATGAAATCGGCGCCTATGCGGAGGGCAGCTACAAGATCAACCTGCCGATGTCGCAGGCGATCGTGCACGCGGTGAAGCCCGAATATGCCCGCGATTTCCTGCCGATGAAGTGAAGGAGGCGTAGCAATGGCGAAGCAGCCCAAGGCCGGCAAGGTCGGCGAGACGCCCAAGGAGAAGAAGGGCAAGGTTCGGGCCGCCGCGAAGCTGCGCAAGGCGGTGGGACCCGCCAAATCGATCGCGAAGCCGCCGTCGGACCGTGAGGCCGACCTCGACCGCGCGCCGAAATGGCAGCCGCGCTTTCCGGGATCGGGCCGGCTCGACGGCAAGGTTGCGATCGTCACGGGCGGCGACAGCGGCATCGGCCGTGCGGTGTGCGCCCTGTTCGCGCGCGAGGGTGCCGACATCGCGCTCGTCTATCACAGCAACAAGGACGACGCTGCCGATACGGTGGCGATCGTCAAGGCCGAAGGGCGCCGTGCGATCGCGATCAAGGCCGACATCGGGAAGCCCGATGCCGGCGAACGGATCGTCGCACGCACCATCGAAAAGCTCGGCCAGCTCGATATCGTCGTCAACAACGCCGGCGAGCAGCATCCCGCCGCCGATATCCGCGACATCAGCGCCGAGCAGTTGCACCGCACCTTCGCCACCAACATCTTCGGCATGTTCTATCTGGTGCAGGCGGCGCTGCCGCACCTCGGCAAGGGCGCGGCGATCGTCAATTGCACCAGCGTCACCATGTATCAGGGGTCGGAAGGACTGCTCGATTACAGCGCCACCAAGGGCGCGATCACTGCCTTCACCCGCTCGCTGAGCGAAAATCTGGTGGGCAAGGGCATTCGCGTCAACGCGGTCGCACCGGGACCGATCTGGACCCCGCTCAATCCGCGCGGCGGCGCGCCGGCGAAAAAGGTCGAGCATTTCGGCGAAAGTACGCCGATGAAGCGTCCCGGCGAACCCAATGAGGTTGCGCCCGCCTTCCTGTTCCTCGCCTGCGACGACAGCAGCTATATGTCGGGTCAGGTGCTGCATCCCAACGGCGGCACGATCGTTAATGGGTAGAGGGCGTTAACGGATTGCGGGGGCGGAGAGGAGCATTGTCATGCCAGCCAAATCGAAAGCGCAGCAGAAGGCGGCCGGCGCTGCGCTAAGTGCGAAACGCGGGGATACGCCCAAATCGAAACTCAAGGGCGCGTCGAAGCAGATGGTCGACAGTATGACCGAAAAGCAGCTCGAGGATTTTGCCAAGGGATCGACCAAAGGCAAGCCCGAACACCTCGATTAGCGCAGGGCTGGATTAGCTCCGCAAAATCGGTCATCTCTCCTGCTGGCCATCAGCAGGGGACGGGTGATGGGTTATTTCCGGCACAGCGGTTTCGTGATTTTTGCGACGGCGGCGTTGGGCGGCTGCAGCTTCCAGGCGGCGCTCGACAAGCTGGTGACGCCCGAGCGGCAGAAGGAACTCGTCGCGATCGCCGAGGGCTTCTGCACCGATCCCCCCGGCGCGCGATCGCTGCTGCATCCCGAGATTGCCAATTCGACGATCGAGGCCGCACCGGCGCTGCCGCGCGAATGCCCCGAGGGCAAGGCGACGTGGCAGCTTGCGTCCTACGATTGGAAAACCAACGCCACGCCGGGGCTCAAGGAGCGACAGGAAGAGGTGGTGGTGGTCGGTACCAGCGCCGGCAAATGGACGACCGTTTCACTGCGCTTCTACGCCCAGAATGACGGGCCGATGCAGGTCACCGAATGGAATGTGCTCGGCAGCAAGACCAAGCCGCCCGCGCTCGAATTCATCGACCAATATGAAACAGGGGCGCGGACGATGCGGATCGCCTTGCCCGTCCTGCTCCTGATCGTCGGCGGGCTTGTTTTCTGGCTGGTCCGGCGGCACCGCGCCAAGAAGCGCGGCGCCTGAACGTCATTCCGCCGCTTCGAGGGCCGGCACTGCGGCGCTGGGCGCCACCTCGCCCGCCCGGCTGAACGCGAGCACGCCGTCGGCGATCGCGCCGCTGCGCATGTCGACGCGATCCTGCACATAATTCTGGCTGAGCCGCCACGGCAGTTTGTCTGCATTCTTCGGCATGATGTGCAGCGAGCGCTGGATATAACCCGACGAGAAGTCGAAGATATTCTCCTCGTTCAGCGTCGATGGGTCGGCGAGTACCGGTGTCGCGGCGTCGGTGCCGGTCGCCTGCATATGATTGAGCACGCGGCAGACATATTCGGCGACGATATCGGCACGCAGGGTCCATGAAGCGTTGAGATAGCCGAACACCGCCGAAAAATTCGGGACGTTCGAGAACATGCACGCCTTGTAATAGAAATGCTCGCTCCAATCGACGGGATCGCCGTCGACGCGGACGGGGATCTTGCCCGCGACGGCGAGCTTGAGCCCTGTCGCGGTGACGATGATGTCGGCATCGAGATGCTTGCCCGATTTGAGCTGGACGCCGGTGGCGTCAAAGCGTTCGATATGGTCGGTGACCACCGACGCCTTGTCCGCCTTCATCGCCTCGAAGAAATCGGCGTCGGGGACGAGGCACAGCCGCTGTTCCCACGGGTTATAGGGCGGGGTGAAGGCAGTCGCGTCGTAACGGTCGCCCAGCGCGGCCTTCAGCTTCTTGGTCAGGAAATCCTTGACCTTCTGGGGCTTTTCACGGGCGCGGCGGAAGCTGATGTCCTGCAGCTTCACATTCTTGAAGCGCGTAATCTTGTAGGCGAGTTCCTCGGGCAGCACCTTGCGCAGGAAGTTTGCGAACCCATCCTTTGCGGGACGGATGAAGTACCAGGTCGGCGTGCGCTGGAGCATCGTCACATGCGCCGCCTTGTCGGTCATCGCGGGAACGATCGTCACCGCCGTCGCGCCCGATCCGATCACGACGATCTTCTTGCCGGCGTAGTCGAGATCCTTCGGCCAGAATTGCGGATGCAATATCTGCCCCTGGAAGTCCTCGCGCCCAGTGAACCCGGCGTCGAACGGCTCGTCATAGTCATAATAGCCCGAGCCGAGATAGAGCCAGCGCGCGGTTGTCGTGGTCACCGCGCCTTTGTCGTCCTCCATCGTCACCGTCCAGCGCGCCGCGGCGCTGTCCCAGTCGGCACCGACGACCTTTTTGTTGAAGCGGATGCGTTCGCGGATATGGCGTTCGTCGACGATGCGGTTCAGATATTCGAGGATCGCGGGGCCGTCGGCGATCGTCTTTTCATGCTTCCACGGTTCGAAGACGAAACCCAGCGTGTGCATGTCGCTATCCGACCGGATGCCCGGATAGCGGAACAGGTCCCAGGTGCCGCCAAGGTCGGCGCGGCGCTCGACGAGCGCGAAGCTGCGGTCGGGGCTATGCTGCTGCAGATGCACCGCCATGCCGATGCCCGAAATTCCCGCTCCGACGATCAGCACGTCCTGATCGACCGGTGCAGCCTTCGTCCCCGCGGGACGTTCCATCGTCGCCGTGCCTGCCATCATCCTGTCTCCCGACTATGTTTGAAGGGGAGATTACGCGCCGCGTTTCATTTTGCAATCGAATTGACAGGGGTGAAAGTAGGGGGGTGGGGGGTGTGAAGCATCCTTGTCGCTGTCACATTATTGTCATAGGGGCGTAACGCTTTTGTCACCTGCGCGTCCCGCGCCTTGAATCTTCGCCCGAATCTTTGGAAAGGATCGAGCATATGCGCCAGATTGCCGTCCTTCCCTATCGATTCGGCGGTCCTGCGCAGGACGGGCCGACCGAGATTCTGCTGATCACATCGCGCGAGACAAAGCGCTGGGTGGTGCCGAAGGGCAATCCGCTGACCGGAATGGAACGCCATGCCGCCGCGGCGATCGAGGCCGAGGAGGAAGCGGGCGTGATCGGCGCCGTCTGTCCGACGCCGATCGGCAGTTATGAATATCGCAAGCGCCGGGCGAATGGCGCATCGATCATGTACAACGTCGAAGTTTTTCCGCTCGCCGTGACCAACGAGCTCGACGACTGGAAGGAAATGGACGAACGCGACCGCAAATGGTTCTCGTTCCGCGATGCCGCGTCGGCGGTCGAGGAACCCGATTTGCAGGCGCTGATCCGCTCGTTCGGCGACGGCGGTTTTCGTGCTGTCGCCCAGCCGCGCGGGGTCGTCCAGAATGTAGCCGACAAAACAGGGGTAAGCTGGATGTTCGCTTGGTTTCAGCGTTTGCTGCCGCGACAGGGAAATTTCTTCGAATTGTTCGAAAGCCACGCCGCGACGCTGGTCGCCGGGGCGAACGCCTTGTCGCGGATGCTGCAGGGCGGCGAGGGCATGGCCGACCATGTGCAGGAGATCATCGAGCGCGAGCATGACGCCGACGCGATCACCCGCGAAGTGCTCCAGACGGTCCGCCGCACCTTCCTGACCCCGTTCGACCGCAGCGCGATCACCGACCTGATCGCCTCGATGGACGATGCGATCGACGAGATGCAGAAGACCGCGGGCGCCGTCGACCTGTACGATGTCACCGAATTCGAGCCTGAAATGCGCGACATCGGCGGGATCATCGTCGACGCCGCGCGCCTGACTGCCGAGGCGCTGCCGCTGCTGCGCAACATTTCGGCCAACGCCGTGCGGCTTCACGAGCTGACTGAGCGGCTGGTCCGGATGGAAGGTCACGCCGACGAAATCCACGCCGCGGGCCTCAAGCGCCTGTTCAAGGAACATGGGCAGTCGAACAGCGTCCGCTTCCTGATCGGGCGCGAACTCTACCGTCATCTCGAGCGCGTCACCGACAGTTTCGAGGATGTCGCGAACGAGATCGACGGTCTGGTTATCGACCACGCATAAGCGGGGGCGTCCACCATGCACGAACTCGCTTTCCCGCTCCTCGTCGGCCTTGTCATTCTGGCGTTGGCGTTCGACTTTCTGAACGGGCTGCACGATGCCGCGAACAGCATCGCGACCGTCGTCGCGACGCGCCTGCTGCGGCCCGTGCAGGCAGTGCTGTTCGCCGCCTTCTTCAATTTTGCCGCCTATTTCCTGTCGATCATCTTCCCTGAGCTGCACAAGGTGGCCGAAACGATCGGCAAGGGGATCATCGACAAGGATCTGGTGACCCCGGCGGTGGTGTTCGGGGCGCTCGTCGGCGCGATGTTCTGGAACGTCGTCACCTGGCTCAAGGGCATCCCCTCGTCGTCGAGCCACGCGCTCGTCGGCGGCATCGTCGGCGCCGGCGTCGCGCACGCCGGGTTCGAAGGGATCGAGTGGACGGGGCTCAACAAGACGGTCGTCGCGATTTTCCTGTCGCCCTTGCTCGGCATGCTGCTCGCGATGCTGGTGATGCTGGTCAGTAGCTGGGCGCTGCGCCGCGCGACCGCCAGCTTTGCCGAGAAGACCTTCCGCCATCTCCACCTGCTGTCGTCGGCCGCCTATTCGATCAGCCACGGCCTCAACGATGCGCAGAAGACGATGGGGATCATCACCGTCCTCCTCTATTCGACCGGCTATCTCGGCGGCGAGTTCCACGTCCCGCACTGGGTCGCGTTCAGTTGCTATATCGCGATCGCGCTCGGCACGCTGTCGGGCGGGTGGAAGATCATCGAGACGATGGGCGGCCGGATCACCAAGCTGTCGCACCATCAGGGCTTCGCTGCCTCGACCGGCGGGTCGATCATGGTGTTCACCGCGAGCCTGCTCGGCATCCCCGTGTCGACGACGCACACGATCACCGGCAGCATCATCGGCGCCGGCGTCGCGCGTAGGGCCAGTGCGGTGCGCTGGGGCGTTGCGGGCAATGTCGTCGCGGCGTGGTTCATCACCATTCCGGCAAGCGCGATCGTCGCCGCGATCTTCTACGCGATCACCCGCCTGTTCTGAGCGCAAGGGGATTGCGCCAAAAAGGGGCGGAAAACGGCCTAACTTCACGCGCAATTTGCCGTTCGTTATACCCGTTCCCGTCACCCCGGACTTGATCCGGGGTCCCGCTCATCAACGGTGATATGCGGGACCCCGGATCAAGTCCGGGGTGACGAAATGGGCGAAGCGAGGCTTTCTCCGAAACGGCTAAATACTGCGCGACTTTACACTGAAATCGTCTTTCTGACCAAGCTGCGCGGCCGGTGTAACGATGCGGTGCGGCAGGGCGGGGGGAGCGCGGTCGGGCATCATTCCAAGACGGTAGATCCTCCGGATATTGTAGGACAGGGTGCCGAAGCGCACTCGATCCTATTTTGCCGGCCGATAATCGACGCTCGCGCCCCCGACCATCCGCACCGGCAGATAGAGGCCGTTGCCATAAGCGGTGATTTCGCCCGTCTCGAAGCTGTCGATGCGGGTGCGGATGACGAAGGCGCCCTCGCGCCGCTGGTCGATTGCGCGCCGGATCTTGCCCTGTAATTCCGCGAGGTCGCGGGTGAAATTCTGCGTCAGCGCGTCGGCGATCAGCGGCGCGAAACCCTCGCTCTCGGCGATGCCGAGCAACAGATCGCCCTTCAGGCCGTTGGTGTCGCCATCGACTTTCAGGTCGATGAAGCTCACCTTGGCCGAGCCGGGTGCGTTCACCGGGCGCGCGGTGACCCAGACGCGGCCGCGCGTCGGTTCGCGCTTTGCCCCCTGGACCAGCGCCTCGAGCTCGATCCCGACCGCAATCCGGTTGTCGGGCGCGCCATAGGCGGTCACCTTGCCGAACTTGGCCATCACCGGCCCGATCGCGGGCAGGACGAAGGGGCGGGCCGAGCGTTTGACCAGCGCGCGGTGGATCACCGGCTCGAGCTGGGCATAATCGGCGAGCACCGGCACCCGGACGTCGAAATGCGGCTTGGGCGTTTCGCGCACCAGCCGGGGCAGCGGGGTCGGCACGGGGTCGCGCGGCCGGCCCGACACAAAGGTTTCAGTGATCGCTTCCAGCCCCAGATTGAGGCGCATCTGCTGGCCGTCGAGGCGGTAGCCGCCATAGAGGATGCGCTGCGGCGTTACGCGCATCCACACCGGCGGGTTTTCGCGGTTGAGTTCGAGCGTGGTGAAGCTTTGCCGCCAGACTTCGGCCGCCTGTTTGCGGATATAGATCTTCGCGATCTCGCGGTTCACCTCGCGCTCGACGTCGCGGACGACGGGTTTCAGCTTGGCGTCGGCTTCGTCGGTGAAGGTGATCCGCCGCCCGAGGAAATCGATCCCCGGCGCGTTGGTCCAGCCATAGCTGATCCGCGCCTTGCCCTGCGTGCGCCATTCGGGGGTCAGTTCGATCCGCACCCGAGCATGTGCCATCGCGGCGCCCGTCGCGGTCTCGCCCTTCAATACGCCGCCGACATCGCGGGCGCTGATCGTGGCATGGATCGGCACATCGACGACGATCTCGCTGCCTTCGCCGCGCAGGCGCAGCGGCCCGCGCGTCACCTGACCGACGATCGTACAGGCGATCGGCGGGGTGATCTTGACCTTCTTGCCGAAGACCTTGACCCGCTGCGGTTTCACGCATGCGCGTTCGCGCTGGTTGATCGTCCACAATGTCTTCGGCACCGCGCGTTCGAGCGCGGTTTTCAGCGACGCGGTGCTGGCGTTGATCGGCACCGCGATGAGCGATGTCTGGGTAGGCGAGGGCGCCTTGTCGGTCGCGCGCGGCGGCGGCTCGACCTCGGTCTTGCGTTCGCAGGCGGTGAGCAGCAAGGTGGCGGTCGTCAGTAGGATTAGACGCATATGGTGCCCCTGATGCGGTCTGTATCTCCTATAACAGGAAAGGTGCAAAGCTGTTCCATCGGTGTGGAAGAGGGAAATGATTACTTTCGGCCGGTTGCGGAGCTTTCCCATTCGTCATCCCGGATTTGATCCGGGATCCATGACGACGGTGCAGCTACGGATCCCGGATCAAGTCCGGGATGACGAAAGCGGGGAGATGCAACGACAGCTTTCCACCCCAAAACCGCCATTCGCCCCTCAGGTTTGCAGGCCCTGCTTTACAGCGCCGCTTTACGCGACGACCCCGAACAGATCGTGCTCGTCGGCATCCTCGATCTCTACATCGACGATGTCTCCGGCCTTCAGCGTCGCAGAGACGTCGCGGAGGTAGACGTGGCCGTCGATTTCGGGGGCGTCGGCCTGGCTGCGGCCCGTTGCGCCGATGCTGCCTTCTTCATCCGCCTCGCCGACCTCGTCGATGATCACGGGGAGCGTGCGACCGATCTTGGCCTCCAGCTTGGCGGCGCTGATCGCGGCGGTCTTGGCCATGATGCGCTGGTAGCGCTCTTCCTTGACCTCTTCGGGGACCGGATTGTCGAGCGCGTTGGCCTGCGCCCCCGCGACGGGTTCGAAGCGGAAGGCGCCGACGCGGTCGAGCTGCGCTTCGTCGAGCCAGTCGAGCAGATACTGGAAATCCGCCTCGGTCTCGCCGGGGAAGCCGACGACGAAGCTCGATCGGATCGAAATGTCGGGCGCGATTTCGCGCCAGCTCTTCAGCCGTTCGAGCACTTTCGCTTCGTTCGCGGGGCGCTTCATGCGCTTGAGCACGGCGGGCGCCGCGTGCTGGAAGGGGATGTCGAGATAGGGCGTCAGCAGCCCCTCGGCCATCAGCGGGATGACCGCGTCGACGTGGGGGTAGGGGTAGACATAGTGGAGGCGCACCCACGGGGCGCGGCCTTCGCCGGTCCGGAGCTGGCCGAGTTCGCGCGCGAGGTCGGTCATATGCGCGCGCACCTCGCGGCCGTGCCATTGGCGCGGGTCGTGCCGGATATCGACGCCGTAAGCCGACGTGTCCTGGCTGATCACCAGTAACTCCTTGGTGCCCGCCGCGACGAGCTTTTCCGCCTCGCGCAGCACCGCGTCGATGCGGCGGCTGACCAGTTTGCCGCGCAGATCGGGGATGATGCAGAAGGAGCAGCTGTGATTGCAGCCTTCGCTGATTTTCAGATAGCTGTAGTGGCGCGGCGTCAGCTTGAGCCCACCCTCGGGGACAAGATCGATGAAGGGGCCCTGTGTTGGCGGCGCGGCGTCGTGGACAGCGTCGACGACCTGCTCATACTGATGTGCACCGGTGACCGCGAGGACGTTCGGGAAGCGCGCGCGGATGACCTCGGCTTCATTGCCCATGCAGCCGGTGACGATGACGCGGCCGTTCTCTGCCATCGCCTCGCCGATCGCCTCGAGGCTTTCTTCCTTCGCCGAATCGAGGAAGCCGCAGGTGTTGACGAGCACGACATCGGCGCCCGCATAATCGGGCGACAGGCCATAGCCGTCGGCGCGCAGCTTGGTCAGAATCCGTTCGCTGTCGACGAGCGCCTTCGGGCAGCCGAGCGACACCATGCCGACTTTCGGCTGGGCGGGAAGAGTCTTGGTTGTCATGATTGGCCGCGCCTTTAATCGATTTTGCGGCACTTGTCACGCCCGGCGCGCGGCGGCATGGGTGAGGTCTGGCAGACGAAGAATGGACGCAGGATGATCGGCCTATTTGCAGCAGTTTCGGCGGCGCTTGCCGTTGCGGCCGGGGCGTTCGGCGCGCATGGCGCGGCGGGGCAGCAGGAGGCCGAATGGCTGCGCACCGGCGGGCTGTACCAGTTGATCCACGCGGTCGGCGCGCTCTCGATCATGGGTTTTGCGCGCGGGCCGGCGATCATGCTGCTCGTCGGCGGCGCGATCTTTGCCATCACTCTCTATGCGATGGCGCTCGGCGGACCGCGCTGGCTGGGCGCCGTGACCCCGATCGGCGGCAGCCTGCTGATCATCGGCTGGCTGTGGGCGGGCTGGCTGTTCTGGCGCGGCTAACCGCCCGGAACGCTCGCTTCGCATTCCTCGCAGTTGATCACCTCGACGATCAGGTCGCCGGGTTCGAGGCGCTTCGTTTCCGCTTCCCAAAAGCCATAGGGCTTGCCGCCGCGATAGATGCGCAGGCCGCGGCCGCCGCTGGCGAGCTGGTCGATGCTGCGCCCGATTTCCTCGCCGCTGACGGGGCGTTCGCGGAGCTGGACGCGGCCGCCGACGCTGGCGAGGTCGGCCATATAGTCGGCGACATGCGCGCCCTGCGCCGACCCGGCTAGCAGCAGGCCGGTGAAGCTGACCGGGTTGATGACATTGTTCGCGCCCGCCTGCCGCGCGAGCAGTTCGTTGTCCTGAGCGCGAACGACGACGCTGATCGGGACCTTGGGCGCAAGGTGGCGGACGGTCAGGACCATCAGGATCGACGCGTCGTCGCGCCCCGCCGAGACAAGAACCGACTGTGCCTTTGCGATCTGGACGTCGATCAACGTGTCGTCGTTCGATGCATCGCCCTGTAATACGTTGCAGCCGGCGGCTTCGGCCTCGGCAATCCGCGATCCCGACTGGTCGATCACGACGATGCAGGCGGGATCGGTGCCGCGCGCGATCAGTTCCCTGACCGCTTCGCTGCCGCTGATGCCGTAGCCGAGCACGACGATGTGGTTGGTGAGCTTTGCCTGGATGCGGGCCATACGCCATTTTTCCCATGTGCGCTTGAGGACGAAATTATAGGCGGTGCCGACGAAGATGAAGAGTACCATGATGCGGATCGGCGTCACGATGACCGCTTCGATCAGCCGCGAGCGGTCGGACACCGGCGCGATGTCGCCAAAGCCCGTCGTGGTCACAGAGATCATCGTGAAATAGACGACGTCGAGGAAGCTGATCTGGCCGTCGTGGCTGTCCTTCAATCCCGCGCGGTCGATCCAGTGGACGAGCACGACGAAAGCGATCAGCAGGAAGGCGACGCCAAGCCGCGTGACGACGTCGGCCCAGATCGGCCATTTGCTCATGCGTCGCAGCGGGTTGAACCGGTGCTCGAAAGGAGTGCGGCGGGGCTTTGCCATCGCCCTTATCTTGGCGGCAATTGCTTCAGCGGGTCAATCGGAATGCGATTCTTGCGGAGCTGGAAATGGAGCTGCGGCGACTGGACCTGGCCGCTCGCCCCGGCGCGGCCGATGATGTCGCCGGCCTTGACCGCCTGACCGCGCTGGACGTCGATCCGCCCCGCATGGCCATAGGCGCTGACCCAGCCGCCGCCATGGTTGATCAGGATCAGCCCGCCATAGACGCCGATCTGGTCGCCGGCATAGGCGACGACGCCCGGCGCGGCGGCGTGAATCGGGGTACCGGTCGCGGCGGCGATGTTGATCCCGTCGTTGACCTTGCCCGGCGCGAGCGGACCGAATTTCGCGATGATCTTTCCGGTGAGCGGCCACTGGAACCGCCCCGCGAAGCTGGCGGGCGCGGCGATCGCGGTGGTGACGGGTTTCGTCGGTGCCGCGCTGGCGGCGGTCGGCCGCGCGCTTTCGGCCAGCGCGGGCTGGCTGCCGGTCGCGATATCGTCGATGTCGAGGTTGAAGGCAGCGGCGCGCGCGGCGACGTCGACCGCCTTCGGCGGCAGCGCCTTCGCGTGCGAGGGCAGACGCAGGCGCTGGCCGATGCGCAATATATAGGGCTCGGCGAGTGCGTTGATCGTGATGACCTCGCCCCAGTCGACGCCATAGGCGGCGGCGATGCCGATCCCCGTCTCACCGGTCGCGACGCGGTGGTACAGGCCTGCCGGAACGCGCAGCTGTTGTCCAGGTAACAGCGTGTAGGGCGGCGCGAGATCATTTTCCATCGCCAGCGCTTCGGAGCCGACGCCCGTCATCTCGCCGATCGCGCGCAACGTGTCGCCGCGGCGCACAATATAAAGGTTACCCCCGACCCATCGCGCGTTGGTCGCGACCGGTTTCAGCGTCCAGGTCGGCCGGGCGTCGCCGCCCATGACGTCCTGCCGCACATAGCTGTCGGGTTCGGGTTCGGGACTTGCGCTCGCTGGCGGCGGAGCGGGGCGGCTCGGCGCACTGGCCGCAGGAATACAGCCGGCGAGCAACAGCACGCCCGGCAGCCATAGCGCATTACGGTGTGTGACACCCCCCATGCACCCTCTTTGCCAAAGCCGGGGCGCGATGGCTAGGCTTCTGTTCCGCTATGGCACAGATAATGCGAAAGGATCAGGCGGCGTAGGCGCTTCGCAGCGCGGCGAGCGAGGCGTCGTGGGTCAGGTCGAGCTGGAGCGGGGTGACCGAGATATATTTATCGTCGATCGCCTCGAGGTCGCTGTCGTGGCCGAGGCTATGCTCGATGCCGTGCAGGCCGAACCAGAAATAGGGATAGCCGCGCGGGTCGGTACCCTCGACGATCGAACCGCGGCCATAGTCGTGGAAGCCCTGCCGCGTTACCCGGATGCCCTGCACCTCGGCAGCGGGGATCGCGGGGAAGTTGATGTTGATCAGCGTGCGCGGTGCCATCTCCATGTCGAGCAGCGGGCGCAGCACCCTGGCGCCCCACGCTTCGGCTGCCTCGAACGGCACGCTGTCGCCCATGCCTTCGCGGGCATAGACCTGGCTGAGCGCGATCGAACGGATTCCCGCAAGCGCGCCCTCGATCGCGGCGGAGACCGTACCCGAATAGGTGACGTCGTCGCCGAGGTTGGCGCCGCGGTTGACCCCCGACAGGATCAGGTCGGGCTTTTCGGGCATCAGCTTGCCGATTGCCATCATCACCGAATCGGTCGGGGTGCCGCTGCACGACCAGCGCCGTTCGCCGTGCCGGCGGATACGCACCGGACGCGACAGGGTGAGCGAATGGCCGGCGCCCGACTGTTCCTCCGACGGTGCGCAAACCCAGATGTCGTCCGAAAGCTGGCATGCGATCGCCTCCAGCACCGCCATGCCGGGCGCGTGATAGCCATCGTCGTTGGTGAGGAGGATGCGCACGTTTCGGTCTCTCTTTCTTCGTCATCCCGGACTTGATCCGGGATCCATTCAGCGACGGCGTCGTGGATCCAGGATCAAGTCCGGGATGACGATAGGGGTCAGGCGGCGGGCGTCAGCTTGGTGATCCCGCCCATATAGGGCAGCAGCACCTCAGGAATATCGACGCTGCCGTCGGCCTGCTGGTAATTTTCGAGGATCGCCACCAGCGTCCGCCCGACCGCAAGACCCGATCCGTTCAGCGTATGGACGAACTCGTTACCCTTTGCGCCATCGCGGCGGAAGCGCGTGTTCATGCGGCGCGCCTGGAAATCGCCGCAGTTCGAACAGCTCGAAATCTCGCGATAAGCGTTCTGCCCGGGCAGCCAGACTTCGAGGTCGTAGGTCTTGCGCGCCGAGAAGCCCATGTCGCCGGCGCACAGCAGCATCCGGCGATACGGCAGTTCGAGCGCTTCGAGGATCGCCTCGGCGGCGCGCGTCTTGCGTTCGAGTTCGGCGTCGCTGTCCTCGGGGCGGGTGATCGAGACGAGCTCGACCTTCCAGAACTGGTGCTGGCGGATATAGCCGCGCGTGTCGCGCCCCGCCGACCCGGCCTCGGACCGGAAGCAGGGGGTGAGCGCGGTCATGCGGACCGGCAGCTCGGCTTCGGGAAGGATTTCCTCGCGCACCGCATTGGTCAGGCTCATCTCCGACGTCGAGATCAGCCAGCGGCCGTCGGTGGTCTGGAACAAATCCTCGCGGAACTTGGGGAGCTGGGCGGTGCCATAGGCCGCCTCGTCGCGGACCATCAGCGGGCTCGCGCATTCGGTATAGCCGGCCTCGATCGTCTGGCGGTCGATCATATATTGGCCGAGCGCGCGTTCGAGCCGCGCCATCTGGCCTTTCAGGAAGGCGAAGCGCGCGCCCGACATCTTTGCCGCGGTTTCGAAATCGAGCCCGAGCGCGGGCGCGAAATCGGCATGTTCCTGCGGCGCGAAGTCGAAGCTGCGCGGGGTGCCCCAGCGCGAAATCTCGACATTGCCCTCTTCGTCCTCGCCCTCGGGGACGTCGGCGGCGGGCAGGTTGGGGAGCGCGGCAAGCCTGTCGTGCAGCGCGGCGAGCTGCTCGCGCTCGGCCTCTTCCTTGGCGGGAAGCGCGGTCTTGAGGTCGGCGACCTCGGCCTTCAATGCCTCGGCGCCGTCCTTGTCGCCCTTCGCCATTGCCTGGCCGATCAGCTTCGAGGCTTCGTTGCGGCGCGCGAGCGACGACTGGATATCGGTCTGCAGCGCGCGCAGCGATGCGTCGGCGGCGAGGATTTCGGCAGACAAAGGTTCGAGACCGCGGCGTGCGAGACCGGCGTCGAAAGCTTGCGGGTTATCCCGGATCAGGCGGATATCGTGCATGCGCCGCGCTATGGCGGCGCGGCGCGGGCGGTGCAAGCCCGCTTTATCGCTCGGTCAGCTCTGCCAGTTGGGCGATCGCCGTGCCCCAGCCCTCGTGGAAGCCGAGCTCGAGATGCTTGCTGCTGTCGCCTGGATTCTTGTGGAGGACGCGTGCGGCGTAGAGCGTGCCGCCGTCCTGCGGTTCGAAGGTCAGGATCGCGGTCAGCGCGAGCCATGGATCGGCGGGTTGCCAGCCTTCGGTCAGCACGGTGGTGAAAACGATTTTCTGCTCCGGCACCACGTCGAGAAAGCAGCCATCGACATGCGGCTGGAAATCGGCGGCACCCTCCTCGCGCATGCGCGTGACGAAGCCGCCCCCGGGGCGCAGGTCGAGCGTATCGACCCGGCACTCGATCGGCGCGGGAATCCACCATTTTTCCAGGTTTTCGGGCATGCTCCACGCGTTCCATACAACGGCGGGCGGGGCGGCGATCAGGCGCGATATGGTGAGTTCGCTCGGGTTGGTCATGCTGCTTGCTCCGCTGTCATTTCGTGGGGGGATTTTGCGATTCGACGAAGGCGGCGAGGCGGTTGGTGCGCCCCTGCCAGATCGCCCGCTGTTCCGAGAGCCAGTCCTCGGCCGCGGCCAGCCGGTCCGCGTTGAGGTGGCAGGTCCGGACGCGGCCCGCCTTTTCCGAGCGGATCAGCCCCGATGTTTCGAGCACCGACAAATGCTTCATGAACGCAGGCAGGCCCATCGCAAAGGGCTCGGCCAGCCGCTTCACCGGCGCCGCGCCGCCGAGCAGGCGGCCGATCACCGCGCGCCGGGTCGGGTCGGCAAGCGCGTGGAAGACAGTGTCGAGCGAGGTTTGTTGGTTCGCCATGTGGTGAACTATAAGGATGGTTTTCCGAATGGCAAACTGTTTTGCGGGCGCGTACACCTGCGGTGCCCGCCGTCGACGGATGGCAGCATTGGGTGGGGAGCGGACGTTCGCCCGTCTTTTGCACCCCGGCGAAAGCCGGGGCCCAGAGCGATGGAAAGCCGGCCTTGCGTGAATACGCCCTGGGCCCCGGCTTTCGCCGGGGTGCACGCCGATTATGTCCGCCACCGACCGAAACCGCCCGAAACCATCCGGCCGGGCCACCGCGCACAAAAAAGGGCCGCCCCGCAGGGCGGCCCGAATTTGGTTGCCGATATGCCGGCCGCCAGTGGATGGCTTATGCCGCGTCCTGATCCTCGGCGTTGCGATTCGCCGCGCGGCGGCGCGCGACGAGCGCGGCGGCGGCGGCACCGAACAGGAGCATCATCGGCGGCGCCGGGACGGGGGTCGGGTCGCCCGACGAACCGCCATGGCTGCTGCTGCCGCCTGAGCTCGACGACGAGCTGGACGAGGAGCTGCTGCTCGACGAGGAAGACGACGAACTGCTCGTTGCGCCGAAGCTGCTGCTGCCGCCGGTCGCGCCCGACGAGGTCGCACCGCTCGACGTGCTGCTGCTCGACGACGAGGAGGACGAGGAAGAGCTCGACGAGGAACTGCTCGAACCACCCTTCGACGAGCTGCCCCAGCCCGAGCTGCCGTGCGACGAACCGTGCGAACTGCCGCCCTTCGACGAGCCGCCCGACGAGGACGAGCTCGACGAGGACGAAGAGGACGACGACGAAGACGAGCTCGACGACGAGCTGCTGCTCGACGAGGTCGAAACATTGCCCGAGGATGTACTGACATTCCCCGAGGACGTCGAAACATTGCCCGACGAGGTCGAGACGCCGCCGGTCGAGGTGCTGACGCCGCCCGTCGACGTCGACACGCCGCCGGTCGAGGTGCTGACACCGCCGGTTGAGGTCGAAACACCCGACGAGGTGCTGGTGGTCGAGCTGAGGCCGCCGGTGGTGGTCGAGGTGATGACGACGCTGCCGCTGCTGCCGCCTCCGCTCGAACCGCCGAAGAAACCGCCGAAGAAGCCGCCACCGAAACCGCCGCCAAAGCCGCCGCCGATCACAGTCACGCCGCTGCCGCCGCCGCCGCCTTCAAAACCGCCGCGCTGCGGGAAGGGGGCATAGGGGATCGGGGGGAGCGGGATGGTTTGCGTCACCACCTGCGTTTGCGGGGTCGCGGTGCGGATCACCTTCCTGGTCGTTACGACGCGGCGCACGCGCTTGACCGGCTTGCGTGCCGCATGACGCTTGCGGACGACCTTCTTGGCCGGTCCCGCGCAGGGCGAACAGGACTGGGCTGCACGTGCCTTCGGAACGTCGGCGATCTGCATCGCGCCGGTTCCGATGATCGCGCCGCCGCAGGTGCAGGCGCAAAGCTTGGCGAGGGCCATTCGGACAGACATAGGTTTCTCTCTTCTTTCCCGTTGCAGGTGCGTTGGCGCCTCCGCCCACACCCCCATGCACCTTCTACTGAAGCCAAAAGGCCAAAGCTTTATGAACGCCGCAATTGCGTTAACCGCGTTTGTCTGTCCGCCATCGGGAATTGAGGGGCAGAATCAACCAAAATGACGACTTATGTCCCAAAAAAGTACAAAATATGCGGCAATTCTATGCAGATAGTTAACTTCCGGCCCTATTCGGGCGAGTTCGGGCGCGCAGGAGGGGGCGTCCAGAATCGCCCTTGCCGGCACTGGTTCAGCCGCGCTTCACCGGACGCGGAGCATGGCCATGCTTCGGCGCTTGTGTCGTAACCGGTGGCTGGTTATAGGCGCGGCGCAATCCCTGGATCGTCATCCTCGGCGACCAGGCGACAGGAAAGGACGCGGAAGGCCCTTATGCCAACCCAGATTGCCGACGTTGGTGCCGACGCGCTCCGCGAAGCCAAATCGAACCTCGATTCGGACTATATTCCCCGCGACGACGAAGAGTTCATGAATGAGCGGCAGCAGGAATATTTCCGCGGCCTATTGCTCGCATGGAAGAAGTCGATCCTGACCGAGGCGGAATCGACCCTCGCCCATCTGCAGGACGGCCCGCTCCGCGAACCCGATCTGGCGGATCGCGCGTCGAGCGAGACCGACTGGGCGATCGAGCTCCGCACCCGCGACCGCCAGCGCAAGCTGATCGCCAAGATCGATTCGGCGATCCGCCGCATCGATGAGGGCGAATATGGCTATTGCGCGGTGACCGGCGAACCGATCTCGCTTGCTCGCCTCCAGGCGCGCCCGATCGCGACGATGACGCTCGAGGCGCAGGAACGTCACGAGCGGAACGAGCGGATTTCGCGCGAGGATTGACGCGCGGCTGCGCACTGCCGGATTTCGGTCCGGCGTTTTCCGCACCGTCCCTTTACGTTTCGGCAAGGGCTCCATTTTAGATTCGTCGCCTCACGCTAGCGAGGAACGGGTTGCAGATGGATTCGCGCGGACCAGTCTCTTTGGATGAAGAAGTCGCTGCATTGTCGCGCGGCGCCGATCGCGACAGCCTGTTCATGCAGGCGGCGCTGGCGATTCCGGGACATGCCGGACCGATCCTTGTCCGCGTTCGTAACCTGTCGGCTGGCGGCATGCTGGCCGAAAGCCCGGCGCGGGTCGCCGAGGGCACAACGATCGAAGTCGAACTGCGCAACGTCGGCGCGGTGCCGGGGCGCATCGTCTGGGTCGGTGAAGGCAAGTTCGGCGTTGCGTTCGACCGGGCGGTCAATCCGCAAGCGGTACGTCGTCAGGTGGTTCAGAAACAGGATTTGCCGCCGCATCTTTCCCGGCTCGGCAAGCCTGACAAGGCCATCTACCGCCGACGCTGATCGTGACCAGCGGGCGGTAGCGGCCGGACGATCGATCAGGCGATCGTCACCATCTCTTCCTTGATTCTCAATTTCTGCTTTTTCATCTGCGCCAGCACGGCCATGTCGGGGGCGGGTCGGCGCTCTTCATTCGCAATTTTCTCGTCGAGGTCCGCGTGACGGGACTTCAGGGCGGAAAGGTGCGAGCTGCTCATTGGCCATTCTCCTTTTCGACTCGATTGGCAGGGCCGAGTAAATCACGAATCGCGCCGAATGTCGTGGCGATTCGCCGAGCCGGTCCCCGTTGCGGACGGGCCGTGTTCATGGCAGGAGGGCGGGCGTGAACCCCGAAGAAATCACCCAGCGCCTCGAACTGCTTCGCATCGAACATCGGGACCTCGATGCCGCGATCATCGCGCTCGGCGATGCGACTGTTCCCGATCAACTGCAACTCGCGCGGCTCAAGAAGCGCAAACTGCGCCTGCGCGACGAAATCGCATGGTGCGAGGATCAACTGCTTCCCGACATCATCGCCTGAGGCGGAACCCCGACGGCGGTGATCGAGCGTTCCCGACCGGTTGCGGACATTTCCTTCTTCGTCACCCCGGCCTTGATCCGGGGTCCATGACTTCGACGCCGCAGTGGATCCCGGATCAAGTCCGGGATGACGAAGGTAAGATAGGCAACGTCCGCTCACCGCCGCCAAAGCCGCCATCCGCATGACCATTATGGCACGCCTGCCGGTTAAAGATGGTTAGCGCCATTGCCCCGGGCGGGCGCGGCATGGCATCTCCTGTTCGGCAAGTCGGGGACAAGGGAAGATGATGGCGTTCGGTCTGCCGGTACAGCGTGCCCAGGTTGAAAATCTCTATGTCGAAGCGATGCTGCTCGCCGACGAGGCCCACGCGGCATTCGCGGTGCAGCGCGATCTTGGCCGGATCGAAGGGGGGCAGATCGCGGGCGGACGCGACAGCCTGCACCTCGTCGGCCTTGCGTGCGAATCGCTGAAGACGACGACGCGGTTGATGCACATCATCGCATGGCTGCTCCACCGCCGCGCGATGATCGCGGGCGATCCGGGCGCCGGCCCGAATGACAGCGCGGCGCGGATCGGCGAGCCTGTTGCCGCCGACTGGAGCGTGTGCCTCGGCTTCGACTCCGCGATCCGGCGCATCATCGCGGCGAGCGAGCGGCTGTTCGAGCGCGTCGCGGCGCTGGAGGCGGGGTGGGACACGCCGCAGGCGGTCACCCCGGTGCAGGAACTGCTCGCGCAGCTCGAAGCCCGGCTCTAACCGGCGATAAACCCGCGCCGGGCCAGCCAGGCCGTTAGCACTGCGATATATTCGGGCGAGTCCGCCTGCTCGGTCCCGTCATATTTCGGGTCGAGCGAAATTTTCTCGTCGGCCGAGACCTGCATCGCATGGTCGGCGGCGGCGACGACATGGACCGCCATTTCGGGCATCCGTCCGGCGACGGACCTCAGCCGTTCGACCGACTCGGCGACCGGCACCACCGCATCGTTCGCGCCATAGAGGACGAGCGTCGGCACGGTGACGGCGGTCAAATTGGTCAGCGGATCGTTCTCGATCTCCTTGCGCCAGCCCGAAACCGCGCGGTCGCGAACCGTTTCGCCCATGTAGAGATATTTGAACCATGGCTTTGTCTTCGCGGCGTCGACCCGGCGCTGCGCCGCCTCCCGGCTCGCGGTGCCGCGCATATAGTCGTCGACCGCCTGGCGCGTCGCGACCATCTGGTCGATGTCCGCCTGCGGATAGCCGTTGGCGCGCAGATGATTGGTCGAGGAGAAGATCATCTGGACGTCGGCGGTGACGACGGGAGCCGACACCGAAATTACGAACGCGATATCGCCGCTGCGCGACGCCGCCAACGGGGAGATCCAGCCGCCCTGGCTCAGTCCCCATGTCCCGATCCGTTTGGCGTCGATGCGCGGATCGCTTTTCAGGCTCTGCACCGCAGCGATCGCATCGTCGGCAAGTGTGGTGAAATTGCCGCCCGCATCCTGGGTCCCCGACTGTCCCGAGCCGCGCCGGTCATAGGTGAAGACGGCGATGCCGAGCGCGGGCAGCATTGCTTTCAGATGATCGTAGAGCGATGCATTGCCGAGCGGCGACGAGGCGCTGTGGGTGACGACGATCGCGGCCACGGGCTTGTCGCTGCGCGGTAGATAGAGCGTTCCCGCCAGTTCAGCGTCGCCGCTGGTGAAACGGCGATCCTCGGTTACGACCTGTGTGGTCGCAGCCGCGCTCCACGGTACGTCGGGCGCAGCCTCGGCCGCCGCGACCGGCCGGGCGAGGCAAAGGGCGGCAGCAAGGACAGACAAGCCGGCAACAACACGCATCGGATGACCTCCAGTGCAAGGAGGCGATACCCTATGCGCCGCGAATGGCGCCCGTCAAATTTCCAGCGAACCAATGGCTTGCGGTGCCGAACCGGTTCTCACGGCTTCGCCAGCCACTCGATCCACGCGCCATGCGGATGGGCATGACCCAGCATCTGCGGCGTATCGCCGCCGGGCCAATAACGCAGGATCAGTTCGTGGCGGTGCAGCGTCCGGTTCGCCTCGAGCGCGATCCAGGCGAGCGGCCGGTCCGGGGTGGCGGCGCTGCCGGCCGCCTCCATCGCGGCGGTTACCCGCGCCTGCTGGTCGGCGGGAACATATTGCCAGACGATCGAATGCATCAGCACGCGCGTCGTCCCCGCCGCCTGCGGCTTCGCCAGCTCGGCCTCGACGAAGTCGGCGGCGTTCATGTGGACGAGATCGGGCTTCTTCGCGCGCGCCGCGGCGACCGCGGCCTCCATGCGCGCGAACCGGACGTCATGCTCGGGCCAGATATAGGCCTTGAGCCGTAGCGCCTGCGCCGGATCGGTCAGGTCGACGGGCGCGACGTCGCAGCCCTTGAGGCTCTCGAACGCGATCTTGTGCTGCGGCGGATGCATGCCGCGCCATTCGGGGGTGAAGGCCATCACGCCCGGTTGCGGCCCGACCTGCACCCCGGCAAGATCGTAGTGATAGCGGTCCAGCATCAGGTTGATCCCGGCGCTCGACCCGATCTCCAGACATTGAAAGCGCGGCGGCAGGCCCTGCTCGACCAGCCAGAGCATCGCCGCGACAAAGTTCGACGAGCGCCCCGCCTCGTTGGTCTGCGGCGGGCCGTCGAGCCAGGGCAGCAACGCCGCTTCGTGCCGCCGCACGACCCCCGCGACGATCGCGGCGTCGTTGATGTCTTCGGCATTGGCATAGATTGGTGCGAGCTCGCTCGCCGTGCCCGACAGGTGCAGGGCGTGGATGCCGCCGGCGGCACGCAGCGGCAGCGCGTCGGCGAGCGGCATGCCGTCCCAGTCGGCGATCCGCCGCGCGAAATCGGTCGCAGGCTTGTCGAGCAGCGCGGCGAGCGCCGCGACGACGCGCGCGGTCACCGGGGCGTCGTTGGCGCGGCAATAGGCGACCTGATTGGCAAGGGCGGTGCGCACCGCCGCAGGCCCGGTCTCAGCCATGTCCACCAATTGATAGCGCTCGCTCATTGCCCTTTCTCCCGCCGCCGCTTATGGGCTGGCGCGCTTATGCCCGAACCGATCATCTTTGCCATCCCGAAAGGGAGGATTCTCGACGAGGCGCTGCCGCTGCTGGCAGCGGTCGGCATCGAGCCTGCGGCGGATTTCTTCGACAAGAAAAGCCGCGCGCTGGTGTTCGCGACGAACCAGCCGCACATCTCGCTGATCCGGGTGCGCGCCTTCGACGTCGCGACGTTCGTGGCACATGGCGCGGCGCAGCTCGGCATCGTCGGCTCCGACGTCATCGACGAGTTCGACTATTCCGAGCTTTATGCGCCGGTCGACCTTGGTATCGGCCATTGCCGCCTGTCGCTCGCGGGACCCGAAGGCAGCGCACCGCCCGGACTCGGCGCCAGCCACATTCGCGTCGCGACCAAATATCCCGCGATCACCCGCCGCTGGTTTGAGGGGCATGGCATCCAGGCCGAATGCATAAAATTGAACGGCGCGATGGAGATCGCCCCGAAGCTCGGACTCGCATCGCACATTGTCGACCTTGTTTCGACCGGGCGCACGCTCGTCGAAAATGCGCTCGCCGAGCAGACGGTGATCAGCGAGGTGTCGGCGCGGCTGATCGTCAACCGCGCCGCCTTCAAGCTGCGTTCGACCGAAGTTCCGGCGCTGGTCGAGAAATTCCGGCAGGCGGCGGGCAATGCGGCGGCTTGACGCTTCGACGCCCGGCTTTGCGGCCGCGTTCGACGCGCTAGTGAACGACCGGCGCGAGAGCGCGTCCGACGTATCGGCCGATGTCGCGGCGATCGTCGCGCGGGTGAAGGCCGAGGGCGACGCGGCGCTTGCCGATTACACCGCGAAGTTCGATCGCTTCGATTTGGACGCGAGCGGCTGGAGCATCTCGAAAGACGAATGCGCCGCGGCCTATGATGCGCTGACGCCCGAGCTGCGCGATGCGCTGAACCTCGCTGCTGCGCGCATCCGCGCCTATCATGCCGCGCAGCTTCCCGAAAACCGCGATTATCGCGACGACAGCGGCGCGCGGCTCGGCGCGCGGTGGAACGCCGTCGATGCGGCGGGGGTCTATGTGCCGGGCGGCCGCGCCGCCTATCCCTCGTCGGTGCTGATGAACATCCTGCCCGCCAAGGTCGCGGGGGTCGGCCGTATTGTTATGATGACTCCGACCCCGCGCGGCGAGACCAATCCGGTCGTGATGGCGGCGGCGCATATCGGCGGAGTCGACGAGATATGGCGCGTCGGCGGCGCGCAGGCGGTCGCGGCGCTCGCCTATGGCACCGGCCGGATCGCGCCGGTCGACGTCGTCACCGGCCCCGGCAATGCCTGGGTCGCCGAGGCGAAACGCCAGCTTTACGGCGTCGTCGGCATCGACATGGTCGCGGGGCCGAGCGAGATCGTCGTCGTCGCCGATGCGCAGAACGACGCGCGCCGGATCGCCGCCGACCTTTTGAGTCAGGCCGAGCATGATCCGACCAGCCAGTCGATCCTGTTCACCGACGACGCGGTGTTCGCCGATGCGGTCGCCGCCGCTGTCGATGCGATCATCCCGACCCTGTCGACCGCAGCGACGATGCGCGAAAGCTGGGATGCCAACGGCGCGATCGTCGTCGTCCCGACGCTCGCCGATGCGATCCCGCTCTGCGATCGCCTCGCGCCCGAGCATCTCGAGCTTGCGGTCGACGCCGCCGAAGCCGACGCGCTGTTCGCCAGGGTCCGCCACGCGGGATCGGTCTTCCTCGGCCGCCACACGCCCGAAGCGATCGGCGATTATGTCGCGGGTCCCAACCATGTGCTGCCGACCGGTCGCCGCGCCCGTTTTTCGAGCGGGCTGTCGGTCACTGACTTCATGAAGCGCACCAGCTTCCTCGCGCTCGACGAAGCCAGTCTTGCCGCGATCGGACCGGCCGCGGTCGCGCTGGCCGGGGCCGAGGGGCTTCCCGCGCACGCGCTTTCGGTCAGCCAGCGTCTCAGCTAAGAAAAGAACGATGAATAAACGCGCCCAGTCCCGCTCCGCCGCCCGCCTCGCCGCCGTGCAGGCGCTTTACCAGCACGAGATGGAAGCGACGCCGGTCGCCAAGCTGATCCATGAATTTCACCAGCACCGGATCGGCGCGATCATCGAGGACGCCGAATATGCCGATGCCGACCTGTCCTTCTTTGACGATATCGTGAAGGGCGCGCTCGCGCGGCTGCCCGAAGTCGACGCGGCGATCACCGCCCGACTGGCCAGCGGCTGGACGATGGAGCGGCTCGACCGGACGATGAAGGCGATATTGCGCGCCGGCACCTATGAACTGATCGCGCGCGGCGATGTGCCGATCGGCGCGGTGGTCAGCGAATATGTCGACGTTGCCAAGGCGTTTTTCGACACGCGCGAGGCCGGGTTCGCGAACGGGCTGCTCGATGCGATCGGGAAGTCGGTGCGGGGAACCAGCGCATAAGATATCCGTTCGCATCGAGCGAAGTCGAGATGCCCATCGGCTTGGCGCTAGCTCGATGGGTGTCTCGACTTCGCTCGACACGAACGGACAGATAGACCCGCATCGAAACGAGAGGGTGATATGAGCGAAGCCGATTTCATCGCCCGCCTGCGCGCCATCGCGACCGACCCGGCCGCGCGTGGGCTCGCCGACGATGCGGCGGAGTGGGAGGGGCTGGTCCTCACCCACGACATGATCGTCGAGGGTATCCACTTTCTTCCCGACGACACGCCGCAGGACGTCGCATGGAAACTGGTCGCGGTGAACCTCTCCGATCTCGCCGCGAAGGGCGCGGCGCCGATCGGCGTGCTCATCGGCTACAGCCTCGGCGACGACGCGTGGGATGCGGCTTTTGTCGAGGGACTCGACAGCGTCATGCGCCGTTTCGGGATCATCCTGATCGGCGGCGACACGGTGCGGGCCCCCGCCGGAGCACCGCGCAGCTTCGGCCTCACCGCGATCGGCCGCGCGCCCGCGGGCGGCGCGCCGTCGCGCGCCGGGATGCGGCCGGGCGACCAGCTCTGGGTGACGGGGACGATCGGCAACGCCGGGCTCGGCCTCGCGATGCGGCTGGGGCAGGTCGAACCGAACGAGACCTGTCTTGCCGCCTATCGCCGCCCGCAGCCGCAACTGACCTTCGGTCAGGCGGTCGTGCCCCATGTCCATGCGATGATGGACGTGTCCGACGGCCTGCTGATCGATGCCGAACGCATGGCGGCGGCGAGCGAGTGCCAGCTCACCCTGAGACTCGAATCGCTGCCGCTGTCGGCGGCGCTGCTCGCGGTGCGGCCCGACGTGCTCGACACGCGGCTCGCTGCGGCGACCGCGGGCGACGATTATCAGCTTCTCTTTGCTGCCGACCCGGCCGCGGCAGCGAGCATTCGCGAGATCGCCGCGGCGCTCGACGTTGCCGCGACGCCGATCGGTCATGCTGGGGTGGGCGAGGGAATCATCCTGATCGACCGCGCGCAGCGGATCGCGCTGCCCGAGCGTCTCGGTTTCATGCACTGAGCGCGAAACCTCGGAAAATTGCCGAATAACCGGGGTTGCGTGTCGCATTCTTTCTTCCCATAACTCGGCGTCCAAATTTGGGGCGGTCGCATCAGGGGAGAGAGCGAACCGGCAACAATACGTCGGACGTGCTCGACTGCTAACTTCTGCGTCGCCCTTCTCATGGGGAAGGAACAGTCACGCATGAATCCGGTTTTGATCGCGATAGCGTGCGGCCTTTTGGCCGTGCTCTATGGATTCATTACCTCGCGGCAGGTGCTCAGCGCATCGGCGGGGAATGAAAAGATGCAGGAAATCGCCGGCGCCATCCAGGAAGGCGCCAAGGCCTATCTGGGCCGCCAATATCGTACCATCGCCATCGTCGGCGTCGTCGTCGCCGTGCTGGTCGGGGTCTTCCTCGGCCCGATCTCGGCGACCGGCTTCGTCATCGGTGCCGTCCTGTCGGGGGTTGCCGGCTTCGTCGGCATGAACATCTCGGTGAAGGCGAACGTCCGCACCGCGGCCGCGGCGCAGACGGGCCTGCAGGCGGGCCTGACCATGGCGTTCCGCGCCGGCGCGATCACCGGCATGCTCGTGGCGGGCCTCGCGCTCCTCGCGATCTCGGTCTTCTTCTGGTACCTCGTCGGTCCCGGCGGCTACACCGTCGGCGGTGAGGATCGCACCGTCGTCGACGCGCTCGTCGCGCTGGCGTTCGGCGCTTCGCTCATCTCGATCTTCGCGCGCCTCGGCGGCGGCATTTTCACCAAGGCCGCCGACGTCGGCGCCGACCTCGTCGGCAAGGTCGAGGCCGGAATTCCCGAGGATGATCCGCGCAACCCGGCGGTGATCGCCGATAACGTCGGCGACAATGTCGGCGACTGCGCCGGCATGGCGGCCGATCTTTTCGAAACCTATGTCGTGACCGTCGGCGCCACCATGGTGCTGATCGCGCTGCTGCTGAAGGGGGCCGGCGACATGCTCGTCCCGCTGATGACGCTGCCGCTGCTGATGGGCGGCGTGTGCATCATCACCTCGATCATCGGGACCTATTTCGTCCGTCTCGGCAGCGGGACCAACGTCATGGGCGCGATGTACAAGGGCTTCCTCGTCACCGCCGTCCTGTCGATCCCGGCGATCTGGTTCTCGACCAGCTATGCGCTCGGCGGCGACATGAGCACCAACATCACGGGCACCGAATTCAACGGCAGCGACCTTTTCTATTGCTCGCTGCTCGGGCTCGTCATCACCGGGCTGATCATCTGGATCACCGAATATTACACCGGCACCAACTATCGTCCGGTGCGCAGCATCGCCAAGGCATCGGAAACGGGCCACGGCACCAATGTGATCCAGGGCCTTGCCATCAGCCTTGAATCGACCGCGCTGCCGACACTCGTCATCTGCGTCGGCATCATCGTCGCCTATCAGACCGCCGGCATCATCGGCATCGCCTTCGCGGCCACCGCGATGCTCGCGCTTGCCGGTATGGTCGTCGCGCTCGACGCCTATGGCCCGGTCACCGACAACGCCGGCGGCATCGCCGAAATGGCGGGCCTCGACGATTCGGTTCGTGAAAAGACCGACCTGCTCGACGCAGTGGGCAACACGACCAAGGCGGTGACCAAGGGTTACGCCATCGGTTCGGCGGGCCTCGCGGCGCTGGTGCTGTTTGGCACCTACACCGCCGACATCGCCGAATATTCGGCGAAGCTCGGCATCGACGCGCCGCTGACCTTCTCGCTGTCGTCGCCCTATGTCATCGTCGGGCTGCTGCTCGGCGCGCTCCTGCCGTACCTCTTCGGTGCGATGGGCATGACCGCGGTCGGCCGTGCGGCGGGCGACGTGGTGAAGGACGTTCGCGACCAGTTCGCGAACAACAAGGGCATCATGGACGGCACCAGCCGCCCCGACTACGCCCGCACCGTCGACCTCGTCACCAAGGCGGCGATCAAGGAAATGATCGTTCCGTCGCTGCTCCCGGTGCTCGCGCCGATCGTCGTCTATTTCGTGATCCGCGCGGTTGCCGGTCCGGCTGCGGCGCTCGAAGCGCTCGGCGCGCTGCTGCTCGGCGTGATCGTCGGCGGGCTGTTCGTTGCCATCTCGATGACCTCGGGCGGCGGCGCGTGGGACAATGCGAAGAAATATATCGAAGACGGCAACCACGGCGGCAAGGGCAGCGAGGCCCATAAGGCCGCGGTCACCGGCGACACCGTCGGCGATCCGTACAAGGACACCGCGGGCCCGGCGGTCAACCCGATGATCAAGATCACCAACATCGTGGCGATCCTGCTCCTCGCGGCACTGGCGCACGGCGCGGCATAAGCCGCGCGGCCTTCGCGGGCAAAGAAAAGCCCCGCCGGAGCGATCCGGCGGGGCTTTTTCTTTTCGGCTTTGGGGTGGATTCCTGACCGTCCTCTATTTCCGTTCGTGTCGAGCGAAGTCGAGACACCCGTCGGCCTTACGCCCAGCCTGAGGGGCATCTCGACTTCGCTCGATGCGAACGGGTAAGGTTGGCCCAAACGGCAAAAACCAGCCGCAGGCCGTCCTTCACGACGCCGATGTCGCCTTCATCTGCTGCGCATAGCCCGCCTGCACCATCGCGCTCATCCGGTCGAACAGCGCGTCGGGGTCGCTGCGCCGCAGCGCGGCGGTTGCGGCTTCGGCGCCTTCGGCGACCACCAGCTCGCGTGTGCCTGCCGCGACGGCATCGAGGATCTGCTTCGCCGCGAAATCGGGCGACAGGCCGTTGTCGATCACGGCGTCGCTTTCCCCGCGCACGCTGCCGTCGGCGTTCAGCGCATTGCGGCTGACGTTGGTCGCGACCGATCCCGGCGCGACGACGAGGACCTTCAGTCCGAGGTGCTCATTCTCCGCCCGCACGCTGTCGTGATAGCCGATCAGCCCGTGCTTCGCGGCGCAATAGGCGCTGCGCAGCGGCACACCCGCGATTCCCGCGACACTCGATATCGCGACGATTTGCCCGCCGCCGGCGCCGACCATCCGCGGCAGCAGCGCCTGCGTCAGCGCGATCGGTGCGAGCAGGTCGACCGCGACGATCCGTTCATAGACCGGGAAATCGGTTTCGATCGCCAGGCTGCGCTGTGAAATGCCGGCATTGTTGACCAGCCCGTCGATGCGTCCGCACCAGTTCCACGCCTGCTCGGCAAGCGCGGGAATCGCGGCATAGTCGGTTGCCTCGAACGGCAGGATCATCGTCCCGGCGCCGCAATCCTTCGCCACCGCCTCGAGCGCGGCGACATTGCGCCCCGACAGGATCAGCTTGGCGCCGCGCGCCGCCAGCGCGCGCGCCAGCGCCGCGCCGATTCCCGACGAAGCCCCGGTAATCCACCAGATTTGATCTTTCATGACGGCTCCCTATCTCTGTTTCGTTTCAACCTGAAACGGGTGGGAACGGGCGTCAACCCATCGCCCCGACGCATTTCCGCGCAGGGGTGGCAATTTTGTTGCGAATCTGTTATAATTAATAACAACACGCCGACATTCTGCCTCTTCCCGCCACTTGGGCTGGGGCACATTCGGCGTTCCTATGGAGCCATATCCCTTGCCACTCTGACTGGCTAGCGCCGCCCGAATTGCTGATCGCCCTCAAACCGGAGGGCGGGATGCACCGGTGTTGTCGCAGTTTCCAGCCGCGGTCAAGGCAGCAGAAAGGAATTTGCATGTCGGCGAACACGCTTTTGTTCGAAGTCGGTGATTATGTCGTTTATCCCAAACATGGCGTGGGGCGCGTCATCGAGCTGCAAAAGTCCGAAATCGCGGGAATGCAGCTTGAACTTTATGTCCTCCGCTTCGAAAAGGAAAAGATGACGCTTCGCGTGCCGACGAACAAGGCGGAAGGCGTCGGGATGCGCAAGCTGTCGTCGGACAAGACGCTGAAGGAAGCGCTGCAGGTGCTGACAACCAAGCCGAAGGTCAAGCGCACTATGTGGTCGCGCCGCGCGCAGGAATATGAAGCGAAGATCAACTCGGGCGACCTCGTGTCGATTGCCGAAGTGACCCGCGACCTGTTCCGCGCCGACGACCAGCCCGAACAGAGCTATTCGGAGCGCCAGATCTTCGAAGCGGCGTCGAGCCGCCTCGCGCGCGAACTCGGCGCGATGGAGGAAAGCGACGAAAAGACGGCGCAGGCGAAGATCCTCCAGATCCTCAACGAACATGCGCCGCTTTATTACGCCGAAAAGGCGCTCTGACGCAGGCTTTCCAAAAAGGGGAAAGAGAGGGCGGTCCCGCAAGGGCCGCCCTTTTTTGTTTGCGCATTCCCTTCGTCATGCCGGACTTGATCCGGCATCCATCGCTGCGTCGGAAGTCCTGGACCCCGGATCAAGTCGAACGAGCCACGTGTCTCGTTCGAGGGTGACGAAGTATGAAGTACGGCGTTCAGGGATATTTCGCCTCGACGAAATAGAGCCCGTCGGGCGGCGCGTTCAGCCCCAGCGCGCTGCGGTCGGCGGCCTCGAGCGCGGCTTTGAGATCGCGCGCCGACCATTTTCCTTCGCCGACCATGCTGAGGCAGCCGACCATCGAGCGCACCTGATGGTGAAGGAAGCTCCGCGCCGCGGTTTCGATGATGATCTCGTCGCCGTGGCGGCTGACGCTGATCCTGTCGAGCGTCTTGACCGGGCTGTCGGCCTGGCAATGCACCGAGCGAAAGGTCGTGAAGTCATGCCGCCCGACCAGCGCCTGCGCGGCGCCGTGCATCGCTTCGGCGTCGAGCGGCCTGGCGAACTGCCACGACAGCCCCTTGTCCCAGGTCAGCGGCGCACGGCGGTTGACGATGCGATATTCATAGGCGCGCCCGATGCACGAAAAGCGCGCGTGCCAGTCGCCCGCCACCTCGGCGCAGGCGAGCACCGCGACGGGAGCCGGGCGAAGCTGCGCGTTGAGCGCCTCCATCAACCGGAACGGCTGGATCGGCTTTTCGATATCGACATGCGCGCGCATCGCGATCGCATGGACCCCGGCGTCGGTGCGGCCCGCGCCGTGGACTGCGGCCGCTTCGCCGGTGATGCGCGTGACCGCCTCTTCCAGCGCCTGCTGGACGCTCGGCCCGTGGCTCTGCCGCTGCCAGCCCATGAAGGGGCGGCCGTCGAATTCGATCGTGAGGGCAAATCTTGTCATTGCCGCCCATTAGCCGTTCGTGTCGAGCGAAGTCGAGACACCCCGCGACCTTGCTCGACGCCGATGGGCATCTCGACTTCGCTCGATGCGAACGGGATCAGGTTAGCCGCGCGCCCTTGGCAATCGCGCGGCCGCGCAGCAGTTCGGCGGTGTCCATCGCGGGCTTGCCGGCACGCTGGACGCGTGTCGCGCGGATCGCGCCGGGGTTGCAGGCGATGGTCAGATTGTCGTCCGTGGTCACGCCGGGGACGGCGCCCGCCACGGCTTCCGACGGATGCACGACCTCCGCCGCGAGGATCTTGTACCGCTCGCCCTCCAGCTCGAAAAAGGCGCCGGGCACCGGGTTGAAGGCGCGAATTTGCCGTTCGGCCTGCACCGCGCTCACCAGGAAATCGAGCCGCGCCTCGCTCTTGTCGATCTTGGCCGCATAGGTGACCCCGTCCTCGGGCTGCGGTTCGGGGATGAAGGCATGCAGGTCGCTCAGCACGCGGCGCATCATCAGCGCGCCCATCTCGGCGAGTTCGCCGGTCAGTTCTCCGGCGGTCTTGCCCGCGACCGGCGTCGTCTCGATCAGCCGCATCGCGCCGGTGTCGAGCCCGATGTCCATCTGCATGATCGTCACGCCCGTGGCGCTATCGCCCGACAGAATCGCGCGCTGCACCGGCGCCGCGCCGCGCCAGCGCGGCAGGATCGAGCCATGGACGTTCAGGCACCCCTCGCGCGGGGCAGCGAGCACCGCCTGCGGCAGGATCAGGCCATAGGCGGCGACCACCGCGACATCGAGGTCGAGCGCGGCGAATTCGGCCTGTGCCGTCTCGTCCTTCAGGCTCCGCGGCGTGCGGACGGGCAGGCCATGTTCCTCGGCCCAGACCTGCACCGGGCTCTTCTGCAATTTCTTGCCGCGCTGCGCGGGGCGCGGCGGCTGGGTGTAGACCGCGACGATATCGTGCCCCGCCGCGTGGAGCGCGGCGAGCGTCGGCACCGCAAAGGGCGGCGTTCCCATGAAGGCGATGCGCATGGGCAGGCGCTTTGGCGGAGGATGCGGCGACGTGCAAGGTTAACGCACCACTCTTCGTCATGCCGGACTTGATCCGGCATCCATCATCGCGGCCGTTGGATAGACCCCGGATCAAGTCCGGGGTGACGAGGGAGGGATATTGTGCACCGATTGCACACCCACTACCACAACCCCATGGCCTCCACCGAAATCGAAGCGCTCGTCCAGCAACTCGCCCGTCTCCCGGGCCTAGGCCCCCGGTCGGCGCGCCGCGCGGTGCTGCATCTGATGAAGAAGCGCGAAAGCAGCTTCGCGCCCTTGCTCGCGGCGCTCCAGACTGTGTCCGAACGGCTGGTGACCTGCGGCATCTGCGGCAATGTCGACACGCAGGACCCGTGCGCGATCTGCGCCGACCCGCGCCGCGATGCGCGGTCGCTATGCGTCGTCGAGGAGGTGTCCGACCTCTGGGCGCTCGACAAGTCGCGGCTGTTCCCCGGTAAATATCATGTCCTTGGCGGCCGCCTGTCGGCGCTGGAAGGCGTGCGCCCGCAGGACCTCAGCATCGATACCCTCGTCGCGCGCGTCGCCGCGGGCGGCATCGACGAGGTCGTGCTGGCGATGAACGCGACGCTGGAGGGACAGACCACGGCCCATTATCTCGCCGAGCGGCTCGAGGGCTATCCGGTCCGGCTGACCCAACTCGCGCATGGTCTGCCGGTGGGCGGTGAACTGGATTATCTCGACGAGGGGACGCTGGCGCAGGCGCTGCGCGCAAGAAGGCCGGTGGGCTAGCGGGGAGGAAGAGTTGAGGCGTAAATTTGCCGTAGCGGCGTTTATCGCCTGTTCCGCATGTTCATCCACTGACGGCTTTCAGCCCGACGATGCCGAAATTGCGAAGCTCGAACGCAAGCTTGCCGCCAGCCATTGCGTGGGAAATCTCGACCTGTGGCAGCGAGCCTATGTGCGCAAGCAGGCGATTTCGGAGAATGAGACGGGAATGTTCGACCGCCGGATGATTGAATTCACGTTGCAAAAAGTGGACGGGGAGGCGGTTTCCGGCCGGAAGTCAATGAAGCGCTATGAGGACTGGGCGATTGCCGGCGGTTGTCAGGAACCAGACTGTTTGTTTGGTGGCTATGTCATCCCGACGGACGAATTGATCCTCGAATGCGAGGCGCCACCAGCCCCTTGACCCCGCGCCCCTGCGATCATACCTCGCACCCATGGCCATTCTACCCATCATAGAGACCCCCGATCCGCGGCTGCGCGTCATTTCGAAGCCGGTCGAGACGTTCGACGCCGAATTGAAGACGCTGGTCGCCGACATGTTCGAGACGATGTACGACGCCCCCGGCATCGGGCTCGCCGCGATCCAGGTCGCGGTGCCGAAGCGTATCCTCGTCATCGACCTGCAGGAACTCGACCCCGAAGATGAAGAGGGCAAGCGGATCATCCGCACTCCGCGCGTCTTCATCAATCCCGTCTTTTCGGACGAGAGCGAGGAGCATAGCGTCTATTCGGAAGGCTGCCTGTCGGTGCCCGAGCAATATGCCGATGTGACGCGCCCCGCCGAGGTCACCGTCGATTGGCAGGACGAGGACGGCAATCATCATCAGGAACGGATGACCGGGCTGATGGCGACGTGTATCCAGCACGAGCACGATCATCTGGAGGGCATCCTCTTCATCGACCATCTGTCGCGGCTGAAGCGCGATATGGTGCTGAAGAAATTGGCGAAGATGCGCAAGGCGGCCTGAGGTTACACGCACCCCGGCGAAAGCCGGGGCCCACGGCGTTGACATTCGACGTTTGATCAAGTCGTCATGGACCCCGGCTTTCGCCGGGGCTCACGAGGGGCGGATTACCCCGCCTTCGCCACCCCAACCATCGCCGGGCGCAGCAGGCGGTCCTTCATCATATAGCCCGCCTGCATTTCCTGCACGATCGTGCCGGGTGCCTTGTCGCTCGGGATTTCGAGCATCGCCTGATGCTGGTTGGGGTCGAGCGGCAGGCCGACCGCGGCGATGCGAGTAATGCCGTTGCGTTCGAAGACGCTCAGCAACTCGCGCTCGGTCGCTTCGAGCCCGGTGATCAGCGGCTTGATCGCCTCGTCGGCGCGCTGTTCCTCGCTGAGCGCGGCGAGCGCGCGGCCAAGGTTGTCGGCGACCGAGAGGATGTCGCGCGCGAATTTCGTCGACGCATAGGCGTGCGCGTCGGCGATTTCCTTGTCCTTGCGGCGCGTGACATTCTGCGTCTCGGCGCGGGCATAGAGCAGGTCCTGCTGCAGCGCCGCGACCTGTTCGGCGAGTTTTGCCACTTCGTCGTTTTCGCCCGCGACGGCCTCGGTCGCATCGGCTTCGGCCGCGACATTTTCGGGGGTCAGCGCGTCGTCCTGGACGGGCGTGTCGTTTTCGTTGTTCGTCATAAACCTATCGTATCAGTCTGGAGAGCGATTGAGCGGTGAAATCCACCATGGGAACGATACGCGCATAGTTCAAGCGTGTCGGGCCGATTACCCCCACCACGCCGACCACGCGCCCGTCGCTGCCGCGATAGGGCGCGGCGATAACCGACGATCCCGACAGCGAGAAGAGCTTATTCTCCGACCCGATGAAAATACGCGTCGCGCTGCCCTCGCGCGCGCTGTCGAGCAGCCCGGCGATGTCCTGTTTGGTTTCGAGTTCGTCGAGCAGTTGGCGGACGCGGTCGAGGTCGCCGAGCGCGCTTTCGTCGAGCAGGTTCGCCTGCCCGCGCACGATCAGCACCGGCCGGTCGGCGCCGTCGGACGACCAGATGGCAAGGCCGCGCGACACCAGATCCTGCGCTGCGCGATCGATCGCGATCCGTTCGGCCTCGATCTCGTGCCGCACGCGCGCCTG